>CAZBWU010000003.1:0-132975 GCA_964496095.1 uncultured Gammaproteobacteria bacterium
TTTATAAATAAAGACAAAAAACTTTTTGATATTATTTTTATTGCCATGCATGGCTCTCCAGGAGAGGATGGAGGAGTGCAAGGTATGTTTGATACTTTGGCTATAAAATATACCGGTTCGGGAGTACTCGCTAGCGCTTTGGCGATGAATAAAATTTTTTCCGCGCAAATTTATCACGCCAATGGTTTGCCATATCCGGAATTTATAAATTTTAAAAAAGACGGCTGGAAACGAGATCAAGAAAAAATTACACAAGATATTGTAAATAAAATTGGTTTCCCTTGTGTTGTTAAGCCGGTTGATCAAGGTTCAGCTGTCGGAGTTAATATTATAAAATCAAAAGAAGATCTGAAAAAAATAATTGATAAAACTATAAAATTATTTCCATGGTTAATGGCGCAAAAGTTTGTTGCGGGCCAAGAAGCTACTTGTGGAGTTTTGGAAAAAGATGGCCAACTGATGGTCTTACCTCCAACGCACATTTTGCCAAATGCGGGAGAATTTTATGATTATAAATCAAAATATAAAACCGGAGGTTCAACTCATATTTGTCCTGCGGATTTTGATGAGCATACCAATCAAGAATTGCAAAAATTAGCTATCCAAGCGCATAGAGCTTTGGGTTGTAGAGGTATGTCCCGCACCGATATTTTTGTCGGCGATGACCAGAAGTTATATATTCTTGAAACAAATACTATTCCAGGTATGACGCCAACAAGTCTTCTGCCTGAGGCCGCTGGCAAAGCCGGAATAAGTTTTTCAGAGATGCTTGATAATATTATTGAAGCGAGTCTGTAGGTTATTTTTTTTCGTTTTCAAATAAAGGATGGAAGTCGTGATGGGTCTTTTCGGCAAACTTATCAGAAGCGTGTACGTAGCGGGTGGTTGTGTCTAGAGATTCATGGCCAAGAAGAATTTGAATAGCGGCAGGATTTGCCCCGTTTTCAGCCAAATAAGTGGCAAAACCATGTCGTAAGGTATGGGCGCTAATAGGGATGTTGATATCGAGGTATTCTCGATATTTTTTTATTTTAAATTGTAAATAATTTGTAGATATTTTTTTATTTCTTTCATTATTATTTCTACCACGATAGGGGACAAATAACATCTCAGAAACGCTATTTCTTTTTGCTAGGTAGTTTTTTAGATGGGTGAGTGCTCTTGGTGTTAAATAGACAAATCGTTGTTTTTTTCCTTTTCCAAGTACATAAATACGTCCGGTTTGATCAATTTGATTAACTTTTAGAGATAATAATTCAGAAATACGCATGCCAGTAGCAAAAAGAGTCTCTAGCATAGCTCGATTGCGCAAGGCCACCTGCTCGTTATCTTCGTATTTCATTGGCGCCTCGATAAGTTTGATTAATTCTGTGAATTCAGGCACCTGACCATGTTTTTTGATGTTTTTTATCAGTTTTACAGCCATTGATGAAATAGGTGGCTCATGATCCATTTCTTCCATAAATTTCAAATATGACCTTAAAGCTGAAAGCATCCTGTTCGTTGAATAACTACTTAGTTTTTTCTTAGTTTTTTCCTTGGAGACAGATGTTTTACGGTCAGATGATGAAAGATAGGCTTTGTAGCGCAAAATATCGGTTTTATCTATGATTTCAAAAGCTTTGTTTATGTCTTCGTTTAAAAAATTTTCAAAGGTGTTAAGGTCGCGTTCATAATTATACGCAGTTTCTTCTGAAAAGTTGTTAGCTTTTAGATTTAAAATAAAATCATCTAAATAGGGGAGACGGTTCATATTTTTTTCAGCCCCCTTTCTTCTAGAAGCATTTTACCTTTATTACATTCTGAACAAAGGGTTCTTAAATTAGACAGGTCATTTATTCCACCAAAGACAACAGGGTTTACGTGGTCAATTTCCAAACGATCATCCTTGGCTGTATTACCGCACAAAACACATTTAAACCCATCTCGTTGCATTACTTGGTACCTAAGCTTGGGTTGGATGCCTTTTCGCATGTCTTTTGATTTTACCGATCGTTTGAGGTGTTCGTATGACTTTCTTCCTTTCTCAATAGACAAGTTGAAAGCATCGCTAAAATTTCTTATCACATTTAATTTTTTAAGTTGACGTTGGATTGATCTTGGTGTTATGGAAATTTTTGTTTTTAAAAGTAATTCGTCAGCTATTTCTATAGAAGAAAGTTTTTTATTCAAATAAAGATCCGAAATAACAGTATCAAAGCTCTTCTGTAGAAGATGGGATATTCTTTGGGATTTGTTTAGATTAGCCATATTGAATTGAGTGTAAGAGATATTATACTCAATTATATAATACTCCTAAAATAGAGTCAAATAACTTATTAACACCTCTCCCCCTACTTCCAATAAACCTTTTCACCAAAGCGGAGGTCAATGTACGCTTTTGGTTTTATTGTTGTTAACATTTCCCTAAAGACGGTCATCTGTAAATTTGTATCATTTTTTGGTTGGAAGATAATATACCATGGCTCACCAGTCTCAATTACGATTCCGGAGTTCAAATTGTCAAAAACGAAGAATTTGGGCTTTAGTCTCCCCTGCTGGCTCAGTTCTTTGTTCCAAGCGATAATACTATCTATATATTCAGTTGGTAAAACATTTTTTTGTTTATCTTCTATATTAATATTTCTTCTATCATAAACCACAGGATAATCTATAAAAAATCTTTTTATTTTTTCGTTATTTGGAGTGTGTTCGTAGGTTGGAGTGCTTGATAGGCTTACTTGTAGCACGCTCAGCGTGCTAGTTACAACGCTTAGCGTTGTAGAGGTGGTACTTGTGCTGGATAGTTGGCTGTAAGAAGGGCTCTGAGGCTTTAGTTTTAGCTCGTCAGCGCCCACATCTGCCAAAGGCTTGATAACTGTCCCTTCCTTATCTAAAAGAAAATATTTTTTGCTATTATCATAAATAATAGCCGATATTTTTTCTTTAACTTCGATATTTAATCCATTTGGAAAAACTTTGGTAACAATAACGCTCTCTAGAGAAAAACGGTCTTTGATATTGTTGGCCGACCTATTAGAATTGATAAAGAAGTAATTATCAACGGGTAGCCAGCTAGCCCGGTTGAGATAGTTGCTATGTATAAAAGATTCCAGTTCGGCGCGAGAAGTATTGCCAAGATTGAAGTATGAGATTTTATTTATTTTAAAATATGGCGTATAAGCCAAGCAAAATATCCATCCTAAAATTAGGATGATAAGAATGATTAGTTTTAGCTTGGTTTTGTTGGGTTTTAATTGATTTTGAGGTTTATATGGGTTTGATTTATAGTGAGAGGGTAAATCAGAAATGGGAATAGCTTTTTGTTTTCGTTTAAAAACACGCGAAAGTTTCTTTTTCCAACTTTCTTCAGGTTTGTACTTGGCGAATGCTTTTTCGGAACGAAAATGTTTCATGTGCTTATTAGTGTGTATTTATAGGCGTGGTAAAGTTGGATTAATTCTATCTACGATTTCGTAGTTGATGGTCAGGCACCATTTAGCTAGGTCATCTATAGAGACAATCTTTTTTCCACTTTGGCCAACAAGCGTCACTCTATCCCCTGCTTTTACTTTTAAACCGGTAATATCCACCATGCAAATATTCATGCAAACCCTGCCGATAATTTTACAAAATTTATTTTTTATTAAAACATGACCGTTGTTTGATAATCTCCTATCATAGCCGTCCCAATAACCAACTGCCAGCACAGCCACTTGAGTTTGTTTTTTGGTTGTATAAGTGCCCCCATACCCTACTTTTGTGCCCTTAGGCAGATCTTTTGTCTGGATTATGGTTGTATACCATGAAAGAGCGGGTTTCAATTTGATAGTTTGTTTTTTATCTGGGTATAAGCCATACAAACTAATGCCTAATCTTACAGCATTTTCATGAGTAAATTTTGTGTTCAAGGTAGCTGAAGAGCAAGCGATGTGTTTTATGGGAATATTAAAACCATTTTTTTGCAAAGTATCGTCAACTGACATTAATATACTATGTTGAGTTTTAGTATATTCTGGATCATCTTCGCTTGAAGCAAAATGGCTCCATAATCCTTCTAATTCCAGGTGCTTAAATTTTTGCAAAGCTTTGACAAAACTAAGGGTGTCCTTTGGTGAAATGCCCAGACGAGAGGCGCCAGTATCAATTTTTAAATGTACTTTTATTTTTTTCTTTAGCCTCTCCCCTGCTCTATTTAAAATCCGGGCATTTTTGAGATCGTATAATGGAAAGATTATATTATTTTTTATAGCCAAATTGAATTTTTCACTGTCTTGATTATCAAAAAAACTTAAGATAATTACTGGTTTATTAGTAAGTTTATTTTTGATAAGATCGACTGCTTCATCTAGATTGACAACGCAAATTCTATCTACTTCTTTTATATCTTGAAGAATCTTGGCTACTTTTAGAAATCCATGACCATAAGCATTGGCCTTGATTACAGGCATGAGCAAGACTTTTGGTCCGATCAGTTTTTTGAATTGCTTTGCATTATATTTGATAGCCTCAGCATCTATTTTTAGCCAAGTGAGCATACAAAATATAATTGTTTAGAGTTTTTCAAAGCCGGTATATTTTTGTAAAACTTTTGGAATAAGAACGCTGCCATCAGCTTGCTGGAAGTTTTCAACAATGGCAATTGGAAAACGGCTCAGTACCACCGCAGTGCCATTTAAGGTATGAACAAATTCATTTGAGCCGTCTTCTTTTTTGTATTTAATATTAAGTCTGCGCGCTTGGTAGTCTGTACAGTTGCTAGTACTGGTTATCTCTCCGTAATCATTTTTCATAGTCATCCAAGCCTCAATATCATATTTGCGATATGCTGGTCCGCCTAGATCACCACTAGCAATATCAATCACTCTGTATGGTATTTCTAGGCCAGTAGCAATTTCCCGCTCGATACCCAAGAGCTCTTGGTGCATTTTCTCACTATCTTCCGGTCGACAATAGACAAACATTTCCAATTTTGTGAATTGGTGTACTCGGTATAAACCCTTGCTAGTACGTCCGTAGGCACCAGCTTCTTTGCGGAAACAATGTGAAACAGCCGCGTATTTGATTGGTCCTTTTGACAAGTCTAAAACTTCGTTGGCATGATAACCACCCATAGTTATTTCAGCGGTACCAATCAAGCTCATCTCTTCGCCGGCTACTTGGTAAATTTGGTCTTCTTCACCTCTTGGATTAAAGCCAAGGCCAGTCAGGATTTCGTTTTTAGCCATATCTGGTGTTTCTACCAGGGTAAAACCATGGCGGCTAACAACATCCATACCGTAATTTATTAAGGCTTGATTGAGTCGTACTAGATTATTTTTGGTAAAATAAAACTTGGAACTAGCCACTTTGGCGCCACGTTCAAAATCAATCAAATCAAGGTTTGTCATTAATTCCTCATGGTCTTTGGCAGGGAAAGAAAACTCAGGTGGATTACCACTTGTTATAATAACTTTATAATCCTCTTCTCCGCCGACTGGAGTTTCTGAGTGAGTAAGATTAGGAATTTTTAATAAAAGATCCAAATATTTTGGTTCTAAATCTGATATTTTATTTTCCAACAAAGCTATCTCATCCCCCATTTTACGAAGCTTTAGCATGTCTTCTTCGCTGGGCTTGCCTTTGGATTGGCTTTTTCTTTGAGCCCTTAAGCTCTCTATTTCTTTTTGAATAGAGCGTTTTTCTTCGTCAATTTTTAATAGTTCGTCTAGATCTACTTTAACAAAACGATTAGCGCAATTTTGTCTTATTAACTCTATGTTTTCTCTGATAAATTTTATGTCTAGCATATTGATTTAACGAAATCACGTCGCGCAATCGTCTATTGAAGCGCGACGGTTTTTACTTAATATATTTTAAAAGTATTTTTTTGTTATTTTTAGATTGAATAAGTTTTTTGTTCAAAGGTAACATGTCCATCTTCAAAGCTTCTTTGTAGGTAAACCATCCATAGTCAGAACTTTCGGCTTCAGCTATTTTTATTTTTCCCGACACGATTGAGCAAATACACATAAATAAATGTACTTGGTAGTGTTCTTTTTTAACGAGAGACGTCAAAATATCAGGCAACTGTTCTTCAACCTTCACCTTAAAGCCGGACTCTTCTAGGACTTCATCTCTTACTGTCTCTATAAAAGTTGCACCGTCTTCTACTCCACCACCGGGAAATTCCCACTTGTCATTAAAGTCAGGTCTATGGTCACGTCGTTTGGTCATAAGCATCTTGCCGTCTTTGACAACAATGCCAGCAGCGCAGATTATTTGTTTTGGTTGGTAATTTTTTATTAAAAAATACCTAACCTGGTTAATCATCTTTCCTCTGTGGCTAATTCTGTTTTTTTCTAAAATATTCATTTCAGAAAATAATTTTTTAAGGTTCGGAAAATAAAAAATCGGATCATAACCCATATCTTCATTGAGATCGCTGCCAATTTTATCTGTAATCAAACCATCCAACCTTCCGTTAAACGTAAAAAAATTATCTGTTTGTGGATCAAAAAGACAGCCAGTAGTTTCAAAGTAAGCACTGCGTTTTTTTTCAGGTATGCCTTTTAATTGTTCTAAAATTTTAGTATTTCTCTCTAGAGCTGTCGGGGCGTATCTTTTTGATTTTATTCCAGGTTGACCTTTTAGATGATTTATAAATAAGCCTGTGTCTTCGGCTAAAGTCAGTAGCCCACTTTTTTTTGCAAAAAATCTAGCCTTTTCTAAAGCATTTTGCCAAGTGGTGTCGTGCGGTTCATCTACTTCGATTTTGTCTAAGCCTACGTCTTTGAGGCTGACAAACTTAAAATGCATGTCGGCCAACTCAGCTGTTATTTCTCTAAACTTTTCTTTATTACCAGTAGCGATAAGAATTTTTTGCATATTAGCTATTCTTGATTTTGCATTTTTTCTTTTATTTTTGAGCTTTTATAAATTTCCGGTTGAAATGGTTGGAGGCGAACTATTTTTATAGTATCTTTTATATTTTCTTTGAGCTTATCAACAAAAGCGACTTGATCATATCCTAGCGCGATAATATCAGGGTCCTCTTCTCTGATAGCTTGATATCTATCTTCTCCCAAGTTTCCTAGCCTGACTTTGTCGGCAATATTTAATTGTTTAACGTGTTCTAATCGTGTTTTTTCATCTAGCATTGGCGCTTTGCCTTTTACTTGGTGGGTGATTTCGTCCCTAGAAACAATTACAATAAGATAATCACCGTAGGTTTTGGCTTCTTTTAACATATGGATATGCCCGGGATGGACAATATCAAATGTGCCAAATACCATTACTTTCTGCATACAACTATTCTTTATTTTCCGGTTTTAAGGTGGGGAATAAAATTACTTCTTTTAGATTTTGGACATCCATTAAAAGTTTGACTAGTCTATCAATACCCATGCCAAGACCTGCGGTTGGTGGCATGCCGTGCTTGAGAGCAGTCACAAAATCTTCGTCATAAGGCATGCTCTCTTCATCTCCGGCTGCGCCAAGGCGTTCTTGGTCTTTGAATCTTGATTCTTGATCTATTGGGTCGTTGAGCTCAGAGAAGCCATTACATAATTCGTTTCCTCCCACACAAACAAGCTGTAGACGTTCTACATATTTGTCGTTGTCGGTTTTGCGTTTGGCCAGTGGAGAAAGTTCTACTGGGTGGTCAATCATAAATATCGGATTGATGATTTTTGGTCGGGCGTAAGTTTTATAAATTTCATCAACCATCTTGCCATAGCCGGTATCCTTGTCCACGCCATCTATATGAAGATCTTTTATTTTTTCATATAAAGATTTTTGGTCAGCAAATTCTTCTATATCAATTTTGGCATATTCCATGATAATTGCGCGCATAGTTTGGCGAGGATAAGGAGGGGTAAAATCAACATCATCATCCCCTACTTTAAATTTGAGAGGTAAGCCGGCGGCTGTAATTATTTTTGGTAATAAATCTTCTACCAAATTCATTAGATCTTGGTAGTTAGCATATGCCCAATAAAATTCAATCTGAGTAAATTCGGGATTATGATTATTGTCTATTCCTTCATTTCTAAAACATTTGGCTACTTCATAGACTTTTTCAAAACCACCAACAATCAAGCGTTTGAGATATAGCTCCGGAGCAACACGAAGATATAAAGGAATGTCTAAAGCATTGTGATGGGTCACAAACGGTTTGGCTAGAGCGCCACCATAAAGAGTTTGTAAAACTGGAGTTTCTACTTCAAAAAAACCTTTACTATCAAAATAATTTCTAATTTCTCGAACGATAAGACTACGAACTTTGGCAATTCGCATTGATTCTTCGTTGGCAATCAAATCCAAATATCTTTGTCTGTACCTAGTTTCTATATCATTGAGACCGTGAAATTTTTCAGGCATCGGCAGAAGCGCCTTGCTTAGTAGTTGATATTTTTTTACTAGAACTGTCAGTTCGCCTTTGTGGGTAGTAAAAATATCGCCTTCAATATGCAAAAAATCACCTAAGTCAAAATATTTTATAAAAAGTTTATATTGGTCTTTGCCAAGTTCTTTTTCAGAAAAAGCGACTTGAATTTTACCGCTAGCATCTCTAAGATGAGAAAAACTAATTTTTCCCATCTCTCTTTTGGCTATAAGTCTCCCAGCAATTTTAACTGGAGTAGCTTCCGGCTTAGTCAAAGCTTCGGAAATAGAAATTCTTTCTTCTGTCAGGCTTGGGTAAGGATTAATACCAGCCGAGCGCAAATAATTTAGTCTTTCCAATCGTACGATATCTTCTCTGATTTCATTTGGCATATTTAAAAAATTACTATGGATGATTCGCTATTACTTTACTTCTAAAATTTCGTATGTTTGTTTTCCTGCTGGGGTGTGAGCCAAAACTTCATCCCCTACCTTATGGCCAAGGAAAGCTTCTCCTAAAGGTGATTGGTTGGAAATTTTACCTTGCAAAGGATCTGCTTCTTGCGGACCGACAATGGTATAAGTTTTTGTTTTGTCGTTTGTTTTAATAACAATGGTACTGCCGACGATTATCTTGCCTTGTTTTTGAGGAGCAGAACTTACTACTTGGGCGTTATCTATAATATATTCAAGCTCTTGGCGTCTTCCGTGAGCCCAGGCCATCTCTTCTTTAGCTTGGTGGTATTCAGCATTTTCTGATAAGTCGCCATGCTGTTTGGCGTCATCTATACGAGTGGCGATGTTTGGGATTTTTTCATCTTTGAGGTGAATCAATTCTTGTTTTAATTCTTCCAATCTTTGAGGGCTTACATACTGAATTTTTTCATCTGACATAGGGTATTTTAGTTGGCTTAAAAGTTTAAAATTTACTTAAATAGCTTTTAAAAGTATAGCATACCGTATAAATAAATCAACCTTAATTTTGATACTTTTTACCCCACCAGAGCAGAAAGTCTCGAGCGATCGGTTCGACGGCTGTGCTTCCTTCGACCCCCTCTTCTACAAGCACGGTAACCACGATTTTTGGGTTTTCTAAAGGCGCAAATGAGGTAAACCAAGCATGGTTATCTTTGTTTGAGTTCCATTGGGCAGTTCCCGTTTTACCACCACTTGAGAATGGCAAAGCTTTCATCATCTGACAGCTACCGTAGCTGACACAGTCTCGCATACCTTGACGCACCAAAGCTAGATTATAGTCACTCACTGGAACCTTGGTTTTTTTAAAGTCTAGATTAGTCTTATTGTGAGTGACTGGTTCTTCCAATTGTTGAGCTAGGTGTGGCTGGACAACACTTCCACCGTTGGCTACAGCCGCAGTCCAAACTGCAACTTGAATAGGTGTGACTAGTAAGTCTCCCTGGCCGATAGAAAGATTATAAGTATCACCCACATACCAAGTTTCTTTTTTGGTCGCCAGCTTCCAATCTTTGCTTGGTAAAAAACCAGTGGCTTCGCCGTTTATATCAATGCCTGATTTTTTAGAAATTCCAAAAGCCTGCATGTATTTTACAATTCTATCCACCCCTAAGCCAACAAAATTTTTGTATCCACCACCAACATAATAGAAAAAAGTATTCACTGACCAAGCCAGAGCCTTGCCTACATTTGTAATTCCATGCCCCCCAACCTTCCAATCTCTGAATAAGTGGTCTCCTAGTTGCAAGCCACCAGTACTTAAAAAAGTAGTTGCCGAAGTAATAACTTTTTCTTCTAAAGCAGCGGCTGCGATAATTAGTTTGATTGTAGATCCTGAAGGATAAGTACCGCCGACAGATCTGTTGAATAAAGGATGGTCGAGGTCATTACTATATTTAGAGTAATCAGCCTGAGAAATACCGCCTGAAAAATCATTATTATTAAAAGCTGGCAAACTGACCATAGCGATGATTGAGCCGTCGCGCGGATCCATAGCAATAGCCGAGGCACGTTTTTTGTTTAGATGAGTCAACATTTTTTGAGTCAAATCTTCCAGTTTTTTTTGCGCTTCAAAATCTAATGAGAGAATAAGATTTTTACCTGGGTATGGAGGTTCTTCGGCCAGAACATTTTGTTCGTGACCAATAGCATTTACTTCAACTTTTTTTAAGCCGTATTTACCACGCAGATCTGATTCATAAGTTTTTTCTAAACCTGTTTTACCAATATTATCAAATGGTAAATATTCATTTTGTCCCTTTAAATTTTCCAGTTCTGTTTCGTTTAATTTCCCTAGATAGCCAAGCAAATGAGAGATACTTAGACTGCTACTAACGCTAACACTGTCGTGAATGTAGTTTCGTTTACTGCCTTTTTCAATGGAAATGCCTGGCAGTTGGGAACTTTTTATATATAGCTTAAGAGCAGATTCGTAATCTAGATTTTCTTTGATTACCAAAGAAGCGTAACTATAAAATTGGTACTTATTCAATAAATCAGTAATTTGTTCTTTGGGAATACTGCTTAATTCTACCACTTTATTAATTATTTCTTCCCTCTTTTCTTTATTACGAGGCAAATCTTGAGGGACAAGATTGAGAGAAAAGTTTGGAATGTTCTGGACAAGTTCGTTATGAAATCTGTCGTAGATAATCCCCCGTTCTGCCAAAATTGGTCTCAGACGAATACGATTGCCTTCCGCCAAAGTTTCGTAATAATTACCTTTTAAAATTTGTAAATAAAAAGTTTTACCAAAAAGCACGCCTAAACCTAAAGCAACCACGATTGTCAAAATGGCAACGGTTTTTTTGGAGATGCTGGTGCCCAGATAATTGTTGGTATGGGAAACGGCCACTTGTTTGCCACTCTGACCTTCGAAATTAAAAGACTCTTCTACCCAGTTACGGCTATATTTCCCATCCAGATTGGCATCCCCTATTTTTTCTTCAGATACATTAAAAAGTTTTGCCATATTTAGTAGCTTATTCGAAAATTTTTGCGAAAAATTCTGATAAATTTGGAATAAATAAAATAGAGAATAGCAACTTCTAAAGAAGTTAATAAAACTTCCCAAGCAATATCGCTAAATACCTCCTTGCCTGGTAATAAGGGATTGTTACCGAAATAATTATAAATAACTAAAAAGGAAAAAAATATAGCTCGATAAAAAATCATGCCAATAGCTGTAGAGATAAAAATGATATAGGCAGAACGATTAGTAAGGATATTTAGCTGAAACCAATTGATGGCAATCAGGCTAATAATTAGAGAAGCTTGGCCAATGCCAAAAGGAATACCGCTGAGAAGCTCTAAAAAATAGGAAAGAATAATTGCTAGCCAAATAATCTGTCGGCTAGGTTTGATAGTAAGAAAAAATAGCAACATTCCAAAAACAGTATTGAGATGATTATATGGATAAGGAAATAGATTGATTATAAAAATATGTGCTACCAAAATAAGCAGGACAGATAAAAATAAAAATAGTGTTTTTTGTAAAAATTTCATAACCGGTTTGAAAATTAGTTGGAAATCAAAACACTAACAATAAAGAGTTTGGAAAGATCTACAGCGGGGGTAAGTACTGCTTGCTGGAAGGGTTGGTAGGCTTCGTTTTCAGCTACTGATACTTCTCCAATCAAAAGTCCTCTGGGCACGTTTTCTTCTAAGCCTGAAGTAATTACCTTATCTCCAACTAACACAACTTCGTTTCTAGGGATAAAATTCATTTTAATACTTAGACCATAACCACCTTCCACTACACCCAAACTACCGTCTTTGTTGAGTAGAGTTGCAGCAACTTTACTTTGGTTGTCGTTTATCAGGCGTACCATGGAAATATCTTTTTCTACCTTAGCGATAGTGCCAACGATTACACCGTCTCCTACAATCACCGGCTGATCATTTTTCAAACCATCCTGCTCTCCGGCATTAATAATTATCATTTTTTCAATATTGTCGGTATTAAGCCCTACAACATTAGCAGTGACATGAGTAAAATTACGGCGATGAAAAAAACCAAGCTGTTTTCTTAGTTCGTTGTTTTCTTGTTCTAAGTCTTTTGATTTTACATCAGCCACTTCGCTGTCTTGATTTTTTGCCAGGCATTTATTGTAGCTTTCTACAAGTTCGTCCTTATTGGAAAAATAACTATTAAAAAAATCTTGAGAAGATACCCGCCAATGAGTAATTCTTGTAGAAATTGGAATAATCAGAGCCTTAATAGGTCTTTCGATAAAATTTAACCAGCCGAAGTAGTGAAAAAAGATAATTAAAATCAAGATAAATCCTAAAAATAGATAATTTCTTGTTTTAAAACGAAGCATATTTACAAATTAAAGTTCAGTCCCCTTCTGTCTGTTTTTAATTGCAATTTCATTAAGAAGTTCGTCGTCATCTAAAAGAATGCCTGTGCCTCGCACAACCGAAGTAAGTGGATCATCAGCAATGCGTACTGGAATCTCAACAGCTCTGGCAATTAGCTGATCAAAACCTCGCAGAAGCGCGCCACCACCGGAAAGGACAATACCTCGTTCGTGAATGTCGGCCACTAATTCTGGTGGAGTAGTTTCCAAGACTCCTTTGATATTTTCAATAATGGTTCGCAGTGATTTTGTCATTGATTCTCTGACCTGAGTATCATTAATCATTATTTCTTTTGGCAGACCAGTCACCAGATCTCGTCCACGCATTGGGAACAGCATAGGTTCGTTGAGCTCGATAGCTGAACCGATCTTTATTTTTATTTCTTCAGATTGTTTTTCACCCAAAAGAAGATTAAATTTTTCTCTGGCATATTGTACAATATTGCGATTGAGTTCATCCCCCGCTACTGGAATTGATCGCCATGTCACAATTCCGCTTAGTGATATAACTGCAATCTCTGATGTTCCGCCACCCATTTCCACAATAAAATTTCCGACCGGTTCGCGGATGGGCATACGAGCGCCAATAGCAGCGGCCATTGGTTCTTGGACAACAATCACTTCTCTGGCGCCGGCATTGGTAGCGGCGTCGTTAATAGCTTTTAATTCTACTTCGGTAATTTCAAGAGGCGCGCCCACAACTACTCGCGGACGAGTCATAATATTCATGTTGTCTTCGTAGACTTTATCAATAAAATATTTTAACATTTTTTCCGTCACTTCGAAATCAGAAATAATACCGCTGATGAGTGGTCTGGTAGTGACAATATGAGGTGGAGTTTTGCCAAGCATGTCCTTGGCTTCGTTGCCAACTGCCAAAATCTGTTCCGTTTTGGTATTGACGGCCACCACGCTTGGTTCGTTGATAACTATCCCCCGTCCTTTGACATAGACAAGAGTGTTGGCTGTGCCCAAATCAATGCCAATATCTTTTCTGAATTTTTTTAATAATCCTTCAAACATATTTATAAATCACGATTGTTATATTTACGACTGGTAAAAATAACTCCTTCTATTGTGGCAAAGAGCAGAATAAGTAAAATCGCGCTCCACCAAGCTAGTAATTTTATCTGTAAAAGAATCAAACCTGAAATGATGAGAAGGGCGGTCAAAGTTCCTTGTCTAAAAGTTGACTTCACATGATGAAAAACAACCTGGTCTTCTTTTAAAATTATTTTTTTAATCAGAAAGCCAATAACAGATATAGTGCCAGTAAGAGCCAAAAACAGACTGAGATAGAAAAATAGAAACCCAAAAAACTTGGCTTGGGTTGGATCAATACTGCCTAAAACAAAAAACCAGGCCAACCAACAAATAAACGCCCCGATGGACATTAAGATTAGATAATGACGTAAAGTCATAAGTTTAGGTAGTTGTCAGGTTATTTTAGCCCTATTTTATGGGTTTGGCAACCCTGTGTATTTATGTCTTATTTTACACCAAATACTTGATTTGTTCCACTACATTTGAGCCGAGTTTGTTGTTGGTAGTTAGAAGTATTTTCTTTTCGTTTAGCTTGATTTCCTGAGCCATAACCGAGCTCAGACAAGTAATAGCAATAACTTTGTTTTTAAAGTAAATTGCCTGGGCGTATTTACCTGCTCCCTGGCCGAATAATTCTTTGATAACATCATTTACTTTTTCTACCACAAGAGTAGCTGTCACTTGTTTCCAGACAGGGGTTTGTTTCATCTGACGTTTGAGAATGTCTCCGAGTGATCTCATGACCATAAAAAGTAATTAATTTCTATAGATGTAAGTTTTTATTCACTAATTGGCATAAATACTCCTTTGACAATAGGCATATCTCGGAATAAAAGTATTGGTGATTTGGAAACATTGCTTATCTCAAGTGTTTGTTTACAATCAGTATCAGGTTCAGCAAAATGTGATCCGAGCAAAATGCTTAATCCGATTTGGGCGCACGAACCGCGAGCGCTTAACATGCAGGCGTACTTACCATTTAATGTTAATTTTTCTTTAGTAAACCCAAGCACAAACTGACCAGGTTCAAGAATATATCCTTCGTCTGGTATTGAATGTTCTGTGTGTTTTGGTTTTGTATCTGCTCGCAATATTTGTCCTTCGTCTAAGCAGTGTATTGTTGCATCGAGAGTAAATGTATAGCTTGCGCCTTTAATATTAGCCTCGTTAAACGAATCAATACCAAGCTTACCTTCTTGTACCACCTCCTTAATTTGTTGAGCAGAGAGAATCATACTAAAAATATTAAACTCTAAATTGGCAAATATTTCTAAAATCACAACTCTTACATACTTGCGCGCTCGGAGTGGCTTTAAAATTTCCAGATTTAATTTCAGACATAGTGTTAGTCATTTTTTCTTTAAGCTTTTCTATTTCTTTCTCAGTGCCTAGGAAAGATAGTTTGGCATTATCATTTAGATAAAAATAAGTCAGCTTGCCAGCGTTGCCCACTTGGTTATATTCTGGTAATTGATTAACAGCTATTTGGTAAATTAATAATTGGTCTTTATCTTCGCTCTCTAATTTTTCTTTACTCTTGCCGGTTTTGTAATCAATAATTTCTAAAGTGCCATCGGCTGATTGATCTATTCTATCTATGCGTCCATGCACTAGATGTTCCCCAACTTTGATTTTGAACCAGCCTTCCATTGCCACTGGCACAGTCCAATTTTCTTTTTCTGACTCATAAAAAGCGCGCAAAATTTCTTTACCGGTTTTATAATATTTTTCTTTTTGAGCTGCGTCCTGGTACCAATCGCCTATCCACGATTCTTCATAAAATGCCATTAATTCATCTAGACTAGGGGCTTTTACACCATTACTAGAAACTTTGCCAGCAGGTGTTTCGGTAAACAAAGAGGTTTGGGTAGCTTGGTTTAGCTCTTTTAATTTCTCGTAAAATTTTTGCATGGTGCTGTGCATGCTCTGGCCAAAGCTAAAACTGGCGCTACCGCTAGTTGGAATTCTCAAGATATGTGCCAGTTTATACTGATATGGACAAGTACGATAGGCCTTTATTTGAGAAAAGGAAAAAACTTTTGGCAACTCGTAAACAAACTCCGCATCATCTTTGTGTTTGGTTGGGTTGGAAAGTTTGAAGTCTTCTTTTTGGGCGGCGGTTTTTTCTAAGACATTGAAACCCAGCTCGGGCAAGAAACGAGAAATTTTTTTATTTTTTACCCCGCCGTAATCATCAGCGCTTGTAAGGTATAGTCGTTCTTTGGCTCTGGTAATGGCCACATAAAACAAACGCCGTTCTTCTTGCATATGATTATCCCCTTCTGACAGTTGTTCTTTGATAAAAGCGCTTGGGAGCTCTATAGACTCGCCACGGCGACGACCAGGAAATCTGTCTTCCACCATATTTACCACAAACGCATACTTAAACTCCAAACCTTTGGATTTGTGAACAGTAATAATATTGATAGCGTCTGTGTTGTCGCTTGCTTGATACATTCCGCCAGGATCGCCAGACTCTATCACATAATTAAAATGTTCTAGGAAATTCACAACCGTTGCGCCCATCACGCTTGTTTCGTAATTTTTTATATACTCAAAAAATTCCTTGAGTTGGTATATTTGTCTAATGACTTCTTTGTTTTGATTCAATTCTTCTTTGGTGAGATATTCCAACATGCCGCTGTCTTGGAGGAAGTGGAATAAAACCGTAGTTGGTTTTTCTTTTTTGGCATTTTGCAAACCGGAATTAATAATAGCGATCAGTTTGTTGGCTGTCTCAATTCCTTGGGGAGATAAACCAAACTGTTCGGCGTATTTTAACGATTCGTAAAATGAAATAGCTTTTCTTTTGGCATTATAAGTGATTTTTTGTAAATCATGATCATCTATTTTCCAAACCGGTAGTAGTAGCAATCGAAAAACTGCGGTTGATTCTCGGTAATTATCAAGTAGTTTAAAGAAGTTGAGACAATCCAAAACTAATGGTTGGCGGTAGAGTCCGGAAGCGGCCAAAAATTCATAAGGCATGCCCGATTTTTCTAGGGCAGAAATAAACGGCTCGCTATGACTATTGGCGCGTACTAAAATAGCAAAGTCACTCCATTTGGTATTGATATCTGAATGTTTTAATCTCGCTATTTCTTCTAAGGTTTTCTTGACTTCTTCGTCGAGGGTGGCGCAGTGTATATGAGCTACGGCTGAAGTCTCAGATTCTTTTTTCTCCCCTGTAAAAATCAATTTTTTATTAACATTGAGTTTTACTTCCAAACGATCTGGGTTGTTATTTTGAATAAGCTTGTAGGCATAATCCAAAATTTCTTGTTGAGAGCGGTAATTTTCATTGAGAACAATTTCTTTGGCTTGAGGAAAGTCATCTTTGAATCGTAAAATATTTGAGACCGAAGCACCTCTAAAGGCATAGATGCTTTGGTCATCATCCCCCACTACGGTTAGTTGGGAGGTGTCGCCTGTTAGTAGTCGCACCAATTGGTACTGCGACCAATTGACATCTTGAAATTCATCAATCAAAATATATTTAAACTTTTTTTGTATGGCTTTCAAAATGGCTGGACGCTCTTTGAGTAGTTTGGTGGTATAAAAAATAAGATCAGCAAAATCAAGCGCATTGTTATCCAAAAGCAATTGATTATATACGTGATAGGCATTGGCAATTTCCGTGAGCCGTGACTGGTCATCTAGTTCAATATTGTCTTGATTAGCAACGATACCTTCAGCATACTTGAGATAATCTGCCGGAGTGATAAGTTCGTCTTTACATTTTTGGAAATGTGAAATCAGGGCGTGTAAGTGACTAGCCGGATTGCCCATTGGACGATAATAATCAAGATTAAATTTATCTAAATTTTGTCTAGCGAGAAGCCAAGCATCTGTTTCAGTAATGAGTTTGAATTTTTGACTAAGGCCAATATGAAGACCGTATTCTTCTAAAATCTTTTGACAAAAGGCGTGAAAGGTAGAAATCTGTAAATCCACATAACCAATATCAATGTCAGCGTCTACTCGATCAAACATTTCGGTAGCGGCTTTTTCAGTAAAAGTGAGCGCCAAAACTTCTTCAGCCGTAGCCAAGTTATTTTTTAGAATATGAGAAATCTTTTCGGTAATAACAGTGGTTTTACCTGTCCCTGCCCCAGCCACAATAATTAGCGGTCCGCCAAAGTATTCCACAGCTTGTTTTTGGGCTTCGTTTAGTTTGTAATTAGCCATAAATTGTTAGATAAAACAGCCCTTTTGGGGCTGCTTTATTATAAACGAAATGAGTCAGTGAAGCAAGGAGATTTTTTAAGCAATAAACCCGCCTGCCTGCACTTCCCAGAGTTTTTTATACAAGCCTTTTTCTTGCTGTAATAATTCTTGATGGGATCCGTTCTCTACAATCTTACCCTCTTTAATCACGATAATTCTATCCATTTTCATAATCGTAGATAAACGATGAGCCACCACAATCACAGTCTTGCCTTTTATAAGGACATCCAGGGCTTTTTGAATCAATTGTTCAGATTCAGAATCAAGACTAGAAGTCGCTTCATCTAGAATAAGTATTGGTGCGTTGTGCAGAATCGCCCTAGCTATAGCTACGCGCTGACGTTCACCACCGGATAATTTTACCCCTCTTTCACCTACAAAAGTATTATACCCTTCTGGCAAGTCTTTGATAAATTCGTGACAGTGAGCCAGTTTGGCAGCTTTAATAACTTCTTCTTCGGTGGCGTCTGGTTTGCCATAGCGAATATTTTCTAGCAAGCTTCTGTGGAAAAGAATTGGATCTTGCGGAACCATGCTAACATTTTTCCATAAACTTTCCATTTTGACATGGCTGATATTTTGCCCATCAATCACAATACTTCCTGCGCTTACATCGTACATGCGCAAAAGCAATTTAATGATTGTGGTTTTACCTCCTCCAGATGGACCGACTAAAGCCACCTTTTCTTTGGCAGAAATACTAAGGTTGAATTTTTCTAGAATAGGACGAGTTTTATGGTAGAAGAAATCAACTTTGTTGAATTCAATTTTACCTTCGGTAATTTTTAAGTCTTTGGCATTTTTAGTGTCTACTATGCTGTGCGGTTCACTTAAAACAGCGCTCATCTCATCCGCTTCAGCCAGGCTTTCATATATATCTCGAATTACGCGACCAAAATCCCATGTTCTCATAATAACAATCAATATGTATGACTGTATGAGAATAAAATCACCAATTGTTAAAATATTTTGTTTCCATAATAAAATAGCAATATAAAAAATTCCGACTTCTAAAACTGTAGTGAGTAAAGCTTGAGTTGCCTCATAAACATTGCTCAGATTCCAGGTAAATAAGCGTAGTTTTTTTACGGTACCAATCGCTTTGGCAAAGTTTTTTACTTCAGCCATATAGCCGCCAAACAATTTAACGTTGGTATTATTTGTTATTGTATCTGCTAGAATTCCAGTCGCGGAAGAATCTGCTTCGCTTCGCGCGAGATCGTATTTGAGCTTAAATTTTGTAAACAATATATTTATAATAAAAAAGATGGTAATCCAAACGCCGATTGCGATAGCAAGATAAGCATTCTTTCTAATTAAAACAAAGATTATTAAACTTATATTTATTAATAATTGTAAAATATCAAAAGATAACTTATCTGTAATATGTTCGAATGACCTGGTAAAACGATTTACTTTTTTTACAAGTGACCCAACAAAATTATCATTAAAATAAGCAAAAGAATGCTTGTGAATGTATCTAAAACAAAAATCAGACAAATTTACCATTACGGAAACTTGAAAATAAGAGATAAAAAAAGTGCTGATACGCCAAAACATCCAGCCGATAAATTCTATAACCGCAATAATAAACAGGTTGTGAATCAGCTGAGGTGCCAAAATTTCTTTTGGCTGTGATTGGGCCAAAAGGTCAAAGATTTTTTTAAAATACAAGGGGGTTATAACAGTTACAGCCGAAGCTAAGATAACAGCAAAAAACACAACCAGCGCTGAAATTTTGTGTTGCTTTATCTGGTCCCAATATATTTCAATTGTTTTCTTTGTATTTACTTGCATAATTTTTATAAAACAGCATTATCTCCCCTGTTTGGGGAGATATGTGTATATTATAGAAGACGTAAAAACTGAGGTTTTGTTACCGTGAAGGCTAATCTTAGAGAAAAATTGAAGTTTTTAGGCGTTTACCTTATCAATACATTCACAACCGCAAGTCTGATCACATTCACAACAAGCCACACATATACTTTCATTACACAAGCAAGGATCTGCTTGCTCTCCTAAAACTGTTTTGCATTTTGGGCATTTTTCCATATGAATGTTTGATTATTAATTTAAAGTTTTTATTTACTTGCTGGTAAATTCCTGTATTTTTTTGCTACTCTCAATCTATTGAGCTCTCTGTCTATAACTGCTTGCAACTTGGCAAAGTCGACGTCTTGAACGTTCTTAATATTCTTCATTTGTTCTTGAGCGCGTACTCTGGCTTCTTCGGCTCTGGTAATATCTATCTGGTCTACTCGTTCAGCGTGATCGGCTAAAATCACAATTTCATTTTTTCCTCTTACTTCCAAAAATCCTCCCGAAACTGCCATCTGATGTTCGCCATCCTTGTCTTTGAATTTTAATTCACCGGCTTTAAGAACAGAGACAAGCGGAATATGATTTGGTAAAACTGTAATTTCACCGTCCATAGTCGGAATGGTAATTTGAAAAATTTCATTTTCATAGATACTTTTTTCCGGAGTGACGATTTTGAATTTTAACATAAATTTTTATTTTTTGTCATCCCGAGCGAGGCCGTAGCCGACGAGGGATCTATTCCGATTATTAAAATAAAGTATAGATTCCTCATCCCACAAGAGGGATTCGGAATGACAACAAACTTTACTTTACCTCATCAATTCCACCTTTCATATAGAAAGATTGCTCGGATTTTTCATCATGCTTACCATCTAGAATTTCTCTAAAACCGCGGATAGTATCGGCTAATTTTACATATTTACCTTCAGTACCGGTAAATGTTTCAGCCACAAAGAATGGTTGGGATAAAAATTTTTGCAATTTACGAGCGCGGGAAACAGTAATTTTATCTTCGTCAGATAATTCTTCCATACCCAAGATAGCAATTGTATCTTGCAAGTCCTTATATTTCTGTAAAACTCTCTGGACATCACGGGCGGTGTTATAATGTTCTTCACCAACAACCAAAGGATCCAACATGGTAGAGTTTGAATCCAATGGATCTACCGCTGGATAAATACCAAGTTCAGAAAGTGAACGATTCAAAACCACAGTAGAATCTAAGTGAGCGAAAGTTGTGGCAGGAGCTGGGTCAGTAAGGTCGTCTGCAGGCACGTATACGGCCTGTACAGAGGTGATAGAACCTTTTTCGGTACTGGTGATGCGTTCTTGCAAGGCACCCATTTCTGTAGCGAGGGTTGGCTGATAACCTACAGCAGATGGCATACGGCCAAGAAGCGCGGATACTTCAGATCCAGCCTGAGTAAAGCGGAAAATGTTGTCGATAAACAAAAGTAAATCTTTACCTTCTTCATCGCGGAAATATTCAGCCATTGAAAGAGCAGTAAGAGCCACACGAGCACGAGCACCTGGTGGTTCGTTCATTTGACCGAAAACCAGCGCAGTCTTTTCTAACACGCCAGATTCTTTCATTTCTCGATATAAGTCATTTCCTTCACGACTTCTTTCACCTACACCAGCAAACACGGAATAACCACTATGTTCTTGAGCGATGTTGCGAATAAGTTCTTGGATAACAACTGTCTTACCTACACCGGCTCCACCGAATAAACCAATCTTTCCACCTTTTAAGAAAGGACAGATAAGGTCGATAACTTTAATACCAGTTTCTAGAATTTCAGATTTGGTTGATTGTTGTTTGAAACTTGGAGCCAGTCTGTGAATTGGGTATGTCTTGTCGGATTTCACTTCTCCTAAACCATCAATAACTTTCCCAGTCACATTAAACATGCGACCTAAAGTGTTTGGACCAACTGGCACAGAAATTGCTTTGCCAGTATCTATAACTTCGCCGTCTCTTTGCAAACCATCAGTTGTGTTCATAGCCACAGTACGGACAGTGTTTGAACCAAGATGTTGCTGTACCTCAAGTGTCAAAATTTCTCCATTTGGCATTTTTGTTTCCAAAGCGTTAAAAATAGCTGGCAAGTTTTCTGGGAAATGCACATCTACTACCACGCCGATAATTTGGGCGATTTTTCCTTTATTGGCTGTACTCATAATAGTGTTGATTAGTAAATTTGTTTATTAGTAATTTTATTCAAGTGCCGCTGCTCCACCCGCAATCTCGGCAATTTCCTGGGTAATACCTGCTTGTCTAGCTTTGTTAAATGTCAGGTTCAACTCTTCTATCATATCTTTAGCAGATTCGCTGGCGTTTTTCATAGCTACCATACGGCTACTATGTTCACTAGCTGATGACTCTAACAGAGTTTGATAAATCTGACTTTCTACCAATCTTGGTAAAACTATTTTTAAAACATCCGTTCGGTTTGGTTCAAATAAATATTCATTCAAGTCTGTTTTTTTAGGAATTTTGGATTGGTGGGTTTCGCTCACATCAGAAATCATTTTTTCTAAATCAATTTCAGAAATTGGTAATACTTGTCTTAGTTTGGCTACTTGTAATAGAGCGGATTTAAAATCAGTGTAAGCTACAACCACCTTGTCATAAGTTTGCTTTTCATAAGCGTCAATAATCATTCTAGCAACCGGCAAGGCGTCTTCTAAACTTGGAGTGTCAGTAAGATTATTAAATGAAGCAATCAAATTATATCCCATTTTTTTGGCAAAGTCTGCACCCTTCTTGCCAATGCCAATAACTTCTACAGAAATTGGTTTGTTTGATAAAACTTCCTTGCCCTTTATTCTTTGCTTGGCAATATTTTGTGGGTTTTTTAACTGAGCCGCTGTTTTTCTGATTATGTTAGCATTAAAACTTCCACACAAACCTCGGTTTGAAGTAATAATAATCATTAAAATCTTTTCTACCGGACGAACATCCAGAAGTGGCATCTTTTCTTTTTGAACAGTAGAAAGATTTACTAAAAGTTCCCAAGCCAAAGTGGCATAGCTTCTAGTATCTAAAGCAGCGTTAACCGCTTTGCGCATTTTGGCAGCCGCAATCATTTCCATGGCTTTGGTAATTTTTTTGGTACTACCAATGGATTTGAGGCGACGTTTAATTACTTTTGTGTTTACGGCCATATATTTATTTTTTGTGGAATACACTATATTCTTCGACTGCGTTTCTATACCCCAGTATAGACAAATCATTAGCACGATTGGTCATTAATCGATTTTCTTCTTCCAGATCAGCATCTAAGTGGTTGCTTTCTGCAAAGTCTAAATCAACTGCAATTACAGTTATTATCTGGTATAATTCAAGGTCTGTGTCAGTAATCAAATAGTGCGTTGAATTTCTTGGGTTTTTTTTAGCGTGTGCTTTACTAAACTCTTTTTCAAGATCAATTATGGATTGTAGGATAAGTAAACGGTCAGTTTTTTCAAAACCAATCAAATTTTCATGCTCTTCTAAACGTTCAGCTATTATTTGCACTGAAAGTCTATCAACCTCTGCATTTAATTCTTGGCTTGGGAATTCCCTCATCATACCTAGCAACTAAATCTTAAATTCTTTACAAGCCTCTTTTAACTCTCCTTCAACTTTTTCATCCCACTCCCCTTTTTCCATTTTTCCTAAGAGTGAACCTTTGGATTTTTCCAAGAAATCGTGGAATTTTTCTTCCCAATCACGAATGTCTTTGACCGCTACTTGGCTGGCATAGCCATTACTGACAGCATAAATTACCGCTACTTGCTGAGCCACTGACATTGGACTATATTGAGGCTGTTTGAGAACTTCTACCATTCTCTGACCAAGATCAATCTGATTCTTTGTTTCTGCATCTAGGTCACTTGAGAATTGAGCAAAGGCTTCCATTTCACGAAATTGCGCCAAAGAAAGTTTGAGTTTTCCGGCTACTTTTTTCATTGGTTTGATTTGAGCTGTTCCACCAACGCGAGATACGGATATACCAACATTGAGAGCTGGGCGAACACCTTTATAGAATAAATCTGTTTCCAAGAAAATCTGACCATCAGTAATAGAAATTACGTTGGTAGGGATATAGGCAGAGATATCACCAGCTTGAGTTTCGATAATTGGCAAGGCGGTAATAGAACCTCCGCCGGATTCTTTATTGCGTCGGCAAGAACGTTCAAGTAAACGAGAATGCAGATAGAAGACGTCGCCAGGGTAAGCTTCACGACCCGGTGGACGACGAAGTAAAAGAGATATTTCACGGTAAGCCCAAGCTTGCTTGGACAAATCATCATAAACACACAAAACATCTTTGCCCTGATCCATAAAATATTCAGCCATAGCCACGCCAGCATAAGGAGCAATATAGGAAAGAGCTGCAGGCTGAGAAGCGCCGGCTACTACCACGATTGTATATTCCATCGCCCCAGCTTCTTTGAGCTTAGCTACAATACGAGCAACTTTAGATTCTTTTTGACCAACTGCAACATAGACACAAATAATATCTTTGCCTTTTTGGTTGATAATAGCATCAATCGCGACAGCAGTTTTACCAGTCTGGCGGTCACCAATGATAAGTTCGCGCTGACCGCGACCAACGGGAATGAGAGCGTCAATTGCTTTAATACCAGTTTGTAAAGGCTGATTTACAGGCTCTCTAGTCATAACACCCGGAGCCACTTTTTCAATTGGGTAAAATTTACCAGATTTTATTTCTTTACCTCCGTCAATCGCTTGCCCTAACGGATTGACTACGCGTCCGATTAATTCTTCTCCAACTGGCACAGATAAAATTCTGCTTGTTCTTTTAACTGTATCGCCTTCTTTAATATATCTATATTCGCCGAGCAAAACACAACCAACAGTCTCTTCTTCAAGGTTTAAAGCCAAGCCATAGGTAGTTTCACCATTGGCGATAAACTCAAGCATTTCTCCAGCTTGACATTTGGTTAAACCTGAAAGACGGGCAATACCATCGCCTACTTCAATTACTTTTCCAGTTTCCTCTTTAGTTGTTTCTTTTTGGAAAAGGGAAATATTTTTTCTGATTTCTTCAACGATCGTGTTTGTGGACATACAATTTTAGTTAAGCTAGTAATGATTGTTTTAATTTAGATAATTGAGTTTTGAGACTGCCGTCGTATATAGTATCATCAACTTTTATTTTTACTCCACCTAATAGATCTTTATTTAATGTTTGGGATATTTCCGCATCTTGACCAAATACTTTTTTTATTTTATTTAATAAGTCCTGATCTGCCGGATGAGCGGTTTCAACATTAACTGTTTTTATTCCGGATTGTTTTTTTGAATATTTTATAAACTCGTCGATAATATAATTTATTTTGTTTAACTTGTTATTTTTTTGTAGAACTAAAAAGAATTGTTTTACAACTTCGGAAGTTTTGGCCTCTGGTAAATCTTTGGTCACTTCGTATAAGGCCTTGGCAAATTGTAAATTGCTTTGTTTTTTCACACTATTATTTTAAACCTTTAATTGCTTCTTCTACTACTTTATTATCTTTTTCTATATCAATTTTTCCAGCTAAAATCTTTTCAGCTGCTTCTACTACCAAATTCGCTACCTGCTGTTTGATTTCAGCAATTGATTCAGTTCTTTCAGTTTTAATATTTTTTCTAGCGTCTTCCACTAGCTGTTCTATTTCTTTTCTAGTTTTTTCTTTGGCTACTTCGGCTACTGCCAAAGCTTCAGTGCTGGCTTTTTCGATAATTTTATTAGCATCAACTTTGGCTTGATCTATTTTTTCTTGATATTTCTTTTCGCTCATACCAAGGTTAGTTTCAATTTTCTTTACATTATCAACACTGTCCTCAATCATTTTTTGTCTCTCAGCCATTTTCTTGGTAAGTGGTTTTAAAATTAAAAACCATAAAATTACAGAAACCAAGGCAAAGTTAAACATCTGTTCAGCGATTTGAATTCCGTGTATACCAAGAGAAGCAAGTACCCCTTCGTCAGTTGCGGTTTTAGCTACTTCACTAGCGTAAGCAATATCTATAAACATACCTATTAAGTTAGTTATTTTGTCATCCTGAACCCCCGCAAGCGAGGATAAATTCCATGAAGGACCTCTGTCCGTTTGTTTTTTTGGACAGGGATTCTTCGCTCTGCTCAGAATGACAAAACGGTAAATAATCCCACTAAGCTGGGTATTTACATACCCAGCCAATTGAATTACTTCAAAGTGAATACTACTACGAGTGCGTAGATAGCGATAGCTTCGGCAAAAGCGGCGCCAAGCAACATGGGTACGAACAACTTATCAGAAGCTTCTGGGTTACGGCCAATAGCTTCCATAGCCTTACCTACTAAATTTCCGATTGCCAAAGCTGGCAAAAAACCTCCGACAGCCATGGTAAAAGCCTTGGCTAAAACTACGATGGATTCGTGCTCCATATTTTTACTCCCCAAAGATTTTCCTTGGGACTTTCTGATATCAAACCGGTTGAGGAGGGTTGGGTTTTACCTCGCGGGTGATATCAATTAATTAGTTAACTCGTTAATTTGTTCATTGACCGTTTACTAATCAACAAATTAACTAATCAACAAATGCTTACGCATGTTGTTTTTCTTCGTGTCCATGCGGTTTGGTAGATAACACTGTTAGATAAACAAGAGTTAACATGGTAAATACGCTTGCTTGGATCAAACCAACTAAAATTTCCAACATCATAAATGGGGCTGGTACAATTAGTCCAGCGATACTACTAATAACAGAAATTAAAACTTCTCCAGCAAAAATATTTCCGAATAATCTTAGTGACAAAGAAACAACTTTAGCCATCTCACTTACAATTTCAATAAGGCCTACAGCTAACTCAATGATGGCAGTAAAAATAGCAATTGGACCTTTTCTTAAACTTTTTATAAAAGTCCCTAATTGAATAAATTTGTTTAAATGAGTAAAAAGACCAACGCTAAAAAGACCAAATAAGTGGGATGAAACAACTGCCACTAACGCCATAGATACAGTCAGGTTCAAATCTGTGTTGGCTGGTCGCAGTAGTGGCGCTTCACCTACAAAAATACTACCAGTCCCTGGTAATAGTCCTAACCAATTAGATAATAAGATAAAGAAAAAAACAGGGCCAACCACCGGAAGAAACTTTATTGTTTTTGCGCGACTACCTGTGACCTGGTCAAAATAAATAAAGATTTTTTCTAAGAAAAATTCAATAAAATTTTGAACTTTAGTTGGTTTAAGATGAATTTTTTTGCGAAGATATAAACCCAAAACAAGAAATATAGTTATAGCTAACCAAGTATTTATAATTGTATTTGTAATCGGAAGACTCCCTATATGAAAGAGAATTTCAGGAGCTAAAGTTGGGATGTGTAATTCCATAGAGGTGATTATTCTTTCTTTTCTCCAAGTTTTTTATATTCCGCACCGTAGGTGTTGGCTTTTTTGTATACAATCCTTCCGGAAATAAGAGCTGAAACCACAAAGCCTAAAATCGTAAATAATGGCGATAAATTGTATTTTTGGTCTAAATATTGCCCTAGTAAAACGAGCGCAACTACTGGTATCGCAATCGAAGCTCCAAAGTCACCGATGATCTTTAAAGCAAAAATCTGATACTCGCGACTGGAAGATTTTTGTGATTTTTTTTCTTCCATACGCATTATTGATAACTATACAATAAAAACAGTAGAACGCCATTATTCTACATAGAATTTTGGATAAAGTCAATACCCTTGAAAAATCGGTTTTTTGTTGATTTGTATGATTGACTATGCTAACTTTATATATGAGGAGGTTGCGATGTTGATCCAGCACTTTGTAGATTTCCTCGCATCACAAATCAGGGGTGTGAGGAAGACCACCGCGGTCCTCGCGGTGGGAATCCCGCTGGCTACCATACTCGGTCTTTACCTTCGACTGACCCGCAAGGGTAAGCCGACGGACGAGATCGGATGGTGATCCAGCGCTGTCGTCCCCCGCCCCGCAGTTGCGGGGCGGGGTTAAGCACTCCAAAAAAAACAAAAGCACCTTATGAAAATAGGTGCTTTTGTCTGTTAAGTATTGACTTTTTAATTAAAAAATGATAAAAGCTTTCTATGAAAAATGTTCCTTCCTTTTTCAAAGTGGTTGTCATGGCCACCTGGACGATCCTGCTCCACGACATGCTCGAGATCCTCGACTACGGTCGAGAGATCAAGATCGACAACCTCTGAGCCGTCGACGAGCCTCCTCGTCCCGTCTCGCAACCCCTGCCCCTCGCACGCGACCTGTTCGCCGCGAGGGTTCGTCATTTTTAAGAAGAAATTCCAAATAACCTTTTTGCATTTTCCGTAGTCGCTTTTTCCACTTCTGCAAAAGAAAGATTTTTTAACTCAGCGATTTTTTTAATAACTTCTTCTACCATTGGCGGTTCGCAACGAGTACCTCTGTATGCTTGCGGAGCTAGGTAAGGTGCATCTGTCTCTATAACTATTCTTTCTAATGGACAGTTTTTGACAACTTCTAACAAATCCAATTGTGCCTGTGGATCTGTTTTGCGAGGAGGAAAAGTTAAAACACCAGTAAAACCAAGGTTGAGACCTAAATCTAAATATTGTTTGGCAAAATGCCAGTTGCTGGTATAGCAATGAACAGTGCCTCGAACAGCAGAAGTCATTGTTTTTAATAAATCAATCAATTGTTGATGGGCTTCACGACAATGAATAACCATCGCCAAATTTAATTCCTGCGCCAATTTATATTGCAAAGTAAAAACTTTTTTTTGTTTTTCCAACACTTCTTCTACAGTTCTGCCTTCAGGCAAACGATACAAATCAAGACCACATTCACCAACGGCAACCACCTTTGGGTTTTGGCAAAGGGCTTTATAATATTCATAATCAAAATCTTCTTCGCGTGAAGTAAAACTACTTTCTTCCTCATCTATATGAGTAGAAAATAAATGCACCGGATGGAGGCCGATACTAGCGTAAGTAAAAGAATATTTTTGAGCCATCTCAACTCCGGCACGACTTGTATCCTTTTGCGTCCCAACCAAATTAAGTATCATCCCCTTCTCTCCGCATTTTTTTACAATTTCTTCAGCATCTTTTTTAAAACCTTGAAATTGGACATGGCAGTGGGTATCAAACATATATATTTATTTTATAACTCCAAACCTAAACTCCTGATAAACAGTCGCCTATCATCATCAAACCAAAAGGTTTACCGAACAAATCGTACTGCTTGCTCATTAACATAATATTTTTATCTCTAAATAGTGTAAAAATATTTAAATTGCCGAAGGCGGTTTTTTCAATCAAGTAAATGGTCGAACCATTATCAATCTTAATAAGCGGTGCTTTATCTCCAAGATTACCCACTATCGAAGGGTTCTCTGCATCTATATCAACAAATGTTAACACTGTGGGCTTATTATCAATTTTAGCTTCTCCATTAATATGGCCTTCTTCAAATTTAGTTACTGTGGATATTTTCAAACTACAAACAACATCATTTGAATAAGGAGTTTGCGCCTCTTTCCAATTTTTATCAACAGACAGCTTCTTACTATTAAGTGACAACAAATTTGTACATCCACTTAAAAACAAGGTCGAAAGTAGGACTGCTGGTAAAATAACTCTTTTAGTGATAAGGCTATTTAAATGAAATTTCATACAAACACTAAATTCTTTTAAATCAAATTATCAACTGTACTACGCAACATGCGTAAAGCCTCGGGAAAAAGCGGTACTAATATAGAAGCAATTTTAACAAGTGGTGGAGCGATTTGCGATGTAGATAGTCCGTTCATAAAAATTGCACTGATAGGAAAACGAGAAATAAAAAATAAAGAAACCCCCACCACAATGACTCCTTCCAAAGCTCCCAGAACCATACCTAGTATCTTGTCTATACTATGCAAAAATGGCAACCTGGTAATAATAGAAAAAACCTTTTCAATAATCCAAAAAATAAAACCGACCAACCGAGTAATGATAAGAAACGAAGCCACAAAGACAATTACTTTGACATAGTTTTGACTCCAACCCGTAAAACCTATTACCCAATTTGCCAACGCCTCATAATAACGACCAGCCACATAGACACCGACAAGTGTACCAATCAGAGACCCTAGAGTTCGCACTAAGCCGAACCATAATCCAAACAACGCAAAACCACCTATTATAATAAGAAGTGCTATGTCGAAGATTGACATAAAATAAATTAATTATTTAATCTTGGAAAAAGTTGTTCTGGTTTTGCAATTTTATTTCCTACCATCAATTGTACCCAATTTTGCAATTCTGATAAAGACTTAGAGAGCTCTACAGACACATCTAATCCTAACTGAGAAAATATTTTCTCAGCAGTCTCTGGCATTATCGGCCAAATCATAACGGCAATATGACGCAAGCCTTCGGCTAAGTGATAAAGCATATCTTTTACTTCAGCTTCTTTACCAACTTTGATCATTGCCCACGGCTGACGGTCGGAAATCATTTGATCGCAATAAGACACAAACTTCCAAACAGACTCTAAAGCTCTGTCAAAACGCCAAATATCCATACTCTTGGCATAATCAACATAAATAGTTTTGCTCAAAAATTCTATTATCTCTGAATTTGCTTCTGTCACTTCTGGAACAAGACTGTCACAATATTTTTCAATCATCACCATAATACGATTGGTAAGATTTCCCAAACCATTGGCCAAATCTGCCTGGTAACGTTCGTTAAATTTTGTATAAGAAAAATCTCCGTCATTATCAAATTGGATTTCGCGCATCAAAAAATATCGCACGGCTTCTATAGGATATTTCTCTACAAGTTCTATCGGATCCACTACATTACCGATACTCTTGCTCATCTTCTGGCCATCAACGGTAATCCAACCATGCACTGCTATTTGTTTTGGGAGCTCTATGCCAGCAGACATCAGCATCGCTGGCCACAGAAGAGAATGAAAACGATTAATTTCCTTACCAATTACATGCGCGTCCACTGGCCAGAATTTTTTAAATAATTTATCATCATCACTCCCCCAACCTAAAGCGGTAATATAGTTGGTGAGTGCGTCAAACCAAACATACATGACTTGGGTTTTATCGTCAGGCACAGGTATTCCCCAAGGTAACTTGTCTTTCACTCTAGAAATACTCACATCTTCCAAACCATTTTTGAGCATATTTTTCATTTCTTTGAAACGGTGCTCAGGATAAACAAACTCTGGATTTTTCTCAAACAAAGATTCTATATCTTTTTGGTATTTTGAAAGTTTGAAGAAATAGTTTTCTTCGGAAAATTCCTCCGGAGCTTTGAGATGGTCAGGACATTTACCGTCTACCAAGTCTGTTTCAAGTTTAAATGATTCACAACCTACACAATACAAACCCGTATAACTTTTTTTATAAATATCGCCGTTAGTCAAAGATTTTTTCCAAAACTCTTGCGCAGATTGCATGTGACGAGCTTCGGTGGTACGAATAAAATCGTCATTAGATATATTCCACTGATCTGCTAAGTTTGAATAAGTCGCTGATTTTTCAGCGACAAAATCCTCCACAGATTGATTATTTTCTTTAGCGCTTTTGAGAATCTTTTGACCATGTTCGTCCGTACCAGTTAAGAAATGCACATCTTTACCAAGAAGTCTTTGGTAGCGAGCCATTACATCTGTGTATAAAAACTCTAAAGCATGGCCAATGTGCGGACTAGCATTAACATAGAAAATGGCTGTAGTGAGATAATATTTATTTTTCATAAGTTTTACAAGGCTCTGTTTATCAAGACAATTAAAGGATAGATAGTTAGATAGTAAACAATAGTCCCTAAAACCAAAGATGGTATAAAAAATATTTTCTTCAAAAAATTACTTGCTCTACGACTAGTAAACGCAAAGTAACTTGCATAAATAACCGGATAAATCAAAGCACTTATGAATCCTATACTTACTAAAAGAAAAATTAAATCGTACATATATAATTATATAGAGTTAATAACAATAACAAACTCTCCCCTCTCATCGTGCATCTTTTCACAAATTTCATCAATTGTTCCCCTGTAAATTGTTTCAAACTTTTTTGTAAGCTCCCGACAAATCATCAATTTTCTTTTTGGGTCTAGGTATTCTTTTAATTCCCCCAAGCATTTTTTGATTCTGTGGCCTGATTCATAAAAAACCACCACACTTTCGTTCATTGCTACTTCTTTGAAATATTTCTGTCTTTTATTTTTATGTGGAGGAAAACCCATGAAAATAAATCTATCTGTGGGAAATCCGGAAATAGACAAGGCCGAAACCATAGCTGAAGCTCCGGGAATAGGAATTATTTCTACTGATTGTGAAAAATTTACAATCTGACTTATTAGGATTCCTCCTGGATCACTAATACCGGGCGTGCCAGCATCTGTCACTAGTGCTATGTTTTTACCATCTTCTAACCAAGAAATTATTTCTTTCATTTTTTTTGTATCGGTGTGTTGGTGATAGCTACTTAGCGTTTTGCGGATATCGTAATGTTCTAATAAATTTTTGGTAACTCTAGTATCTTCGCATAAAATAACATCAACGCTTTTTAGCGTTTCCAGGGCTCGAAGTGTAATATCGCCAAGATTACCAATGGGCGTGGCGACAATATAGATTTTTCCTGTTGACATAAAATTTTTTCACCATCATTTCGCTGTCATCCTGAGCTTTAGCGAAGGATCCCTTTCAGTTGTAGTTTAAGGGATTCTTCATTTCATTCAGAATGACAATACCTGACCTAAGCTTAACAATAATCTAACGAATAATCAACTTTTCTTAGTTTTACTTTTAACCTTAACAACTTCAGCAACTTTTTCTGCTTTCTTGAAAAAATCGGAAATATACCAACCTAAAACAAAAGAGATTGAGCCAAGCATGCCCATAATCATATCTTTCATAGTGTCGTCTACGCTGGGTTGAGAAAGATATGGCCCAGGGAAAAATTTATCATGGAAATATTCATAATATTCCCAAAAACTAGCTACACACATGGCGGAGATAACTAACAACAAAAAATCAAACCATTTGTTTGATGTGGAAATAAACTTATTGGCTTTGGCCCATTTAAGAACAATGAAAATAGGCACAGAGATGCTTAGGCCTCCAAGAAAATGAACTACTCGGTTCGGCCATTCAAGCAATTGATAAACTGGCACAAAATTTTCTAAGCAATAACCAATCATAAAAACAAAAAACGGAGCCACTGCCATTTTTAAAATATCTTTTATACTAAGTTTAGAGTGCATATAATTCATCTTCTAAAATTTTATTTAAATTTTCTTCTTTTTGTTTTTTGGTAAGCGGAGTAGCGTTTGCAATCTTGGCAATTTCGGACATAACTGTCTCTGGTTTTAAACCCATCACAATCTCGCTATTAACTAAAATATTTGGTCCAAAATCACAACCACCTAGACAACCGCTGCGATCAAAATCATATTTACTATTTTGTTCGCCCATTTCCAAACCAGTACCTTCTTCAATACTTTTAATTACTGCCAAAGCCCCATTGTCTACACAAGAACAATCTTCACAAGCTCGGATAACAATCTTTTTTTTAGATTTAGACATATTTATTTTGTTTTTTGCATAGCACGCACTTGCGCCACTATCACTGGTAAATGTTTCATTGCATAATCTATTTCTTGTTTGGTGTTATTATGCCCAACAGAAAATCGCAAAGCGCCTTTGGCTTCGGTATAAGTTCTACCCATCGCTTTGAGCACATGCGAAGCTTCTTGCAACCTACTAGAGCAAGCCGAACCGGTAGAACACATAATCCCCTTCGCGCTAAGATATAATAATAACGCATCACCTTCGGCTCCGGCAAAAGAAATATTGAGATTATTCGGCAATCTAGTTTCGCCAATCTCTGGACCATTTAATTCTATATCTGGAATCTGTTTTTTAATTTTTTCAAAAAAATATTTGGTTAGTTGGGTAGCTTGTTTAAATCTTTTGTCTTTTTCAGCCATCGCCAAACTTAAAGCTTTGGTAAAACCAACAATGGCTGGCAAGTTCTGGGTACCCGCGCGCAAACCCATTTCTTGCTCTCCACCAACTAACATCGGACTAATCGGCACACCTCGACGGACGTATAACACTCCAGATCCTTTTGGTCCGTAAATTTTACTTCCAGACAAAGTCATTAGGTCGATATGAAGTTTTTCTACACTCAAATCCAAGTATTGAGTTGCTTGACAAGCGTCCGTATGAAAAAATGGATAAATAGTTTTATTTGTTTTTCGGTATTGCAAAATCTTGCGACCAATTTCGGCAATGGGAGCAATGCTGCCAACTTCGTTATTGGCATAGCCAATAGAAATCAAAACTGTTTCGGGTTTGATCGCTTTTATCACCTGATCAGCAGTTACCAAGCCCTCCCTACTAGGTTGAAGATACGTCACTTGCCAACCATAAGTCTGCAGTTCTTCTAAAGGCTTGAGAATAGCGCTATGTTCTATGGCGGTAGTGATAATATGTCCTGGCCGAGCAGATTTACTTACCGCTTTGGCTAATCCGTAGATGGCCAAGTTATCAGATTCAGTCCCCCCAGTCGTAAAAATTATATTGTCAGGCAAAGCGCCAATAAAACCTGCGACATCCTTGCTACATCTGACTAATTCTTTTTCCGCTTTTTGGCCTTCGGCATGCAAAGAAGAAGGGTTGGCAAAAACCTTATCAAAAATCGGACGCATCGCCGCCAAAACTCGAATATCAGTTGGAGTTGATGCGGCATTGTCTAAATAAATTGTTTTTATTTTTTTCTGTGGCATACCAATTAAAACGGCAATGTCAAATTAATATTCTTTTTCGCACTTGCATTTTCTTTTCCAGAATTAGGCATTTCAAAATTAACTGCAAAAGGCAAAACTTCACCGGTTAAATTTTTATAAAATAATTGTTTGTTATTCTTGCCAAATTCATAGACTTCTTTAGTCACTTTTACATCCTGCTCACAATATTTTTTTATTTCATCTATTTTACCTTCTTTCCACCATTTCATGGCCTGCAAACCATCTGCGCTTTTACTAATATCTAGCGTCGCCTCAGCCACATCGTTTAGTCTCAACCTTCGCCCGATAGAATCTTTGATAACTCGCAAAAGATCTAAACTCGGAAAAGCCAGTAAATCTCCAGGATAATAACGATTAAGAATGGGAATATCAAAATGTTCACTATTATAACCGATTAGACAAGTAGCTTTTTCCAAAATAGGCCACAGTTTGCCTAGCTCATGCCGTTCAAAAGAACTATAAGCGTCTTTCTCATATTCATAGATAGAAACCACAGTTATTTCCATTGTAGTCAGGTCGGTAATATCGCCGATTGTTTCTATATCAAAGATGACTTCATTACTCATAATTTTTATTATAACTTGATATTTTACCGAAATACTATATCATAACTAGGCTATATTAACAATATAATTATATGTCCAAAAACATCGCCATAATCCTCGGAGAGTTCCATAAAAAAGAAGTGGCAGAAATGCTAAACGAAGCTCGCAAAATAGCCAAGGAAAATAATTTAAAAATTACAGAAGAAATTTGGGTTACCGGTTCCTATGAAAAGCCTTTAGCTTTGAAGCGGGTTTTGAAGAAGAAAAATATTGCGGGTGCGGTGCTGCTTGGTATTATTGAGCGTGGAGAAACCAAGCATGGTCTGGTTATGGGTCAAGTGGTCATGCAAGCTGTAGTTAATTTGGAACTAGAATTTATGAAACCAGTTGGTATTGGTATTTTGGGCCCAGAAATTTTACCTGAACAAATCAACCCTCGCTTATTACCACATGCCAGACAGGCGGTGTTGGCGGTGGCAAAAATGTTATAAATTTACAACCTTCAAAATCTTCTCCTTAATCCCCTCTGGTGACATCCCAGCCAAATCATAAACTTCTTTTACATTTCCAGATTTGAGGTAATGATTTATCCCGATGGCCTTTTGATTATAATTTTCTGTCAACATAAATGGATATAAAAACCCTGGCCAACCATTATGTAATGTGACAACTAGTTTTCTTTCTTCATCTGACAAAATACTTTCCGCTTTTTCAGGATTTGTTTTTCTAAGGTCTTCAAATAATTCTGGCGAAGTGACAGCGATAATTTTTACATCAAGATTTTGTTTTTCAAGTTCTGGTAAAATTTCTAGAACATTTTGTAATATTTGGGAGCCGGAGATTACTAAGACGATTTTTTTATTGTTAGGAATAGATCCCTCGTCGGCTACGGCCTCGCTCGGGATGACAGTGTTGGAAAATTGTTTGTAAACATACGCACCGTTGCTAGATTCAATCGCTTTTGGCACACCATTAGACCTGTTCAAAACTGGCATTTCCGGCCTAGAGACAGACAAAACAATCGGTTCGCCTTTTTCTAAAGATGCAAAAAGCATCTCAATAGTCTCGTTGGCATCTAGGGGCTTGTAGACCTTGATCCCAGGCAAAGCAGTATAAAGTGACATCCAATACATTCCCTGATGTGTAGGACCATCCTCGCCGGTTTCTGGACCATCGTGGGCTGCGAGTGCGATAAAAAAGCCTTTCAATTCGGGGTTGAGCTGGTTGCCAATGACAGCCAAGCGAATAGCATTACCCATCATCGTAGTAAAGACTGCAAAAGTGCCAAACACCGATACTGGTCTATACCCACCAGGCAAAACATCCATCGTCAGTCCTGCACCCATCATCGCCATATTTTGTTCGGCAATACCAAAGCGAATACCACGACCCAAAGGATTCTGTTTACTAATAATTCCATAAACTTCTTCGGCGCTATTGGTAAAGACAGATTTTGATAAGTCCCCTGCTCCGGCATAAAAAAACGCAGTCTGTTTCATAAACCAATTCATCCAGGCTTGTGCAGCTTTGCGAGTAGAAACTTTTTCTCCTTCTTTAAAAACTAATTCGGGAGGTAAATTTTTTGGACGACGAATAGAAAGTGGATTAACAATCGGTCTACCTGCCAACGATTTTTTCATTTGATTTACCAATACTGATTCAGGTAAAACTTTTTTGGCACCCACTTCCAATCTTTCTAAAATATATTTTTCATCTTCTGCGCTTATTTCACTCATCACAGTTTCTATATCAGACATCACGTCACCTTTTTTACCCTCTATAAAAAACCCTAATTGTTTCATTATCTCTACATAGTCATCATGCTTGACTGGTGAACCGTGAGAAGCAGCAGTGTTTTCTAGTTTGCCATAGCCTTTACCTTTGAGAGTATGACACAGCACGACTGTCGGCTGATTATTTTCAAACCCTTGAGCTGCTAGGTGGTAGGCTTGCGCGACTTCTACAACATTATGACCGTTTACTTCTATCAAATTCCAACCTAGCCCTAGCCAATGATTGATATATGGCGAAGAAATAACTTCTTCGATATCGGCGTCAATACCAAAATGATTATAATCCAAACTGACAATCAAATTTTTGAGACCATTGGTGGAGGCCAAATTGCGCGCTTCATAGGTCATACCTTCTTCGCTCTCGGCATCACCCATAAATACCCAAGTTTTGGTATCTAGTCCCGAGGCTTGGTGAGACATCGCAATTCCTACCGCTGCTGAAAAACCATGACCAGATGGGCCGGTAGTAAAATCAGAATAAGGATAACTAGACTCAGCATGTCCTTGCGGACCATCGGCGTGACGGAAACGAATTAAGTCTTCTAATGTAGCTGCTTTGACCACGGCTTCAGAGAATTGCCGACCACCTCGACGCAAGATTTCATAATACAAAGCTTGCCCGGCAAAAAGTAATGGTGTGCAGTGCCCTGCGCTCCAAATCAATCTGTCTCGGCCAGGATTTTTGGGCAACATTGGATCATAAGCCAATACTCCACCCAAAGTCATAGCCAAAAATTGTTCTACCTTGCCACTACTACCAGGATGACCAGACTGCCCCGCTTCAACAGTGGCAAAAATAAGGCCACGTAAAACTCTGGCTAACTTTTCCATCTTAGGAATATCTATACCTTCTAGATTTGTTATTTTTTTCTTTTGGAGGTTTAGGTATTGGGGGGCTGAGGGGTTTTTGGTCATAGAACAAACTAAAATTTTTAAACTATGTCAAAATTATAATTGCAACTAACGCTCCTTGTTCCTTAATTCTGAAAGTTCCCCCTACTTCATCTTGAAAAACTTCCTCTAATCTTTCGGGGTCATAAACAGCTATAGCTGGTTTACTATAACCACTGAGCGAAGTTGCGAATAAAAAAGGGTTTTCATGCCGATCTTCTTCAGGATTAAAATTTATTTCTGGTCTAGCATAAAAGATATTATCTGGATCTAACATCTGGTCTAGAGATTTTTTATTAGCATTAAAACCGCAATATAAAAGACCCGGACGGTAAAATTTTTGTTTTTTTAATTCGTCAAGAAAAATGCTAATTTGTTGAGATTCGTCCCACCCTACTGATGTATCAATTATAAATTTTAACGATTCAAGTTCTTTACCGTCTATTCGTTCAATTGTCATAAAAGCTCAACTTAATAGAGTAATTTTAATTAATCATTTATTAGATTAATTCTTTTGGCACAAATATTTACTACCTCTTCTGCATTGCTTACACCACAAATACAGACTTCGTTTAGGAAAGCACGGTGTAGATCAAATCGGCTCATAGGTAACGGACCTGTTTTCATTTTTAAAACCACCACATTTTTTTCACTTCCACCAATCTTTGTACCATCGGCAAATTCCTTCCATTGAATTGAGTTTATCTTGCTTTTTTGAAGATGTATTAATCTGGTAGGCGTGCTTACAAAAATACCACTATTTTTAAACAAGGGTTTAATACCAAGCACTAGCAGAACAATTCCAGCCACTATCAAGGCACCAGCGAACACAACCGCCGAAGTGGCTTGCTCTAAATGGCCTGGAGAAACACGTTCAAACTGAAAATGTGTAATGAAATTTGAATAAAAATAAGCTTCTTTACCCTGAAAAATTCGTAAAAAATTATAGACCAAATCAGAAATTGACCACAAACAAATAGCTAATCCAAAAAGTATAAAGTACTTTGATGTCTCAGCTATGTAAAAACCCTTGGACTCTAAAACAAAATCTGGTTTTTCAGAACCAATTATATCGTTTAATTCTGCCGGTAAGGGAATATTCTTGATCATAATTTAATAAATAATGTTTTTATTTTCTCCAGAACCTTTCCTGTTCAAACATCTACCCTTCCCACTTATAAAATTTCTAAATAATTACAAAAAGTTAACGGCATACTGGTTCTAATTGTATCATTTTCTACTTTGCACTACAAATTAATCTCCCGGCCGGGATTTCTTGGTAATATCAATACCTCCTAGGTTTGGTTTTTTTCTTTTGAAGATTTAGGTATAAAAAATGAAAGGTTAGTTAAGGGAATATTTTTTTAATTACTTTTTTGGAATTATAGAAATAGGTAAATAAATTACTTTGGCTTCTTTGCCAGTTTCAAGCCCATCTTCCCTTGCCTCTCTTTCAGGCATTTTAAGAAAAGCTCGAACATTACGGGTGGCTTCATGGATTTCTTCCGAGGGTATATATAAATCCCGTAACTGCATGGTGAAACTTATCCATGCTTTATTAATCACTTGTGTAATATCATTGGGATTGGACACCCCTTTCTTTGCATCAAAATAACAAACAAAAAACTTATCCTTTAAATCTTTTTCACTATTACCAGAAAGCAAACTCAGCTTTCGGATTATAGGATTAGTTATTTTTGAAATCAACTGCTTCTCAATATTAGAAATATCGCCAATCATAAAATAAACTTAACTCCCTATTTGCCTCTGTATTTTTTAGTGATAAATTTAGCAATTCTATAAACGTAGAAAAAAATAAATCCATAAATTAGAACGGTAAGGATAGCCATCGCAAAATATATCCAAGCTTCGAAATCATCCTTAAAATAATACTGCCCAAAAGCACCAAACATTAGTCCTCCAAGAACAAAAGCTACTGGTAATGCTAAAAATGCAGGAGCAAAGAAAAAATCCAACCCCGGTTCATTTCTAAAGATAATTAGAATAACCCCGAATAAACAGCCGGCGAGAAAAAAATGTAACTCCCTTGATCTAATTATACTTCCTACATTCATAAGATTTTATATTCCCCAAAATCTACCTTCCTGAAACATCTGTCGTTTCCACTTATAAAATTCTAAATATTCACACAAAGTTAACGGCGTACTAGAATTAACTGTATCATTTTCCACATCACACTTCAAATCACTTGGAATCTGATAACTTACGTTACGTTTTCCATTTTCTTCTTGATTAATATACAAGCCGTATTCATGCATGCCCAAAATATTTTGATATTTTTCTCTATCATCAAAAATTGAATGACCTTCAAAATTATTTTCCGGATTAATATTTAAAATTTGTAATAAAGTGGGAGCGATATCTATACTAGAAGAATAGAGGTTAACTTCTTTTGACAATGTCGGTTGTCTGTCATTCTGAGCGGAGTGAAGAATCTTTCCGTTTGAAAGCTCTTGCTCGGAAAGATCCCTCGTCGCCTTTAAAGGCTCGCTCGGGATGACAGTTGTTGATTGTGGCACGTACATCATCAACATGTTTTCATCATAAAAACTCAGTTTTTTTGCATCTGCAGGAAATAAATTTTTAATCTCAGCTCCTGGAAAGGCTGAGTGATCTGCTACTGCCACCACAATTGTATTGTCGTAATATTCACTATTTCTGAACTGCTCCCAAAACTGACCAAAAGCATCGTCGGCTGTATAGTATGAATTTAAAACATTATTTTTACCATCTCCATACATAATCATATCTTTGGCCAAATCAAATGGCGGATGCGTATCTACCGTGGAGAGCATCATTAAAAATGGCTCTTCTTGTTTTTTACTAATTAATTTTCTTTCTACCATATCCCACATAAAATTAAAAAGTTGGTGATCCGAATAACCCCAAGATAACGGTTCGTTTCCCGTTAGTTTTTTAATCTCTGCTTGTCCATAGATATTTTCCACATCCATACTTCCAAAAATCGAAGCTTTGTTTTCAAATTCTTTAGGTACGGCGGTGATATAAGTGTTGTAATAACCATTTTCTTTCAAGATGTTTGACAAACAAAGCAAACGTAGTCTCTGTAAATTTTTATTATCTTCTATCTCAGTATAACCGGTCGGAGGCAAAAAAGAACAAAGCTGAGCCAGAATACCGTTGATAGTCGGTGTTGAAGCGTTAAAATAATTTTTAAAAATAGTTGTGTGCGGATCGTTAGCCATTTTTTCTAAGTTAGGTGTGAGTCCTGATAAATTTTTGTTGTAAACACTTGTCAATCGACTGGAGAAAGATTCAAAAAAAAGAATAATAACATTTGGCTTTTGCTTGATTAAATCTTCTGGCAAAAGTTTTTTAACGGCAGTGAAAACCTTATCTCGATGCGCCAAATCAAACCGATCGGTGTCATAAAACAGACCAAATTTTTCTAACTTTTGTTTTACCACTGGACTTAAAACTGCCTCTGATTTGTCACCTTTAAAAAATTCATAAAAATTTCTGGCGATTGTATATTCCGGAGTGTTTTGGAAAGAACTTAAGCCCAACAAAGACACCAGCGCCACCGCAATCAAAGCCATACTATAATATGACCATTGGCGAAAAGAACTTTTTTGATATGATTTAATAATTTGACGAAAGATTAAAATAAAAATTATAAGAACTAATACACCAATAGATCCAACCAGAATACTAAAACTATTCAACGTAACACCCGATGAACCTTGGGCCACTTCTAGCATTAAAGGACTAAGATAAAGCCCTGTAAAATATAAAATACCTATGTTTGCAACCCATACAGACAAAATTAAAACAAAAAACAAAACCCATAATCCTAAAACTAAATAACGCCAAATTGATTTTGTTTTCGAGTAAATCAGCGTAGCTAGAGCAAAACCCAAAATCAAAAACATGGTCATTGCCCAAGCGCGGAACAAAACTATGTTATGAAATTTTAAGTAGTTGTCAAAGTTGGCCAGACGAAATGCTAAATATTGAAACACGGAAAAGAAAATAAACAAGAAAAAAATTAAAGTAAAAATATTTTTGTTTACCAACTTCCACTGATGAGCGTCGGGATGAAAGGAAATATATTTTTGGGTTCGCCAGAAAAACAAACCCATTAGCAACAAAAATACTACTAGACTCAAAATTTGATTTGGACTAAAAAATACCAAGAAAAAAAGTGAGAAATAAAAAAACAGGTTGTCTAAAAATAAACCGAATTCTTTTTGCCAAAAAATATGGCGATTAAATTTGGCAGTAAAGAAATGATAGGACCACTTGAAAATATGGTAGCCGACAAAAACCGTAATCCAAATCACAAACACCTTAATCAAAAAAGGGTTATAGGGTTTATGTTTGAAGTGGTACCAGCTCCAACCAGAGGAAATAATAAAAGAACCGGCTAAGGTCTGCACTATCCCCCACCAAGATTTAAGTTTACCGAAGATTGTTTTAAGCATTAAATTAGAGCTCGATTTCGTATTCTTTGGCTTGGCGTCTTTGTTTCTTTTCTTTTTCAGTGACTCTTTGTTTCATTTTATATTTTTTAAGTTCTGATTCCAAGTAATCACGAATCATATCAATGGCTTTGTAAAGTGTGTCAGCTGATTTGGAAGCAAACAGATCCTTGCCAGCGACTTGTAATTTATACTCTGCAAAAAACATATCCCCTTTGGTGTGGTGTTTACTGTTTATACCCACCACTACCTCAGTACGAATAATGCCGTTATTGTAAAATTTATTTAATGACTCGGCTTTTTTGGTAGCATACTCTTTGATAGCGTCTGTGAGATCCATGCCTCGGCCTGTTATTTGTGTTTTCATACTAGAATGAATTAATTTCTGTCATCCTGAACGCACTGAAGGATCTCTATCAGTTCTTAAAAATTGGACAGAGATTCTTCGCGTTGCTCAGAATGACATTTTTAAATTATTTAACTATTTGTACTTCTGGCTCCAATTCTATTCCATATCTATCATACACTTTTTGCTTAATCTTTTCAACCAAACCTAAAACATCCGCTTGGGTGGCATGATCAAAATTTATTAAGTAGTTGCCGTGCTCATCTGAAATCTTGGCTCCACCCACTGCCAAACCGCGCAAACCTAACTGTTCCGTAAGCCAACCCACAGGCACAGTACCTCTTTTTAAAAATAATTCTGGTAAATCTTTTGTATCCTGCACCCACTGATGTAATTTGATATTTTTAAAGAAACTGCCAGCCGAAGGAAAAGCTGTGTGTTTGCGTTGTTTGAGGTATCCTTGCATCCTCTCCATAATTTCTGCCTTATCTCCCGGTTCCAAATAAATTTCTCCGCGTAAAATAATATCTTTATTATGTTTAAAATCACTATTGCGATAACTAAAACCACACTCTTCTACTTTGAGCCTTATTACTTCTCCATCACGCCACACTTCTGCCCAAGTTAAATTATTTTTTATTTCTTTTCCCATCGCTCCCGCATTGCCCCGAATCGCTCCACCAAAGGTACCTGGAATACCAATCGCCCAATCAAACCCTGTCAGACTGTTCTGAGATGCCAAATTAACCACAGCACTAAGTTTTACTCCAGCTTCAGCTTCTATCAGCATCCCATTACCGCTAGGTGTTATTTTTGGCGCAGTATTTGTAGAAATTTTGACTACGACCCCGTCGAAACCATCGTCACTCATAAGTAGATTGGACCCACCTGCAACCACAAAATAATCCAACCCCTCAGCGCTTAGATAGTTAAATAACCCAACAAGCTTATCAGTTTTAGTCACATTAACAAACAGACGAGCAGGACCGCCGATTTTGAAGGTCGTATGTTTTGTTAAAGATTCATTGATTTTAACATCGCCGAATTCTTTGAGTTTTTGGTATTGTTCGTCCATAATTTCTTGTCATTGTCATTCCGAATCCCCCTTGTGGGGTGAGGAATCTATTCATTAACTTTAAGGTACTAAAATGTATAGATCCCTCGTCAGCCGCAGGAGCGGCTTCGCTCGGGATGACAACGGTACTACAACCTTGCTTTTACGCCCTTTTTAGGCTATTATATTCATCAGTATATATCATTTGATGATATAATTGCAATTCGCTCGGAATAGCTTACAAGTAAGCTATTCTCTCACTTCATTACAATTATAGTAAATTTATGGCAATTTCAAATGCATTAAATTCGGCCATTGCCAAGCGGTTATCCAAACACCGCCTGTTTTATGTTTGCCGAGATGTGGAACGGGCTTTTGTGTCAGGCTTATCTTTAGGCAATTACTATATAATAACCAACTCAAACACTTATTCTGCCAAGCTAGCCAAATCTAACAATAACATTATTTTAATAAAAAATAAACAACCCCTTGATACAGCTGAACTTTTACAACACCTTGAAGTAAAAAAAATAATTCAAGCCAAAGATTTTGTAGTCGTTTTTAAAAATAACGCCATCGTCAAAAATATCTGTCAAAAAAATAAGTGGCAATTACTTAATCCTGACTTCAAATTGGCAGACGAAATCGAAAGTAAAATTTCTCAAATAACATGGCTCGGAAAATTAGCGAAATATTTACCTCCACACAAAGTTGACCTTTGCCAAAATATAAACTGGGGTGGAGAAAAATTTATTTTACAGTTTAATCATTCTCATACTGGCGCTGGTACTTTTTTAATAAATTCCAAAAAACAATTAGCTGAATTAAAAAATAAATTTCCAAATCGCGAGATTCGGACTATAAAATTTATCGAGGGGCCAGTTTTCACTAACAACAATGTGATTTGGAACGATAAAACATTAATAGGTAATATTAACTATCAAATCACCGGCCTATCCCCTTTTACAGATAATAAATTTACGACCATTGGCAATGATTGGTCTCTACCACCTAAGATTTTAAACAACAACCAGATAAAGCAGTACGAAAAAATTGCTCATGATATTGGCACAAAAATGGCTAAAAATGGTTGGAAAGGATTGTTTGGAATTGATATGATAATGGATGAAAAAAGCGGACAATTATACCTATTAGAGATAAACGCTCGTCAGCCTGCTTCGACTACTTTTGAATCACAACTACAAACACTTGTCATTCTGAGTGAAGTCGCTCTTGAGGCTGACGAGAAATCTATTCCAAAAAAACAAGACAGAGATCCCTCACCCCGTAAAGGGTTCGGGATGACAAAATTGACCACAACTTTTGAAGCACACTTGGCTAGCTTTTTAAACATACCTAATAAAAACTACCAGCTCACTGCCATAAACAATGGCGCGCAAATCATCCAACGTGTCACAAAAAATATTTCTAATCCTAAATTTATTCTAAAAAATAAATCGATTTTAAATGTAATAAATTATAAAAATAAAACCATCGGCTCAGACCTAGTCCGTATTCAATGCCAAGAAGGTCTGATGGCCAAGCATAATGTTTTAAATAAGCTAGGAAAAAATATCCGAGACTCAATATGTTAAACCAAACAAAAATCTCACCTGAGGCTGAAAAGGTAATTGAAGATTATCTTAACCTCCCCTTTCCAAACATAGACGGAGTTAGATGTCCTTATTTTAATAATGCCAGACTTGGCCAAAGAGGACAGCTTAAAGTTTTGGTGGGCAAAGGCACACCTCAAGAAATTGTAGAAGAAGCAAAAATAATTGCTATCCAATACAAACAAGAAATTTCAAAAGCCGGCATTACACCCGAACATATTCGTAAGTTTTTAATTGACCACAACCTTGGTGTTGATTGTTCCGGTTTTATTAGTAATGTTTTGATTGCTCACTTGGCTACTAGAGGTAGTCATCTCACCAAAAAAATGTTTATCACCCCAAAAGCAAATGTTTTGCGCTGGCTTATTAGTCATTTGCGACCTGTAGAGCAAATAAATGTAAAAGTTTATGCGGATAATAGAAACACAGAAAAAATTGACGACCTTTCCAAAATTGAAGCTGGTGATTTGGTGGTAATGCTTAGCACTGGTCCGAAAAAAAATCATGATCATATACTACTTATCACCGAAACCCAAGATAATGTTTTACATTATGCCCATGCTCGTGCCTGGTCATCCGAGGGTAGATACGGCCATGGCGTTTCGACTGGTACTATTACCCTCAACAATCCAAATAAAGGACTACTAGATCAAACTTGGGAAGAAAAAGATAAATTAAATCAAAATAACGAAACATATTGGGAAGCAAGAGATGCAACTGTTTTGGAAATTAGACGCTTAAAATTTTAAATACTACTATGAACATGGGTCTAATCCAGCACGCCCTCACCTATATAATATTTTCCGCCATTGGCGCGTTTATTTGGGCGCCCTTGCTCACAAAATTTTTATACAAATACAAGATAACTCGTCGAGATGAATTTGATTTCAGTCTCAAAGGCGAAAGAAGCCAAAAGGTGGGCACGCCGATTATGGGCGGACTCTTGGTAATAGTCACCGTCGTAATTATTACCATGATTTTTAACTGGAACCGAGAAAATACTTATGTGCCAATTGGTGTAATGACAATTGCAGCTTTACTTGGCGGAGCTGATGACCTACTAAATATTTTTGGCAAAAAAAGACGCGACCGAAAAATTTCACACATCATTACTCTAATCAAAGTTCATAAAAATATCTTCATGAAGCTTTGGTATATTTTTATTCTTCCTTGGGAAGTATTTCGTCGAGCGACAGCAATTCTAGGTTCTCATCCTGGCAGAGGTATACAGGTGCATGAAAAATTATTATTTCAATTTATCGCCGGCGCTATCACTGCTTGGTGGATCTATTTCAAACTCGGCATTCAATGGCACGCCTTATGGATACCGTTTGATGGTAATCCAAATATCGGCTGGTGGATAATTCCAATTGTTATCTTTTTTGTTATGTTTACGGCCAATGCAGTCAACTTTGCCGATGGACTCGATGGACTGGTGGGCGGATCTCTTATCCTTACTTTTTTGGGACTGATGATTATTAGCTGGACCGAAGGCAGAGTTTCATTTATGTATCTCAACGCTACTGTTGTCGGCGCATTAGTTGCCTATACGTATTTTAATATCAAACCCGCGCGCTTCCAGATGGGAGATGTGGGGTCGCTTGGGTTGGGAGCGCTACTAGCAATTAATGCCATTGCTATTAACCGCACCATGCTTATCCCCTTCCTTGGTTTTATTTTTTATGTAGAAATTATTTCAGTAATTATTCAAGTATTTTTCCGTCGATTACTGGGACGAAGATTTTTCAAAATGGCTCCTATCCACCACCACTTTGAATTCCGTGGTTGGAGTGAAGAAAAAATTGTGATGCGCTTTTGGCTTATTCATGGATTTTTTGTAATCTTGGCAATTTGGATGAGTCTTTACAAGTAAAATATGTACCTATCCTGGAACGAAAAAACAATAACCGATTTTTCTGATGAAAATATAGAGTCCGCTTATAATGACGGCTATGTTTTTACGCGTGTTGGCAAAGGTGTAATGAAACAAACCAGAAGCCTGAGAATTGATTTAAGTAAATTTGAGTTATCTTCGGAGAATAAAAGAATTTTAAAAAAAACCGAAGAGTTAGATTTGAGCATATTCCCTATTCCTTATGAGAAATATACTTGGGAGATACATAAGCTAGGCAAAAATTTTTATGAACATAAATTTGGCAAAGGAACTTTTAGCGCGCAAAAAATAAAAGAGCTAATAACAGACAAAGAAAAAAGTAATTTCAATCAGCTGTTTGTGTATTCACTTCCAACTGTCATTCTGAACGAAGTGAAGAATCCCTTAAGCCAAGACAAAAGGGATCCTTCGGTCGCAGAGCTCCCTCAGGATGACAAACGACTCGAAACGGGCTACTGCATAGCCTTAGAAACAAAAAATGTCCTACACTACTGCTATCCGTTTTATAACCTAGAAGTAAACTATCCAAATCTTGGCATGGGTATGATGCTCAAAGCTATTGTTTGGGCAAAAAAAAATAATAAAAAGTATATTTATCTGGGTAGTTTTTCACGACCAACCGATACTTACAAATTACAGTTCTCCGGATTAGAATGGTTTGATGGAAAAAATTGGCAGACAAGCACAGATGAATTAAAAAATGTCTTACATAATTAATATGCCTAAAGAATATATAGATATACAACTTTCAAAAATAGATGTGGCCAGACGGCAGCTAGACCACGCTCTTAAATTATTCTTCTTTAATGGCGATAGTGTAATTGTCCATGTTTTAGCAGGTAATGCACAAGAGATTTTATATTCTTTAGGAAAAAAATCAGGAATCAAATCTTTTATACTAGACGACATGTTTACAATGGTAAGACCTGAAAAAAAGAAAGATTTCTTATACACTATCAATGAACCTAAAAATTTTTTTAAACATGCGGCCACTGATAGTACCAAAACATTACCATTCAGTGATGGCAGAAATCATTACTTGCTCTGGGACGCTTGTTTACTTTATAATAAATTAACTAATGAGCTAACGGACATAATGCAAGTATTTTTAAACTGGTTTTACGCAATATATCCCGATATACTAACGGAAAAATCCGATATAGAGAAATACAGAAATTTTTTTTCCAACCCAAAAAATAGACCTACATTTTATCAAGAAGTAATGGATGTGCTCAGCCAAAAATATAAACTATGAAAATCCATTTTATCGGTATCTGTGGGGTTGCCATGAGCGCACTTGCTACTGCCTTTCACAATGATGGCTGGCAAGTAACTGGCAGCGATGTGGGATTTTTCCCGCCGATTTCTGATTTCTTAAAAGATAATAGCATCCAATTTTATCCAGGCTGGCATCCAGAGAAAATGATAGAAAACGGCACACCTGATTTGATAGTAGTTGGCAATGTGGCCGGTTCAACTAACCCTGAATTTTTATTTGTCCAAAAAAATAATCTAAATTATAAATCTTACCCTGAGGTAATTGCGGAATATATTGTTGAAAAAAATTCTCTAGTTTGCGCTGGTACCTATGGCAAAACTTCTAGCGCCACATTACTTACTTTAATATTAAAAAACGCAAAACTTGATCCAAGCTATATGTTTGGCGGACTGAGTCTCAATCTGCCGTATAGCGCTAAACTAAAAAATAGTAATACTTGGAGCGTACTGGAAGGCGACGAATATAAAACTGCGCGCTGGGATAATCGTCCAAAATTTGCGCTTTACTCCCCCACTCATTTATTACTTACTTCTGTTTCATGGGATCATGCTGATGTTTACCCAACCGAAGAATCCTACCTACAGGCTTTCCGCGAACTAGTTGGCAAAATTCCAAAAGATGGCTTAATTGTTGCTTGTACCGATGGCGCTAATATCGAAACTATTTTGTCTAATAACAAAAACAAGGCAAAGATAATTAAATACGGCAAAACTCCAGATAATGATTATTACTACCACGACCTAAATCAGACAAAAGCTGGATTAGAATATAAAATAAAAAATAAAGATATTGAATATAATATTACGGCACCGGTTTTGGGAGAGCATATGTCCGAAAATATCTGCGGGGCATTTGCGATGGCCAAAGAAATTGGAATAGAGGCAAGTATTATCATAGACACAATCAAACAATTTAGAGGTGTCAAACGTAGATTAGAAAAAAAATACGAAGGCGAAATTACTGTCTATGACGACCTAGCCCACTCTCCCGCCAAAGCAAGTGCCAGTCTCAAAACCTTACGCAAAATTTATCCCCACAATAAAATCATCGCTATCTTTGAACCAAACACAGGCAATCGCAAACTCCAAGCTATGCCAGGATATAACAATGCTTTCAAAGATGCAGATGAAGTAATTATTCCAACTCTTACAAAATTGAAAATAGACCCAACTGACCTAGAACCACCATTTGATGGCGAATTTTTGAAAAATGTAATTGCCAAAACTCACCCGCATGCAATTTTTATTGAGAATGATAAAGCACTAATTGACTATGTAAAAAATAACAGCCGCGTTTCAGCTGACGGGGCGGGCCGGGTTTTAAAGGACGTTACCCGGCATGATTCCGTTGAATCACATATTCCGTTAGAATCAAAAAAGGAAGACGTTGTCGTCTTCCTTGGTTCGCATGGATTTCGAGGGATGATAGATTCTATTTCCCTTCATCAACCACCTCAGCCTTAACTACATCATCTTTCATTTCATTTACTAACAAAGTAATACCACAGACATCACATTCAATCACATTTCCTACAGCCAAGTTGATATAACTAGAAAGATTAACTTCATTTTGACATTCCGGACAAGTTAGTTTCATAGTGTTATACAAAATATTACGCAAATTAAGTTTAGAAAGGGGCAGGGGGGCCGAAATTAATAGACCCCTCCACTCCGACCTAGGTCGGAATATTCCCTTTTTAGGGAGAATACAAAACAAACCTAGACTAATTTTACTCTAAATCCCTTAAAAGTCAAGCTAGTATGATTACTCCCCAAACAAAAACTCAAAAATTGGCTTCTGCGATCGGTCTAAACACCGATCTATATCTAAAACGCGAAGACCTACATCCTTACGGCTCACACAAAGGCAGGTCTATTCCCGTAATGATTGAAATTTATATAAAGGAAGGTTGGAAAGATTTTTGTATTTCTTCATCTGGTAATGCAGCACTGGCAGCCATCTATACAATCAAAGATTTAAATCAAAAATCAGGCAACCAAAATACTCTGCATGTTTTTGTTGGCAATCATATCAAACCAGAAAAATTAGAAAGATTAGAACAGACTAAAGATGATGACAAAAATATAACTATTGAAAAAGTAAGCAATCCGAAACAATCAGCATTTATACTGAATAAAGAAAATAAAGCTAAAAATCTTCGCCAATCTACAGATGATAATGCTTTGATTGGATACCAAACACTGGCTGACGAATTATCAGAAATAAAAAATCTCACTGCCGTATTTATTCCTACTTCTAGTGGCACAACCGCTCAAGGTTTATACGAAGGTTTTAGAAAAAACAATCTCAATCCTCAAATTCATATCGTTCAAACACCAAAATGCCACCCTCTCGTTGACAATTCTCCAACTGGCGAATCAATCGCAAACGCTATTGTAGACACTGTTGGTTATCGTAAAGAAGCTATCCAAAAAATATTCCGAGAAACGGATGGAAAAGGTTGGATAGCAAAAGACAAAGATATTGTCGAAGCTCAAAAACTAATTAAAGAAAAAGAAGGATTAGATATTTCTCCTAACAGCGCCCTATCTTTGGCCGGATTGAACCTGGCTATAAATAATGACTGGAAATTTGAAGGCGTCGTTGTTTGTTTGATTACGGGATTATAATTTTATTGTCCATTCATCAAAACAATTTCATCTCTTCCATCAAAATCCACATCAACCGCGCCAACCTTAAGAGCGCCAGTAGTAAAGCTACCCGACAGCTTAAATTGAGATAATAATTTACCCGCAAAATTATATACTTTTACTTGCTTGCTCGTGCCGTAATCTAGCGCTACGATAATTTCTTTATTTTTGTCTCCGCTCACATCCCCAACCGCTACACCTAACTCCCCTCTTAATATTCTAGTATCTACAAAAAATCTTTTACTAATTTTTGATAAAGTACTATCAAAAATAACTACTTCCGGACGAGAATTTCCCCCTGTTCCCAAAATAATTTGGCCATTTTTGGCTATACCCGGTGAATTACTGTCTGCCACCGCTATATTTAATCCTAATTTAAACTTCTTACCCAGTGGAAATATTTTTTCTTTTATAACTCCACCATGATAATTATAAATAACAGCCTCACCGCCTTTATTCTCTGAAACCACAATCGAATCTGCAGGCTCTCCACCTAGTCTACCGATAGCAATATTAAGTTCTCCTTTGTAACTGCCGTCAAACGGAAAACCATCAAACCAAATTTCTCCGGCCGAATTAAAAATCTGTAATTTTTGCCCTGTAGCAATAATTTTTTCTTCTAATCCATCGCCGTCCAAATCACCATAATATATTTTGGCTCCACCCAAGATACCTTCTTCATAGATAAACAAACCATTACGAGAACGCGTGCCGTTGGTATTAAAAAAACGCACAAAATTACCGTTTTTAAACACAACGTTCTTCAGGCTTTGCACTGGTCTTAACATTACCAAACCATCTTTAGATTGGAGGTTTACCTGACTGACAATGGCGCCATCATTAACCGCTTTATCTTGCGTGCCTTTTATTTTTTCATAGTCCCCACCAAGATCAACATCTTGAGGTTGGCCTGTAGCATTGACTAAAGCAATCCCATTTTGATATTCACGACGCCAGACATCTTCTTCAAACTGAGGTTTGTTGTTGAGTGATATTGCCGAGCCTAATGGATTACCAAGGTCAACACTATACTCATCATACCACCAAGTTTGACCATGATTTTGATCGCCAAAATCAAACGAATAATAACCGTCTAAAAGCAGAGTGCTAGCCAAACCAAAACGGACTTTTTTATAATTATTATTTTTGCCATTATTGCCAGTATTAACATTGATAATGGTAAATCGAGGCTGAATTTGACCCGTTTGATTAGAAGCATAAATTTTCATGGCTTGTTGCCAACCAAAAAATGATGGAAAGCTCTCAAGCATAATGCCATTTAAATCGTTCCTATAAGCATCACTGGTCGCATTACCCACCAAAATATATTTATTATTTGTTAACCGTCTAGTTTCTTGATAAATTTTGCGCATTCCTTGTTGCCAATGATAATCTATCTCCGTATCAAGCAAACCGTCTTTGTTCAAATCTACTGTATCTCCTGTCAGCCATTTTACTTCCTTCCAAGCATTGTCAAAAAAAACCCCATCCCACAATCCGGTAGACAAAACTTCTTGAGCTACAAAATTGGCAAAGTATTGATTATATTTTAGACCATTAACTACAGGCGCGTTATCGGCCAAATCTAACATCCAGGTACCTGGCCAAAAAGTAAGCTTATTATTATTAATATCGGTCAAATACGAATTCTCGCTAATACCACTAACAAACTTACGTCTCATAATACTAGTGCCGGAACTGGCATCCTTGCTAATTTCTTGTGGAGCAACATAAACCAATAAAATTATATTTGGATTAAGTTGTTTTATTCTTTTAATAGCCTCGGGACTAGTAATCTGCGTTTCCATATCTAACACTAACAAATCCCATTGAGCGAGTTCAACTACTTTAGAAGCTGGTATATCCCAACCTAAAAAATAATTAGCCCGCTTGGGTGAACCTCGCAAAGCCAAGGATAAATTCGGAAATAACAAACCTATATAACCAAAAAATACTAAAACTAAAGCAACGGCTACCAAATAAGGCCGTTTTATTTTTGTTCTTTGCACTTGCCTCCTCCTATGTACAGGCATACTTAAATTTGACTTTATTTTATCATAAAATAGTGCTATAATCAAGGAAAATTACCGTACTGTCATTCTGAGTGTAGCGCCCGCCCGTACCGAACGAGTACGTTCGGGCGGGAAGAATCCCTGTCCAAATTTAATAATGACAAACGAACAGAGATCCCTCGGGGCGAACCCCGCTCGGGATGACAGTTAAAAATCCTATGAATTACCTCAAAAATTTTTCTCTTAGTGGCTTGACCGTGATTTTTTTGTCTATTTTTATAATTGGCAATGCCAACACCGGTCTAGATGCGGTCTCTTTTCTACTTATCGCTTTTATTGTTTTACAAAAAATATTTGGAGAGTACTTTATTCTTATTCCTCTGGCGCTCCGCACTATCCTGGACTATTGGCGAGATTATAATATTTTTTCATTTCATTTTTTTAACTTTAATATCAACGCCGCCCTCTCTTTATTTTTATTGATTTGGTCAATAATATTTTTCATTAAAAATCATGAGTACTTCCGAAAAATTCCCTTAAATATAGTCTGGCCTGTGTTTATAGCTTGGTGCGCACTCTCATCTATTTATACCTATAATATCTCATCAACATTTATTGAAACCTTAAAACTAACTAATTTGTTTAGCTTGTTTGGCATCTGCTATATTATGTCAGAAAAAGACGGAGGTAAATTCAAAAATACTTTTCTGAAATCCATGACAATAACTGCGGCCGTTCCAATCTCTGTTGCCACCTACCAGCTCATTACCAGAACTGGTATGACTATAGAAGAAATCTCAAACCGAATATATGGCACTTTTACACACCCAAACGTCTTGGCCGCATTTGCCTTAGTAATGTTAATTGTTTTAGTTAACGAATTTTTAAAGACCAAAAAAGAAAATCGAAAGAAACTTAATCTGCTAAAATTCTTTAGCGTAATTCTTCTTCTAGTAATAGCCTTTACCTACACCCGCATCGCTTGGATTGGCACCGCCTTTTTGTTTATAGTGCTTGGCTTGGTCTATTACAGAAAAATTCTTCTATATACGCTAGGCGCCATTGTATTATTTTTTACTCTATTCTACCCTATCAATAAATATCTAACCTCGCATTATAGCCTAAACTTACAAACAAATAGTCTGATAGCTCGCCTCACATCTCGCAACCCAGATTCTGATTCAGTCAGCTGGAGAACCGGGATTATTATGAAAACACTGCCGTTAATCAGAAAAAAATATTTAGCAGGCTATGGCTATGGCACTTTCCCTCGGGTGTGGGATGATAACAAAGATCTGCAAAATATTTGGGACAATACTTCCGAAGCCCACAATGACTATATAAGAATCGCGCTTGAGTCAGGTATTGTTGGTTTGATTTTATTCCTTACTATCTTTACTAGTCTGCTATATAAACAGATAGGCATTACTTTCAAAACTCATTTTAAAAATATTGTTTTTCTCACTAGTATTTTTATCTACCTCATTTTAAGCCTCTCAGATAATATGCTTCATCATACGCCGGTAATCTGGTGGCTTTGGGCGGTATGGGGAGTTTGGATGCATGAAACAAAAATAGTTAACGCTAATTCTTAGAATCCGCCAGAGGCGGATTGTTAGCCAGATGGATTCAAACTTCACCACTTTCAGTGGTTCTTTTTCATCTCATCGCTAACAACAAAAAAACCATCCAGAGAGAGTCACCTAAATAACTAATCGAAATTATTTATTCAGGCGATCGGATGGTGATTTTGCAAGACAGATAAATCTGTCTATTTTTATTTACTAACTTGTTTGCCCACTCCTTATTAAGGAGGGGGGGAGGTCTTATCTATAACCCCTCCTGCGCCTCCCCTTCTTAAAGGGAGGACAACTAGTAAATACAAATAGCTAGATTTGAATTGTAGATTTGAAAGAGCGGTAAAGCCGAGGAGGAAGCGCGTAGGGTGACCAGGCTAACGCGTGTCGCGCAGCCCGGCAATAGCCAGGCGACATCCTCCTGTTTGGGAGTGGCGGTTAGCCGCCCCCGACCTTCACGACCACACTGGCCCGGTAGGGCCCGCACGCGATCGTGTAGGTGTAGGTGCCGGGGTTACCATTCCCGGCCAGAAATATACTGCTACGGCCGGTGCCTGGCCGATCGATGGCGGGCCAATCACCATCGCCACTGGAGTCGCAGGCTGCTGCCAATGACTCCCAGTCGAGGTAAATTCTGTCGCCAGCCGCGACAGAATACCACCCACCGGTGTTCCAGGTGGCGGGCGTGGGCACGCCGGCGATGTTGACAAGGACATCAAAGCGCATCGCGTAGGCCACCAGGGCCTTCGCGTCGCTCATGTCCTCATCCTCGCACACCAGACCGTAGATCGTCTCGCCGAATGGCAGGACGACCTCAGTCTGCCCAGTCGTCGGCGGCAGGTCCTGGGCCACCCAGTCCCCGCTAACCTGCGCCACGCCGTTGATGGCGGTCGCCCGTTCGCAGGTAGTGGACGAGATGGCACTTACCACCTCGTAGCCGAGGACCACCGGCTCCCCAACACGGAGGTTCCGCACCTCCTGCGGGGCCGCCAGCTCCGCGGCCGTGAGGCTCACGGAGAGAACAGGCCTCGGCGGCAGCGGCAGGCCGATCTCCTGGTTGCCCAGGAACCCCACTGCGGCCGCCGGCGGCTTGCCCGGAGGCTGGTCATCGCCACCCCCGCCAGCGGGGGTGAAGCCGCACCCCTCGAGAAGGAGTGCGAGCGCGAAGACGAGCGCGCAGAGCGCGCACACCAAGAGGCATTTACGGATGTCCCACATGATGGACACCCCCTTTCCGGCCCAAGCGGGCCATTACCCAACGGGCCCAGAAAATGTCAAAGTACCGAACGACACAGCATGTGTCGCCCTTCATTGAGTTTAGAAAATCAATTCTAAACTCTAGAAGAACAACATTTTTTTAAAATGCTATACATTTAGTATAGCATTTTAGTTTTTTTCTGACTATTTATAATCTTTTAGAACCTATCATTCCCCTACCTAGTAGGAAAATAAATTAGTTTTAAACTTTAAACCTTGCTTCCGACGAGGTGTGTGTTACCACAACACCTCGTCGTCCTCACCTAGACCTGGCCGTGGCGCTCGAAACTCGAGCGGCCAGATTGGCCATGCGATGGTCCAGAGTGAGATTTTGGGCAGCTTGTTAAAGCCACCACTTCCCTGGGGGTAAAACCCCTCCTCCGATTAGGGCAGGTCGGATGAGGCTCGAGGCGCGCTACTACGGCAGGGTGTGCCGGTTGCGCCCGTCGATGTTGCAGCCGAAGCCACCCTCCCCACCGGCCAGCCAGTAGGCCGGTTGGGTCGCCGGCTGGCCCGGCCACGACAGGTTGCAGGTGCAGCCCTGCGGGAGGTGGGCCAGCCACCACGCCGGACCCTTGGTGAAGTCCTCCCAGCGGAGGACCCACAGGATCGTGACCGACGTGGCCGTCGTCGGCGCGACGCGGTTGCCGCTGCCGTTGGCCGCGAGGGGCACCGGGTCGCCGACCGGCGTGGCCGCCGGGGCGGCGTACCACTGGACGCCCGTGGTGATCCGCTCGAGATCCGTGCTGGCCGCGCACGTGATCGACCAGGGCTGGCCGGTCGGGCTGCAGACGTTCGGGCTGGCCGTGTTGCAGGACCAGCCGGTCTCGACCGTGCAGGTCGAGCTGCAGCCGTCGCCGTTGGCGAGGTTGCCCTGGTCGCACTGCTCGGCGCCGGCCTTGATGCCGTCGCCGCAGATGGCGGCGGACGGGGCGTCCGGGGGCGTCACCGCACCGTCGATCGGGGGCGGGTTGGCGGCGTCGACCTCGTCACCGCCGGAGGGGTTCTCGCCCTCCATGGTGCAACCGACGCCGATGACCGCCGTGATGCCGATGATGGACGCGCACAGGAACTTGCTGAACTTGAACATGAGAACCTCCGCTTGAGAATGCGTCCACCGCCGGAATGGCGACAGACATTGGGAAACGTTGGGTGCCGAACAACTTGGTTTGATTCCTTGCATCTCCAATACGATAGGAGATGAGGATTCTTACCTTGTTCTCGACATTTCAATATCCCTTATTAAATAAAGAATGGTTTTAATTCTTTGCTTAATGCGGGATATTGATCCGGGTGGTTCTTCTTTTTTGATTGGTTTGATTTGTAAAGAGCTGATTTCCATCTCTATCATTCCCCTATCATATAAGGAAATGATTCGATGTGGCCAGGTGCGTGAGCAGAGCTGGCCGTCGATCCGAACGAGGGCCTCCTAGATCCTCGTCGGGGTGATGGCGACTGCAGTGGCTCCGGATGGAGCCAACGAACAGCACGCACAGGATGTGCAGGTTGACGACGCGGGCGACGCGCGTCGTCGCTCCGACCGGTTGCACTTCCGGTCGGAGGGGGGTGGGGTCAGAGCGCGACGCGGACACCGCCGAAGCCGGCACCGACGATGCTCTTGTCGAGCGGCGCCATCTCCGGCGCGTCGTAGGTCTGCCGGAGCACGTCGCCCCGCAGGAACACCTCGACACCGAGCTTCTTCGACTCGACCTGGTAGACCGCCTCGAAGGCCGCGCCGTAGAAGCGGAGGGTCGGGGTGTCCAGCATGTTCCCGAGGTGGATGCGCTGGGTGATCGTGGCGCCGCCGGCGAGCATGATGTGCTCGCTGACGTAACCGTGGATCATCGCATCCGCCCCGTACATGCCCTTCCCCTCGTCGCCGGCGGCGCCACCCTCGTTGATGCCGAGGCGGCCGGTCAGCCGCATCCGACCGTCGAGGAAGGTACCGGAGAAACCGACGAAGCCGACCGGTCCGGCCTCGCCCATGTACCCGCCCAGGAGCCCGATGTGCAACCGGCCGGGCTTCGTCTGCCGGGTGGCGAGGCGCGCGAGCGCCTCGGCCTGCGCCTTCTGCGCGGCCGCCAGCTCGTCGAGACGGGCCTTGTCGGCCTGCTGGGCCGCGAGCGCGTCGGCCTGCTGCTTGGCGAGCTCGTCGAGCCGCTTCTGCTGGTCGCTGCCCTCCATCTCGATGCCCTCGTCGCCGGGGGCCGTGGTGAAGTGGGTGCACGCACCCACTTCGACTTCGACGGTCTTGGTGACGAGCGGGCCGCCCTCGATGGTCTTCATGCCGTCGGGGCAGGGCTGCGTCGTGACGATGACCTTGTGGTTGTCATCCTCCGCCGCCGCCGGCTTGACGCCGATGACGGTGAGGCTGGCGACCGCGACGATGGACGCGCACAGGAACTTGCTGAACTTGAACATGACGTAGCTCCTCATGAGAGAGTGGTGCGTCCATCGCCGGAATGGCGGACGGACATTGGGAACCATTCGGGTATCGAACAACTCAGTTTGATTCCTTGCATCTCCACTACGATAGGAGATGAGGAGTCATTCTTTGTTCTCGACATTTTCAATATCCCTTATTAAATAAAGAATGGTTTTAATTCTTTGCTTAATGCGGGATATTGATCCGGGTGGTTCTTCTTTTTTGATTGGTTTGATTTGTAAAGAGCTGATTTCCATCTCTATCATTCCCCTATCATATAAGGAAATGATTCGATGTGGCCAGGTGCGTGAGCAGAGCTGGCCGTCGATCCGAACGAGGGCCTCCTAGATCCTCGTCGGGGTGATGGCGACTGCAGTGGCTCCGGATGGAGCCAACGAACAGCACGCACAGGATGTGCAGGTTGACGACGCGGGCGACGCGCGTCGTCGCTCCGACCGGTTGCACTTCCGGTCGGAGGGGGGTGGGGTCAGAGCGCGACCTACTTGGTGATCGAGACGACGGTCGCCGCCTTGCTGCCGAGGTTGCGGGCACGCCGCAGGTTGTTGAACTGCGCCTGGAGGCGCAACATGTCCGCCGCGAAGCGGCGGATGAACCACCCCTGCATGTGATCGCGGTTCTGGGCGTGCTTGGCCATGGCGACGGGGTCCGGCGTCGCGCAGTCCGCGCTGCAGCCGTCGCCGTCCTGCGTCACGCAGACCGCGTCGTCGCCGGGGCACTCGCTGTCCCGGGTGCAGAACGCACCCTTCTGGGGTCCGCTGTCGCAGTGACGACCGTTGTCGCACGCCTCGCCGTCCTCGACGACGTCGTTGCCGCAGACGGCGTCCCACGACATGTTGATGGTGGCGGTGACCCAGCTGCAGTCCGCGCTGCAGCTATCGCCGTCGACCTTGTTGCCGTCGTCGCACATCTCGTCGCCGGCGGCGGTGCCGTCGCCGCAGACGACGGGCGGATCCTCCGCCGACGCCGACTTGACGCCGACGGTGGCGACCACGAGCCCGAGGATGATGGACGCGAACGTGAGCTTGCTGAACTTGCACATGAGAACCTCCGCTTGAGAATGCGTCCACCGCCGGAATGGCGACAGACATTGGGAAACGTTGGGTGCCGAACAACTTGGTTTGATTCCTTGCATCTCCAATACGATAGGAGATGAGGATTCTTACCTTGTTCTCGACATTTCAATATCCCTTATTAAATAAAGAATGGTTTTAATTCTTTGCTTAATGCGGGATATTGATCCGGGTGGTTTCGCTGTTTGGTTTGGTTGGGTTGTATGGTTTCACATACAAACTCATTCGCTCGACAATACTTTGCTTGCAAAGTATTGTTCTCGCTCATTTCGATTGTAAAGAGCTTATGCCTACTATTCTTGTTTGAACTACCAATTGCATATATAACTCAATTGATAATTCCATTTAAAAACAGTAAAACCTCTACTTTGTGAGAGAGGCTACATATATAGACTATTTACCTGCTTTGTTGATGGCCTAGACAATACTCTCTCACGATATTGCGTTGGCCGTTAAAAAATCAACAATAGAATACTATACCACAAACTGGAGATATTGTCAAGAGTTCAATGAAAGTATAGCGGAATAATCTGTATTTTTTGGCTAACTATAAACAAAAATGCCCTAGTATTAGGGCATTTACTATCCAGAAAACTTTTTTATTCCTATCTTCCGCCAAGTATTTGTTGAGCAATCTTTTCACGCTGGCCAGCTTGACCATTAATCATAGCTATTGCTTCATTGTGCGTATATCTAATTACTTCACCTGTTTTAGAATTATTTTCAATAAGTTCGTCCTTATCGACTGTAAATGTGCTACCCTCAGAAATAAACAAACGCTCGTTACCATTATCCATTAATCGAAATCCATTACTGCCGTTAGCCAACATGTCGGCCTTACTATCATTAGACTCCTTGATTAAATCTATGATAGACATTTTAATTCCTCCAAATTTATCAGATGCTCCCCCTTTATAGGTGGCAATTGCCTTTTGTATATAATTATAATTTTGTCGATCGGTAGCATCTAGGGCGGTACCGGCAACAATCTTATTTTCTATGCTTTCCATTGGACCTACCAAATGAGACGTCACCATATCTTCTAATACCCTAATACTTCCTGGATCTACCTGAAAAAAATGACTCTCAGCGACCAAAGAAACATCCTTTAAAATTGTTTCTAAATCGTTTCCAATTTTTGGAAGCTCCTCTACAATTTCTACTATTTTTATTTCTTGTTCATGAGGTGTTGTATCAGGTGTGACTACTGCTGACTTCGCACCAGCTCCTGTATCAGGAGTAGTTCCACCACCCGAGGTCTGTTTATCAAAATCAACTCCAAAATCTTTAGCAATACCCTTAGCAAACTCTCCTGCTTGTGTGCCAGCCTTACCAAGACTATCAGCGGTATTCTTGACGGCATTCGTTAATGCCTGTTTATCTTGTTCTGTAGGCGGCACAGCTGCCATGGTTTCGCCAGCGTTTCCACTGCTCGTAGGCAAAGCTTCTACTACCTGACCACTTGGCCTAAATGTTTCTAGGGTTTTAACCTTAATTGTCCTTTGTTCGCCAAGCAAGCCCTCTCCAATAGGCACTGGATGACGGTGACCTTTGGAATCAAGCACGCCCTGAGCTCGGTTTAACACCTCAACATGCTCGGCTCCGGCTTGAGCAAATTTTATTTTATCGCCTTCTATCTCTGCCAACACGGCTCGCTCATCAGCAGTCATCTCGGATGCCGGAACATTATTTTCGGTGTGTTCTCTATATGGATGATCACCTTGCATCTCATTTATTTTGCTGGCATTATTCCACATTTGTTTATCAGGATTTTTATCAATAGCTATCTTGCGTCCACCCACAACTCGCATTTGATCCTTGGTAACATAGCCATCTTTACCCTCTACAGCACTAAGAATTGGCTTACCTTTTTCATCTACACCAAAACTATAGATATGCCCATGAATATGAAGATCTACCCCCTTACCAGTAAGTCTGGCGTTGGCAAAATCTTGATTTTCTTCTCCTTGCATAGATCTCCACAACCCCTCTACCATCTTATGATCGGAACCATCTGTCTCTTTATATTTTGCTGCAAACGCTTTCCAATCAACTTTAGCGCTGGTCTTACCTTTACCTACCCAATCTTCAATGTATTTGAGTTGCGGACGACTAAATTTGAGGCTCTCTAAATATTTTGCCGCTCTTTCCGGACCGCCTTTGTCTAAAATTTCTTCAAAAATTACTTGCTGGCGTTCGGCTCCCACTTCTACCTCGGTATTTATTTCATATTTAATAAAACCGTGATGAGAATGCACACCGCTTCCACCTTCACTAGCTGACAATATACGTTGCAAAGATTCCGAATTGTTCAATTCTGGGAAACCTTTTTCACCGGTGACTAATTTTTCTAAATGGGGATAAAAATCTTTATCTAATTTATTGTCGACGCCAAATTCTCGCACCGCTGATCCTGGTGTACGAACTTCAGCTATAGGTTGATCTGCTTCGACCGCAGTTCCTGGTTTATGCGAATCTCCTCCTGGTTGAGGCGCTGCTGGAATTGGAACTGGTATTGGTTCCGGGTGCGCTTGAGCAACCGCATCATTCATCGCTCTTTTTAATATACCGTGGTCTGTTTGGCCCCCACCAGTTATCTTATCTTTTATGCTTTCAAGAGTTTCAATCGGATTAGCCACTGCATGTACGACACGCCCATAACTTTCCAAAGCCCGGCTAGCATTATGGATAGGTTCCTCCCAAATTTTTAAAACTTGACCGCTTTCAACACGATCAATAATCGCATCTATTTGCTCTCCAGGTGAAGCGTGTGATGAAAGAAGGGAGCCGTAGATACCAACCGCGCGAGCGATAGTGCCCAAGGCTTTGACAAAATCCATAGCCTTACCAGTTCCACTCGTACCTTTCTTTGCTCCTTGCCCAGCCAAAGAACGCACTGTTTCCCAAGCAGCCCTTACCGTTACATCTTTGGCCACAAAACCAAACTCCGATTCACCGTTAATGCTACCAGCATTCTTATACGTGTGTTCTCTACGTGCTTTTTGGACTCTTTCTGCTACAGAACCAACCGCATAGCCAATACCACGCGCAAACAAACCGCCGCCAAGTGTCAGGAGCGTGTTGAGGCCATCTTTGGCAATTTGCGCCCCAGAAACTTTGGCGTGAATATACGATTCTAATAGACGCCTGACTTCCGCATCTCTCTCTTCTCTGGCTTCATCCGTGTCTTCTTGGTGTTTGATCGAAATTGCCCATATTCTTTCTGTGATCTGCTGTTTAGCTTCTGGGCTAATTTTTTTGGTATCATTAATTATTGATTTTAAATCTTCCAAACGAACTCCCACTCCTTCATCCAAAGCCGAGGGCTCTCCTTTTTTTGTTCTTTCTGAAGATTGGAGTAATTTTTGATATGCATCAAAAATTGATTCCACAAATACCTTAGATTCTTTAGTGCCTTTTCTCCACTCGGCTATATCTCCCTTACCAAAAGCTGCAAGGCCTAAATCAGTGATAGTCTTTATACCTAAGACTGAAGTTATTGTATTATAAGCAACTTTTCTGGAAAATTTACGTGTTTCTTTATCTTTAAAGGCATCCTTAAAACGCTCCCACCGACTCTTGTCTGGTGGAGGAGGAACTACTGTATCGGCTGGTTTTTTCTTGCCAAAACCTAACAATCCACCAATGCGGGATATGATGCCTTTTTTTTCTGGAACAGCAACTATAGAGCCGTCTAAGAATTCAGATTCTGGGGACAATCCTTGTAATGCATCTTGAAATTGTTGATAGACATCTTTATTTGGATCATTTTTTACTAATTCTATAAATTCTGCAAGTTTAATTTTTACATTGTCTGTAGCAGCTAAGAATGCTTTAGACTCTTCTTCTGATGTGACTGGTAAATTACGTGCGTCATCAATAATACTAACTAGAGCGTCATAAGAGCCAAGATATTTATTTACTAGTTTAACATTCTTTTTATCCTTATATAAATTATTAAAAACTTCAGCTAATTTTGTAAGGTCTCTTTCATAGTTAATCAAACGTTCCTCTGCCATAGTTTCTGGTGAAGGTAAATCATTGAAATCTTCATACAAAGATGTGACACCACCTTCTATTTCCGTAATTAGAGGTTCCAACTCATTCTTACCATCAACTGCTTCGGCTGAAGTAATTTTAACTTCAATTTCATTAATTTTTTTTTCTATAGCTTCTGTACCAACTTTTTGGGGTAAATAATAATCTCTTAATCTTTGCAGATTTTTTTTAGTATTAGCAAGGGATCTTGTTTGAATTTCCGTTTTTCGTTCTGGCAGAGCGCGGATATCTGCCGATAATTGACCAGAAAGAATTGTTTCTATCTGAGAAACCAAACCTTTCAATTTGCCATAATCTGTACACGTCTCTGCTTCTGTTATTTTACTCTCTAGATCTGCCATTGTAGCATCTATGGCCAGTGTCGAGATTCTTTTCTCTAATCGAGACTCCAGGAGTGTAAAATAATTCTTATGACCAATCAAACTAGCTTCCAAATCCAAAGCTTCTATATCTTTTAATATCTCCTCAAGGAGATTATCTAATTCAGCATTTGGAGTTGAATTTATCAGTTCAATCTTATCATGAATAGGTGGCAACTTTGGTTCTAAGACAGTGAGCCTATTATCAGCGGCAAGACGGCTTCTTAAATCTCTAAATCTATTTGGAATGATTCTATCTATCCTAAATCTCTGCGCATCGGTAAGCAAAGACAGGTCAGGTCCAAGTGGCGGAAGGACATCCGTTCCAGCCCGAGGAAGTGGATCAAAATCCGGAAACTCTACATCTGGCTCTGATGAGCCAGCAGGTGGAAGCGCATTAAAATCTTCGTATAATTGCAAAATATCTCTATCTAGCACCAAAAGGAGAGGTTTTAATTCAGACTTATTAATAAAAGGTACTTTAGCCAAGGTCAAATTTGCCTCAATTTCATCAATTTGAGCTTTCAATCTATCTGAATAGGCTTTTGTATGCAATCCATTTTTTACTATAGCTAAATTTTCTTTATACTCCCGTAATTTTTCTTCTTGCTCTGATGTCACAGATTCAACAGTATCCGAAGCACCAGTAGCTGCGTCAGGAGTTGGAACTGTTTTAGCAGGAAGCTTGCTTATATCTGCGCGCAGAGCATCAAGAATACCTTGTATGGTTTGAAGTATACCTTCCAAGGTGTTTTTATCGGTACATCTATTTGCCACTTCTAAATTCTTTTTCAACCGTATAAGCCCTGATTCAAGCCTAATCATCTCCTCATCTTCCCCATCTCTTTTATCTAGCATACCTCCGAGTAACACAAGCTGATCTCGACAATGTCGCAATTTTACTTTTTGCTGATCAGAAATAGGCTCGGTAGGTGGAGCTACATCCCCTTTAGCCGGAAGTGCCTCTATTTCCGCGACTAAATTACCAAGGCCTGTTTTTATACCATCAAGCGCAACAGCCATATCGGCACGCGTACGAATATGGCTCAATCTGGTATTCCCTATTTTGACATCAACTTCATCAAGCTTATCCTCCATACCTGGAGTACCTTGTTTTTGCATCAAAAGATCTTTTAACCTTTGAAGTTCCGTCCTATACCCTTGACGCACATTTATCTGTTCATTAGTAATAAACTCTTGAGAGGCCGGATTTCCAGCTACTCTACTCTCAAATTCCTGTTTTACTTGAGGCAGTAACTTATTTTCAATTTTCCCAAAATACTTGCCTACAGCTTCCATTTTTTTATCATAAACTTCAAGGTCATTTGTGCGCGCAGCCTGGTTTAAACATCTTTCTATATCAGTCACCCAGCCAGATATTTTGGATTTCTGTTTATCAGACATCATTTCATCACGAACCGTCACTAAAATACCTAGTTTACGCTCTGCTTTTTTTCGCTTTTCTATTCTATTCTCAGACTTCTCAGCATCGCTTTGACTTGGATTATCTGCACCATTCTCAGCCTTAGGTTCAGGCACTTTTTTCTTCGCCTTCAAAGCCTCCATTTCTGTATGAAATTGCTCCAATAAATCATCGACTTCTTTAGTTTTATTCTTGGAAAAATTCCATTTTTTATGATCAAACGCACTCTTCTCTGTTAAAAACGCCTTAATAAGTTCTTTTACCTTTTCTGTTAAACCAACCATCTCGGCACTATCTTTACCAAATTTTTTTTCCATTTCTGCAATCTCTGGTCCAAGAGTTTTAAGATCTTCATCGTGTTTTTTTAATTTTTGACTATAGATTTTTTCTGGATCTAGCAATACTTCTTTTTTAACGGCCAATGTTCGAAGTCCAACTTCAATATGTCCTAAAAGATTTTCAACAGTGGCCTTATTTTTACTAGCATAGTCAGACGACTTAAGGCTCTCTTCTAAACTCTTACATCGACGCAACAGTTCTTTTATCTTAGTTCTACTTTCAGGCAACGCGGCAGTCCCTGATAAATCTTCCAATTGTTTTTTCGACGAAGCCAATCTTGCATGATACGCTACTAATTCACCATGCGCGACAGACTCCATACCCTCTCCTGTCCCTGGTTTTCTTGCCATATAATTCAAAATTAAATTATAGAATCTAGCGCCTGATTTGTACCTGCATTTATTTTTAATATTTTTGCTTGAAACTCTTCCTCTGCTTTTTGTAAATCTTGGGCAAGTTTACTATCTGGATCTTGGGTCATAGCCTGCAAATAATTTATTTCTAAAGCATTGATTAAGTTATCAATTTGTATTTCTGTCATGTGCGGTAACAAGCCAAGCATAGCTTCACGCTCTTGGTCAGTAATTTTTAAAGACACAATCAAAATTCCTAATTTCCTGCCTTTTTCTTCGGCTGTTTGTATATTGGACATAAATTTTAAAATAAATTACCCACCAAACAAATTATGCTTACGATAACGAAGAACCCATAAACTAGAAATCAAAACACCCACCAAAAATCCAATACCGGCGTTAGCAAAAAAGTTTGGGCGGTCAGGCCAGCGAGAGATAAGAGGGTCACTTACGGACTTAATAGCCACATCACCACCAAGGTATTCCCATCCTTGAGTTACCATAGTTTGCGTGATGGCGTTTGACAAAGCCATAGCTTCATCTTGAGTATAACTATAGACTTTAATATTCATAATACTAACGCCATAGGACATATTTGCCTGTACATCCTTTGTCCATTTCTTGCGCTGTTTTATGTCTTCTAAATTTTTCCAAGGTTCTCTGTCAAAAGAATAGGTAGTATTATTCATCACTTTGTTAAAAAAATCTGTAGTATTGATAAGTTCTGTGAGATTGGCGCCAACTTTTTCGGCAGATCTGGCTTGGGTATAAGGATCTACCCCACTTTTATCTCGTGAAATAATTAAGACTTGAGTAGTGGCGCTATATTGTTTTGGGAAAAACAAACTAGCAAAAATTGAACTGGTTAAAAAAACTAAACCCCAAACAATAATTAGAGCGCTGTGTTTTTTTAAGATATTGAACATATTTATTCTAATTGTCATTCCGAACCCTTTACAGGGTGAGGAATCTCTGTCAAATTTCTATCCTAGTAGATTCTGAAATAAATTCAGAATGACAGACGGGACAGAGATCCTTCGGCATGTAAGCCTCAGGATGACAGATATGTTAAATTTTTATTTTGTTTGTATTACCTTTACATCTATCTCCAAAACTTTTCCCGCACGTAAAACTTTTATTTTTACCATTTCAGCGTTGCTAATAATATACCACAAATTGTCAACTGAAACAATTCTGCCATTTATTTCTGTGAGCAAATCTCCTTTACGAAGCAAATTTCCAACAGACAAAACATTGGAAACAAAAAATCCTTGTACTTTTTCTTTGGCGCCGGTTTCATTTTTTGAATCCACAAAAATTGTTTGCTCTTCGCTAAACCAACCCTCCACACCCAGAGAAGAATAAGATAATACTTGTTTACTCAATACTTTTGACAGAACACGAGTAATATTGGCAACAGGTAAAAGCAAATTATTTTCTGAAACCAAACCAACTACTCGACCTTGATTATTTATCGCTACTCCCCCACTAGCAAAAACACCATTCAAAGAATAGCTACGGACGGGCGCCATATCCACATGCGGAATTTTATAATTTAAGACCGGATACAGCACAGTGCCATGATACCAATTAGTATCTTGCCAAACAAAGATATCGTCTAACGGCGCATTTTCATCGACAAACTCTACAACTTTAAACTGATCGTTTTTAATCTTTAAATACAAAACACTAGAATATTTATCCCAAACCGCGCTTTCGGCAGAATAAATCTTATCCCCATTACCCACCACATAAATGTTTTTATATATGCCATCATAGTTAGGTTGATAGGTAGCCAACCAACCATCGGAGCTCAACATAATGCCATCACCAATTTTTTTACTAAAATAATTAACACCGGCCAAACTTGTAGAACCTCTATGCACACTTACCAAGCGAGAAGATATTTCCTCACGAATAAGATTTTCTAATTGCGCGCGAGATAATCCTGGGCGAGTATATGAGTTTATCCAAGTGTCGTCTTCGGTAAATCGTGGCCACACCCAACCAAGCATCATCGAGGCGCCAGTAACACCGGCCAAAAGACTAATAGAGATAATAAACAAAAACCATTTCAGCCTTTGCAAAAATTTTTGAGTTTCCGGATTTTGTGTTTTTGGAGGAAGGTGCGGAGGAATCATATTATAATTACTAAGGATGAGTATAAAATAAAATATTTTTTTTCGAAGCCTGACGTAATTTCAAGCTTTGCTTATTTCCATCTAACGATAAAAATCAAAAAAATAATAAATAAAAAAATGTTGGTACTCAAAAATAAAATTTGTTTTTTCCAATGTATACCTTCGGGACTTAGATTAAAGCGCACCAGTAGCCAGACCACATACCAACACCAAATAAGAATCAGGGTACTTACCAAATAACCCATTGGCAAAATATTTAAAACCCAAAATAATTCTAGGGTAACTAAAAACCAAGCTCCCAACCAAACCCAAAAACGTTTATTTACAACTATACCATATTCCCACCACCACCAACCGGCAAACAAAGATGCGAATAATGACGCAAATGAAAGCCAAACCCAAGGAGCAATATTTGGTGTAATTTGAAATGAAATAATAGCTTGAGCGCCTTCAAAAATACCTGCCAAACCAACTGCTGACATCAAAAATCGCCAACGTAAATGCGGTTTGAGAAAAGCCGTTAAACTAACATGTGAGTCGGGTAGCAACCAAAAACTAAAAAAGGACAGAAGTGAAAAGAGTGTGGCAAATAAATACCAAGCAAAATCCCATTCTATAAATAAAAGAAAAGCTAGAGACCCAAGTGTTAAGGCGACTAGAGAGACCAAGTGCTTCCATCGACTCATTTCCTTTGGATAATAGACCATCCACATGGCTCCCGCCCAAACTGCAACTCTTGCCCCGAACCAAATACCTACCACCCACCAAGAATGTAAAAAAGTTTTGAAACCAAACAATAAAGCCACATTGATTACCAAATCTATGACGGCTGCTAATTTTGGATGAAGAGAAATTGATTTTAATTTAAGCATAAGTGTTTAATCTTAAAGAATTGTACTCGTTTTTTTAAGGAAAAGCAAACATCAAACATCTCAATATTAACGGCTTAATATAATACGAAAGGCCTAATTTGTCAATCATAACTATTTCTGCTAATATTGAACAATTATAAACGTAATCAATTATACAATTGTCATTCGAGCAAAGTGTAGAATCTCTGCCCATACAACCGCCATTCGCTCGACTTGACCGAAGACAACAACGAAAAACCGGACAGAGATCCTTCATTTCATTCAGGATGACAAACAATACTATGCCCCTTGCCCAAAACAAAAAAGCCGAGTTTGAATATGAAATCCTAGAGAAATACGAGGCTGGTTTGGTATTATCAGGACAAGAGGTAAAATCCGCTAAACTTGGACAAATAAACTTAAAAGGCTCATACATAACTTTCCACGGTACCAATGCTTCCGTGTTAAATATGCATATTAATAAATACAAAGCTGTGGGTCCCCTACCTGACTATGACCCGACCCAATCCCGCCGAGTTCTTCTCCATAAAAAACAAATCGCCTATTTAAGGGCAAAATCTATGGAAAAGGGCTTGACAATTGTGCCTTTGCGAGTGTATACTAAGGGACGACTTCTAAAAATAGAAGTGGCTGTAGCTAGAGGAAAAAAACTTTACGACAAAAGAGAAACTCTAAAACAAAGAGATTCTAAAAGAGAAATGGCTAGAGAAAGAAAGAATTAAATTATTTTTTGTCATTCTGAACAAAGTGAAGAATCCCTGTCTAAATTACCGAACGGACAGAGATCCTTCGTTACACTCAGGATGACAAACGTTTTTTTACAAAGGGGGTGCCGGGCTTTCGATAGAAGCTGCTGGCTACACTCGCATACCGAGGAAGCTCTGATCCTCGTTAATCACAAAGGGCAACATAATAAGTGCAAACTTGTTATCAAAAGCTAAAGTTGCTTTCAGTAAAATGTTTACTGTCAACGCTTTCGCTCCGGTAATGGCTTAATACCCATTTACCCATCACGCCGGCAACACCTAGTAGCCGAATCGTGGTGTCATTCACTAGGCGTAGTCATATAGGAGCGCCGGCTGTTATATGGCGAAGTTACTCGGCTCGTCAATCCAATTTTCGTCCTCTTCTATTGGATTGATTAAAGAACAAGAGACACTAAGTATGTAGACGGTTTAGTCAAAGTTATCTAGACGCGAGTTCAACTCTCGCCACCTCCACAGAGAAATCCGGATTTACGGATAACTCAGATATACAGATGATAACGTCTGGACAAACGGTTCAAATCCGTAAATCTGGATTATCTGCATATCCGGATAAATCTTAATATGAGAATATCCCACAAAAAACATAAACCAGAGCCAAAAAAAGTATTTTTCTATAACCAAGGTATTACTGTACCAGAAGTTATGGTCTTGGCAAATGACGGCACAAATTTAGGTATCACAAAAACTCCCGACGCCTTAAAAATGGCTCGCGAGCAAGAACTTGATTTGGTTCTTATCAATCCTAAATCTTCTCCGCCAGTTGCTAAAATTATCGATTTTGGACAATTCCGTTACCAGCAAGAAAAAGAAGAGCGTCTCAAACAAGCTCACGCCCATGTGACAGAAGTAAAAGGTATCAGATTGTCCTTACGCATCTCTCCTCATGATATGGAGATAAGACAAAACCAAGCTATGCAATTTCTAAATGAAGGCGATAAAGTAAAAGTAGAAATAATTCTCAAAGGTAGAGAACAACAACAAAGACCAATGGCTGCAGCAGTGGTAGAAAAATTTGTCAGTAATGTTAATGCCATTTTACCGGTACGCAAAGACCAAGAAGTAGAATTCCAATTTAACAAAGTGACAGCAATAATCGCTAAAAAGTAAATTTAATAATAACACGAATGGGCTCGAGCCCCACAAATTACACAAATTTATTAGTGTCATTAGTGAGTCGAGAATCGACCATTCGCATTTATCCTAACTTATATGCCTAAAATGAAAACACACAAGGCCACAGCCAAAAGATACCAAGTCACTAAGACTGGTAAAATCATGAAACGTACAGCCGGACAAAACCATTTTAATTCCCGTGAAAACGGAAATACCGGTCGAAACAAAAAGTCAGACGTGGTCACAAGCCAAACCTTACGCCAAGCCATGAAAACTAACTTACCTTATTAAAAGATTAATCCAGATAAATCTAAAATAATATGACACGTATCAAAGGTGGTTTACTCCACGCTAAACGCAGACGAGGCATTCTCAAACACACAAAAGGTTTCCGCTGGGGAAGAAAATCAAAAATCAAGTTAGCTAAACCAGCTAAAATGAAAGCTGGTCAATATGCTTTCAATGACCGCAAGATCAAGAAGCGCACCAGCCGAGGTTTGTGGAATATAAAAATCAACGCTGCTGTTCGCAACTTCCAAATGAGCTACAGCAAATTCATTGACGCTCTCAAGAAAAACAATATTGCTCTTGATAGAAAAGTCTTAGCCGACTTGGCTCAGAATCACGAAGCTATATTTGCTAAAATAGTTGATGCAGTGAAGAAATAAAACACTTCAGTCCACAGACAAACCCTTGAGCCTGCTAAATGTCGCTTTGCGACAATCCCCAAGGGGATTATTTAATAGGCTTGACAAAAATCTAAAAATTAGTAGTATATAACTACCTCCAAGGCCCAGAGAATGCGTGGTATAAGGAGGAAACTTACCCTCCTTAGTTTCCTCTCCTCTTACCACGCACTATCTGGGTCTTTTTGTTTACAAATTTTTATAAATATCATGCTTACCAATAGAGATAAACAAAATATCGCCATTTTTTTGGCGCTCAAAAATAATACGATAATTACCAGTAATAGAAATTGACCATAACTCACTTAACTTTCCATGCAAGGCATGAAGGCGAAGGGATGGATGTAAAGGATTTTCTTTAAAAATTTTTTCTTTTCTCGCCGCTAAAACAAAGAGATCTTTTGGTAATTTTTTTAACTCCACCACAAATTTAGAAGAATACAAAATACTTGTGATAATCATACCAGATCAGCCAAAGAATTTGCTTTGATTGACTTGCCGGCTACATACTCCTTACGTGCGTCTCGCGCTGTTTTTAAAAGCTCAGTTTCAGAAATAAGCTCCTCATCGGCTTTAAACAAATACTTCACATAGGAGCTAACGGAATTATAGCCCCGTTTCTTCGCAAAGATTTTGATTTGTTTAAGATCGGAAGTAGGTAATGATAAGCTAGTAATTTGACGCATAAATATACTGAAGTGAATTATAGAATATAGTGTAATACAGATGTACTACAATGTCAAGAGTTAGAGAAATATGTTATCCAATGAAATCAACTACTATGCTAATCCACTATACCGCTTGGATTAAGTGTAATATCCCCACTCAAACCATAAATACTGCTTTCTAAAACTGCTGATATTGTATACCTGATAGCACCATCGTACGTAGTATAAATGTAAGATTGATTAGGCAATGGATCTGATGGAATCAATCCCATATATGGCATAGAGCATCCAAGTATTTTAAAACCATCATTATTTAAACAAGCAAAGTTGGCACTTCCTAAAACAGCGCCTGTGCCCGCTGGATAAACATTATGATCGGTATAATAAAGTTCTAAAGCTACTTGTAATTGCTTTAAATCTGAAAGGCGCCTATTATCACGTTCTTTTTGTTTTGTATTCTCAACAGCTACAGGATTTGGAGCGACCAATAATAGTTTAGCTTTTTTCAATGCTTCTTGGTAAGATTTATTAGCAGCCGCTATTTTGGCTCTACGTTCATCTTGCGCTTTTTTTATGGCTACGTTATAGGCTGTATTTCTAGCTTTTCGATCAGTTTCTTTTCTCTTTATCTCAGCCTTCTGCGCCTCAATTTTTTGTTTTGCTTGTAATTGAGTTTGCCCAACCGAGACGGAAGTAGCTTTGACCAAAGACGCGCTGGCGGAAAACATAACTACTGCCATCAGAAAAATTCCTACTATTTTTTTCATATTCAAATGAGTGAGAGACAAAATTAAATATGGTTAATTTTGTCCGAGCGAGTGAGAATATATACGCTAAAGCAAATATATTTTGAATTATTTTAATTATAATTTTTATGTTCTTGTATTAATTTAATGAGTCCATCTCTGATGTAAGCTCTAATAATTTTTTATCTGAAATTTTTTTTCCCAATTCGAATGCATAGTCTTCTATACTAGAATCTAGTTTAATACCTGACATATCTATACCAGTTTTTTTATACACTTCCTGATTTAAAGGCCCTAAAATTGACCCGCCTAATTTATGGTCTACGGGATATTCTCTGGCCCGAATACTATCATAGGAACTAACCATGAATTCCTTTACTAATCTACCCAACAAGGCTAACTTGTCTAATTCTTCCTGAAATTTTTTCTCAAACGTAATTGATAGCTCTGACTTTTTTTCATTCATATAAACTTATGAGTTAACTTATACCAGCAAGTATACCAAAAAGCCCATAATTTACAACATAACCTAGACATCACAAAAACTCCTATCATAAACATCTTTCAACCTTGCTTTGTCCATAACATGTAGTTCTAAAATCGCTCGGGTAAGCGCAACATTCAACAAATCTCGCTGCACCTTTTTAATTTCTGGGATTATCCAATATACAAACAACAAAAAAATTGGCTAACATAAGCCAACTAATTTTAGCGAGGAGTATGGGACGAAGTGGGAACCTGGGTGGCTAGGGTTAGCCAAATTTAATGATAAAGGATTGACAAAAGCTTAATTATATGATATTATTATTTGTTCTATTAGTTATTAACTAATAGACTTTGTTCCTTATACATCATGGTAGAAGATACTTTTTAAAGCAGGTACATCTTGCTTTACAGAACATCTTCTACCACACAACAACAGGTGAGCGTCAATGACGCCACACCAAGGGAGAGAGATTCTATGAAGAAGGAAAGTCTCTGGCTACTGCCGCTCGCGATCGCCATCGTCTTCTGGATCACGGCGATGATCGTCGCTATCCACAACGATTATGTGGGACGGGCCATCCTCTACGGCACGATCTTCGTCCTCAACTTGATCATGCTCGTCGAGTACATGATCAAGGTGGAGGTTGCGAAGCTGACCAAGAAGTACGACATCGGCTCTTCGTTCATCATGGTTCCCGTGACGAAGGCCGACACGGCCAGCTGCCCCGAGCACGCCGCACAGATCAGCTACGATCGATACACGATTACGTTCCAGGGCTGTCTGGAGCACGGTGCCGATCTAGCGCTCTTCGTGAATGGCAATGCCAAGGAAGTGGCCGAGCACGCGCGCACCCTCACGGACGCAGGCTCCTTCCTGGATCAGGTCGCGAAGCGACAGCAGATCCCGACGGAGATCGTCGCGAGCCTGCGCGCCAAGCTGCCGGAGCTGTTCCCCCAGCAACCAGACCCCGACGGCGGCGTACACTGAACAACTCGAAGCTCCCAACAACATTCCTATGGAGTAAGGATCAGGAGGCCTTCACGTAGCTTTATATATAATATAGATTTTGTATACATAGCTACGAAGGTCTCTGAAAAAAATTTATTTAAAAAACAACCTTTCTAACAGAAGGTTGTTTTTTGTTTAACCTGACGGATGTGGTGACCGTCCGTCTACGCAAATTATGGCCATTTTTATATAATTTTTGGTCACAACGTGGACACAATTTTATATGTCTAGCCAGTACAAAAAAATAGCGACTGAATTTACAGAATTATCTATATATGATATAGTTATTTTGTCTTTGACAATTGAGCCTAACAGCCGCAGCACAGGGTGCAATCCCCTGGGTAATAGTTGGAGTATTTTTCTCTACTGCTCTGAATTATTCATCTTATTTTGAATTTATTATGGAAAATAAAAAAACTTTAAATTTAAGAAAACTATCCTTTAAAATGAACTTAAAATTAAGTACCAAAATAATTACCGTGGCAGGCCAACTGCTGTAAGGCTAAATTGTTAAGATTAAAATAAAAGACAGGGTTTTAAACCCTGTCTTTTTGAATTTTTATATTCAAGCTATATATATAATTTTACAGCAAACTTTCAATACTTACATGCTTTGCTTTAAAACTATAAGCCTTTTCTTCTGGTATTGCTCTGTTTGCAGCAACTACCCGAAACATGTCTCTTATCTCATTATTTGTGTTAATAAAAGAAACTTCTTTCTTATTCCAAGTTTTTCTCTGTAAATCTTCTTTTAAACGAAGCATGGCGTGAGCTGCAGAACGAGAAATAAATTCTACATCCTCAAAATCTAAATTAACCGTTTTTGAATCGGTTTTTAAAATTAGCTTTTCTAAATTCTCTATTAAATCTCGAGAGCTTATAATAGGGGCTAAAATGCTAATTAATTTTAAGTTTGCAATTGTTTCTTTCATATGTATTTATTATACCTGACCAATCATTTTATTCCAAATATGGACTGATGTCAATAGTACCTTTTGGCTTCATAATTCTATAAGCGATAATAACTCCATGCCATGAAAAATCTCCTAATTTTACTATTTTTTCTTCTTTATTATCCGCAATCAAAGCAGATGATCCGGAAATAATCATAAAAGATCCTCCCAGAGCTTCACAGACCACTCTTTTTGAAGTCCGAACTCCATAACCTCTTTCCTTATCTTTTTTAGTAGAATGTCCATCCATTGCTTGAATTATAGCCTCATCATCAGAAATTTTTAGATTCTTCTCGTCAGCATATGTTGCCGCCAAACCTTTTCCTGTATCTACAATACACATATCTAGATACTCTTTATTTGGATAATACTGCCCAAAGATATACCCTTTACTCTCTTTACTATGCTCAAAAATATTAGTTACTAACTCACTTATAGGATAATAGATAGCATTTCGTGCACCTAGAGTTGCCCCTACTACTTTATAAATCATCTGACTAAATAAAGACTCTAGTCTTTCTCTTTCTGCACCTGCTTCACGCCGTAAAACACTAATGGGAACATAGGTTTTTCCTTGCTGAACTTCTGCTTCCAAATCAGACACACTATTTACACCATCAGGAAATTTTATCGTATTGGCATATGATTTTGTGGCGTGATTTTCGTTATTCACTGTACTGTTAGTTTTATGGATATAAGCACTAATTGGAAGAGAAATTAGAGGGCACAAAAATTTAATCTGAGACACGTCAAATTCAATTTTCTCACCCCATTCAATACCTTTAAGAGTATTATAAAGTGAAACAAAAGAGCTAATTAATTTATCATTTTTAGGCGCAGGTACTATGATTTTTCTCATAAAATAAGGCAGGTCAAAATTCTAAATAACTTATCAATTTTAAATTTACTACATTTTATTGTACTTAAACAATGATAAAAAAGCAATTTAAAATTTTCTAAACAGGTATCGAGGCTGTCTGAATATCAAAAATATGGCCATAATAGGCAAGAAGTTTGATCACAAAGTGGGCACAAGTTTTAAATTTGTAATCTCAAAATAAAAAGATGCAAATCACTAACGTGGACTTCACTGGTTCGATCCCAGCCCTCGAAGCCAAGATAAAATAAAAAAGCCCTACTTTTGAAAGGCTTTTTTATTTATATATATATTATGAACCTTATTTTTTATAATGTAAATAAATAAGGCTAGAAATTTTTGTAAGGTTAACGATAATTATGGTGGCTAGCAACCACCAGTCTATATGATGTGTCACAAAAATCTGATAAATCAATCCGCCAGAAATAAATATTGTCGCTGCTATGGTTGCGACTCGGTTGGAAAGGTTCCGATGCATAACCTCTCTCTCATCCTCACTTTTTATCTCTCCCGCCAAGGATATTAAAACTGAGTATAAAACCAAAAAAGTGCAGATAGAAATAATTGCCGGCATAGACATTTCATTCATTGGCTCAAACAGTAAATAACCAGTGACCAGGGCAATGAGTGCCAGAAGTAAAATATAGTAGATCAAAATTTTGAGACGCGGCATAAAAAATAAATTAAACAATTAATTAATAGTAAATATTTTTTCCACCGGCAGATCAAAAAATTTAGCTACTTTTAAAGCCAGCCCCAAAGATGGTTCGTAATTGCCTTTTTCCATAGCAATAATTGTCTGGCGGGAAACTTTAAGCGCGCTGGCAAATTCTTCCTGCGTAGCGCCTTGAGTTTCCCGCAATTGTTTTATTTTATTTTTAATCATGTATTTATCCAAAAGTAAATGTATATACTTCAAGGCCTGGAGCTGGAATCTCAATAATAATTTCATGCGACGTATAACTTGTGGAATCAAATAAAGTATACAGATCCGAGCCGGAAATAGTGACCGGCTTTTGTTTTTGGCCATCAACCGTAATTTGTACAGTTATCGGTTGTTTGGCCTCAGCTACCATATGGATTTTACCAGCAAAAAAATTCATTTTTATTTTACCCGCACCTTTACTTAACTGAACAACCTCTGGAGTAAAGTTCCAAGTACCCTGTAGCGCAAAGTGATTGCTCTCCAATTGTCTTGGTAAGTAGTATTCATTTTCAGATTTATCTGGAGATTGAGACTTAGTTAAATATTCTAATCTGTTAGTACCAAAATAAATTTCTGGAGTGCCAATATTTTGATTTGTTTCTACTTCTGCTTTGGTAACTGTTTTATTCATCCCCAAAAGTTCGGCAATGGCATTTTCGGTTTCTTCGTATTTACCTTCGCCAAAATGATAATAACGTATATTACCATCACGATCAATAAGATAGTGAGCAGGCCAGTAATTATTATTAAAATTATTCCAGGTGCCAAAGTTATTATCCAAAGCGACTGGATAATTAATCCCATGTCGTTTAACCGCAGTTTTTACATTATCCAATACTTTTTCAAATTCAAATTCTGGTGTATGTACACCAATAACTACAAAACCCTGATCTTTGAATTTTTCATACCAGGACGTTACGTACGGTAATGTACGAATACAATTAATACAAGAATATGTCCAAAAATCTACCAGCACCACCTTACCTTTCAGATCGTTCATTGTCAGATTTTTATCTGTGTTAATCCAAGCTTTAATATTTTTAAAATCAGGCGCCTGCCCATAGTCGGGAAGGTCAACCGCAGTATTTTTGATATTGGTTTCTTGATTAATTATAGGCAAGACATTTAATTGTGGTTTTATTAATTTTTGTTCGAGCGTCGGGAAGCTGTAGTAATCCAATAGTTTCGCTTGCAACTTGAGATCATATTGAAAGTACATAGCCACTGCCAATAGCAAAATAATGGCACCAAATATTTTTTGAATACTATTAGCATATTTTGCGACAGATCGTACTTTGGTAGTGATAGCTTGTCCCCCATAGGAAATAGCCAACATCGGCACACCGGCACCAACAGCGTAGGCAATGAGCATAGGAATTGCTTGTCCAAAGTTTGATTGAGTAGCAATAAGAGTAAGGATACTCCCCAAGATTGGCCCAGCACACGGGGTCCAGATAAGACCCAAAATCATACCCAAGACAAAACCACCAAAATTTTTATTGCCTGCTTTTTGACTTATATTTTGGGCTTTGGTGGAAAATCCGGATAATCGTTGCGCTAATATTTCAAACAGTTTTGGAAAAAGCATAAGCAACCCAAAAATTGCCAAACCAGCCACGGCAATATTGCGCAATAAGTCTGGCGCAATCATTAATTTTTGGACAATAAGAGACAAAGTCAATCCAGCTATGGAAAACGTCGTAATAAATCCAAGTGTAATAAAGATTGGCCTGGTTTTACTAGTATGACCAACCGATACCCCCAAAATAATTGGGAGCATCGGCAGGATGCAGGGCGCGCCAATTGTGAGCACGCCCGCGAGAAAAGAGAAAATAATTTGCAACATTTTATTTTAAATTACTGATTAATTCGGCAATGCCACCACCATTCCATCTACTAATTTGGTTGCCGTTAGCATCAACCTGTATAAATGTATGTTGGTAAGTAACCCCATATTTTGTTTTCAGCTCTTTTTCAGTATCGTAGTTAGTTTTAAGTACCGTTACATTTTTAGGAATTTGACTGGTATGATCCAGAAAGTCTGCATTGGCTTCCTTACAATTCGGACACCATGAAGCCCAAAAGAATAACACTGCTTTGCCATCATTTTTGGTGGCTTCAGCGAGTGCCGCAGGAGAGTAGTCCTTATACATTCCCACTGTGTTTGCAGTCATCATTTTTTCCTTTTCCATAGCCGCTTCTTTTTCGGCCATCATTTTTTCTTCTGGAGTCATTATCTTTTCTTTTTCCATCATCGCCGCTTTTTCTTTGTCCTCCATTTTTTGTTTTTCCATCGCTACTTGTTCAGATTCCATTTTCTCTTTCTCCATCATGGCGGTCTTTTTCTGCGATTCGGTCATGGCGTCTTCTTTTTTTATCATATTTGCAGACTGATCAGCCGAATTCTTTGTTTGGTTAGTATTAGCACAACCGGCTCCGGCAATAGCTATTACTCCCAATAACATAGTCACGCCGACGACTAACTTGTATTGCATAAGATTTTAAATTATCACCCAATTTAAATAAAGGGCTGATTTATATTAATTTTTTGTCTAGAGCAAAAAATTAAATTTATTTATTACTTAATTGTAAAGTAATAAAAAAGTAATGTCAAGTCTACTTTACATTGTTTATATCCTTACATGTTGATAACTTTACATCAATACTAATATTAGCTCTATTTTTATAGCAATTTTTCAGGTATCAAAAAACTCAGCGTGTGTTCCATTGTACAAATCACTAATATATCCAAGTAACTTGCAGAATACTAAAATTAAAAAAGCTTTTCTTAATGAAGGGTTTTTATAATTAAAAGTTTTAAATAAGTATCTGTACAGGCTGTGGTGACTGTCCGAAGGTGTGAAATATCGCCATAATCCCCTCTTTTTTTGGTCACAAAATGGTCACAATTTACAAAATGTGACCGCCGTACCAAGTTTAAAATAACAAAAGTTGTAGGCTCGATTTCCGCTCTACTAAAACAAAAAAACACCATTGTGTAGTGTAATATTTGTTTCTAGCTATGGCGGGTCGGACGGGACTCGAACCCGCAACTTCTGCCGTGACAGGGCAGTGCTCTAACCAGTTGAACTACCGACCCAAATTGTCTATTTACAATAAGAAAATTATACAAAAAAACTTGGATTATGTCAACTGGCTGAATTTGTAACATTGACAAAATGAGCGTTTTAGAAATATACTCTAGCATATGAAAGAGTCCCAGCCATGATGAAAAAAGAGGATGCCCGAAAGTGGCTACTGGTCACAGTGAAGCTCGCGGGTGGACCGTCAAGGTGCACCAAGAGAACAGTACTAAACGGTAAAGTACTGGCAACCATCAAGGGCTTCGCCTACAACAATTTCGGTGACGAACTCACCCTCGAGGAGTCGACTACATTCGGAAAGCTCCTCAAAATCATAAAGGGAAACATCTCCAGAATGAAGCCCTACAGGGCAGTTATTCTCCAGAAAAAGGAGTCGTAAATGCCAGGCCCAATCTGGATCATGATCCTCGCGATCCCCAACTGCTTCTTCTCGCCACCAGTCAAGATGGATCTGGGAAACCTGACATTCCTGGTCGGTTCCAGATTCAACGTGATGGAAGATCACATTGACCCTGTCGGCAACCTGAAGTTCAATCTTTCCTGGTTGCTCAAGGGCCTGGGCAGTGACGCAGAGAAAACACTGCGCGAACTGCTCGACACCTGGGAAGTGGACATGGATCAAATCACGATCACGATCCCATGGGGATGCTACGAACCAGCGACCCGAGACAAGAACGACTAGATCAGAGAGAAGGCCTGACAGCAACGGTGCTCTGCAGAGGAGGTCAACCTCAAGACAAGGGACATCAACCTCGTTCGCAACACCTGATTTGTTTCTAAAAAATTGGAAGCAGATCAGGAGGGCGACCGCGAACGAGATTTGTTTGTTCCTAAACTTTCTTAAAATAAAAACCCCGCTCTATAAAGCGGGGTTTTTATTTTATAAATTTTCTACTTAAGACTACTAGTCACCTGATCCTCCAACTGTTGCGCATCTTCCGCATACTGCCAATTACCCATCATTCCTCCCCTGTACCCAGCATCATAAGTATCTCCGCGATACATCATCATTTGGTGTGGATAATTTCTTCCATGACCATACCCGAAACCACCAAGATAAGCTCTTAACATTCCGAGCTTGTAACCCATGCAAAAAACTATCATAAGTACCACCGCGCCCAGAAGCCAACAAAGCCAAGATTTATGACCCCAAACCATGCTATGTCCTCCACAACAACTTCCACCTTCTTTACTACCGTTTCCCATTTTGTCGTCGCACATATGCTTCTAAGTTAGTTAGTTAATTAATTTATTTTAAAATCTTTTATGCTTTGAAATATTTCATCAAACACATCAATAGAACCTTTAAATACAATAACATATTTTGATTGTTCGGAGCCATTTGGAAAAAGAATTACGACCCCTGTTGCACCTTCATCTCCACTATCTCGAGGAGGATATTCAAATTTTTTTATTTGAAATCCATTCCAAACAGACGAACTTGTAATATACTCTGTTTTTCCAAGACTAAAAGATTCTTTAGAAACAGAAAATTCGGAGAAAAATCCAGTATTGCTTTCACCTTGACTAGTAAAATAAACCCGATTTTTAGACCTTTTTACACTTAACGCATAGGGATAGGAAATTGTAAAACTAGGCAAGTCATCACCGTTTTCCACATAGGTAGAAGCTGAATTTGCTTTTTGTTGGGCTAAAGCTAAATCCATTTCTCTCTTTGCATCAGACTTTGCCAAAGCCACCTGATTTGCCACCTCTATCTTTACCTCCTCCGCCGACATTTTATTTGCATTTACATTCTGGCAAGTATAACCACCCAATATTGTCGTGAGTCCCAATACCCCAAAAATCAAAAGCATCTTAGAAGCCACATTCATCTTGAAACTGCTGGTTGGTTTGGCAGCGACTTTTTTCTCCATACTGGCAATCCGCTCACGAGTTTTGATTACTGTGTCCGGATTGAGAGAAATACTATCTATTCCCTCTTGCACCAAAAATTCAGCAAACTCAGGATAATCACTTGGCGCTTGACCACAGATACCAACTTTACGCTTATTTTCATGCGCAACTTTTATTACTTGTCTAATCAAAGTTTTTACCGCTTCGTTTTTTTCATCATAAACATGACTCACAAGAGCCGAATCTCTATCTACACCGAGTGTAAGCTGGGTCAAATCATTTGAGCCAATACTAAACCCATCAAAAATTTCACAGAATTCTTTGGCTAAAATTACATTCGCCGGAATCTCACACATCACATAGACTTTGAGACCGTCTTTGCCTCGCTCCAGGCCAAATTCTTTCATCACTGCCAAAACTTTTTTACCTTCTTCTATTGTCCGACAAAATGGCACCATCACTATCAAATTTTTCATCCCCCACTCATTGCGGACTTTTTTGATAGCTTCACATTCTAGTTTAAATCCAGCTTTATATTTTGGATCATAATAACGAGATGCGCCTCTCCAACCAATCATTGGATTTTCTTCTTTTGGTTCGTAGGCTTGCCCACCGATTAACGTTGCATATTCATTGGTCTTAAAATCTGACAAACGGACAATCACATCGTTAGGATGAAAAGCAGAAGTGATAAAGGCAATACCCTCGGCGAGCTTGTCTACACAGTACTTGGATTTATCTTTATAATCGCTTGTGAGCGCGTCTATCTTGGCTTTAACATCTTTGGGCTGATCTTTATAATTGACTAGCGCCAAGGGGTGAATTTTAACAAAATTTGTAAAAATAAATTCTTCGCGAGCTAGACCGACACCGTCATTTGGTAAATTAGCGAGCGTGAAAGCATTGCTCGGATCACCCACATTCATCATGATCTTGGTGCGAGTATCAGGGACATTTTTTATTTCAGTACGAATAACTTCAAATGGTAATAGGCCTTTGTACACATAACCAGTTTCGCCCTCGGCACAAGACACAGTAACCTCATCTCCGGTTTTGATAGTTTGTCTGGCTTTGGCAGCGCCCACAATAGCCGGTGTGCCTAGTTCACGACTGACGATAGCGGCGTGTGAAGTCTTACCACCTTGTTCGGTGACAATAGCGCTAGCAATACGCATGATAGGCTCCCAGTCAGGATCAGTAATACGAGTAATCAAAACTTCTCCAGGTTTGAACTGTTTCATTTGCTTGGGCGAGTTGATAACTCTAGCTCTGCCCTGGCCAATTTTTTGACCAACACTTGAACCAGTGAGCAATACTTTTCCTTTTTCTTTTTGTTTTATTTGATATTGCTCTATGGTATTTATTATTTTTGATTGAACAGTTTCAGATCTAGCTTGTACAATAAATAGCTGCCCGCTAATTCCGTCTTTGGCCCATTCTATATCCATCGGATGACCATAGTGTTCTTCTATCAATACGCCCCATTTGGATAATTGCAAAACTTCGTCATCGGTCAAACAATAATTTCTTTGATCTGATGGTTTTACTTTTTCTTGCTTAGTACCAATTTTTCCGTAAATTAACTTTACTTCTTTACTTCCCAAGCGCCTACTAATAATCGACTTAAAATCATTTTTAATTCCATCTTTAAAAACATAAAACTGATCCGGAGTCACCCGGCCTTTGACCACATACTCACCAAGTCCATAAGAAGCATTGATAAGGACTACGCCTTTGAAGCCTGATTCGGTATCTAGAGTAAACATTACACCACTAGTACCCATATCAGATCGCACCATTTCTTGTACACCCACTGAAAGAGCAATCGCTGTATGCTCATAGCCTTTATCTTCGCGATACGAGATAGCTCGGTCGGTAAATAGCGAAGCAATACATTTTTTACTTGCCAGCAACAATTCTTTTTCACCACAAACATTGAGATAAGTTTCTTGCTGTCCAGCAAAACTAGCATCAGGCAAATCTTCGGCCGTGGCGCTAGAGCGCACAGCCACATCTAAATTAGCTTTCTTAGAAGATTTACAAAGCGCTTTATAAGCAATACCTATTTCTTTTTCTATTTGTTTAGGAAATTTGGAATCAAGAATCATTTTGCGAATTTTGCTTCCTACTACTGCCAAATCATGCACATTTTTTTTATCTAAGCCTCTTAGAGTATCTTTTATTTTTTTATCTAAATTATTTTCTTTTATAAAGTCCCAATAAACATCGGCGGTCAACGCAAAACCATTGGGTACTTTCATACCCTTAGAAGTAAGTTTGGCATACATTTCACCAAGGGAAGCGTTTTTACCTCCAACCGAAGGAATGTCTTTGATGGTTAGGTCTTTAAACCAGCTTATATACATAGCGCGTATATTTTACCACTTTTTGGAGAAAACTAAAAGGCCGTAATTAATTCTTCAACAAATTTAAAAATTCACTCTCATTTAAAATCTTCACACCCAACTCAACCGCCTTCTTCGCCTTACTCCCCGGCTCAACGCCCACCACCACATAATCTGTTTTTTTACTAACACTTTCAGACATTTCTCCACCCAAACTGCGAATTTTTGCTTTGGCTTCGTCTCTACTCATAGAACTAAGCGTACCCGTGAGCACAAAAGTTTTCCCACTTAACTTGGAACTTTTTACTGGTGACTTAAAACTTTCAATCTTTACGCCATTTTTAATCAAATCCTGAACTAGCTTATTACTTTTTTCATCTCTGAAATATTTATAGATAGATGAAGAAACTTGCGGACCCACATCTTCAATATTTTCCAAATCTTCCAAGTCAGCTTTCATCACATTATCAATGCTCAAAAATTTCTGCGCTAATTTTATCGCGGTTTCTTCACCAACATGCGAAATACCCAAGGCATTAATAAAATTTGCCAAAGAAATATTTCTAGACTGAGCAATTGCTTGAATTAAATTATCGGCTGACTTTTCAGCAAAACGCTCTAATGGTTCCAAATCGCCCTTGCTCAAAACAAAAATATCGGCTGGAGTTTCTACCAAACCTTCTTTGACTAGTTGCTCTACGATTTTTTTACCCAAACCATCTATATCAAAGCCAGATTTACCCACAAAATGAATAATACGACGCAGTTGCTGGGCATAACAATTTTTATTTGCACAAAATAAAGCTACGCTCGTTGCTTGCTTAGCATCAATTACATCTTTTCTTCTGACTTCACTTTTGCAAATTGGACAAACTTTTGGTTCTTTTATTTTTTTCTCTTCGCCGGTTCGCATCTTATCCAAGACTCGGATAATTTTTGGAATAATATCTCCAGCTTTTTCTACCACCACATTATCCCCCACCATCACTCCCAAACGCTCTATCTCATCCCAATTATGAAGGGTAGCGTGAGTGACAGTTGTGCCAGCAAGCTTGACTGGATCCATCACCGCCACTGGGGTAATCGCGCCTGTACGGCCAACTCCCCAAATAATTTCTTTTACTTTGGTTGTTCCCTGTTCGGCCGGAAACTTATAGGCAATAGCCCAGCGAGGGGCCTTGCCGGTAAAACCCAAAGCGTTTTGATATTTCTTTTGGTTAACTTTTATCACCACACCGTCTATCCAAAAATCTTGGGTGGTTTTGTGTTTTTGCCAATACCTATGAAACTCAAAAATCTCATTTAAATTTTTACAAACTTTCCAATGAGTATCGGTTTTAAAACCAAGTTTTTTTAATAATTTTAATTCTTCTTCTTGTGAAGCCGGAGCATTATCACTCGAAATATCATAAGCCGTGAGCGATAATTTCCGAGCTGCCACAATAGACGGATCGAGTTGGCGAATGGTACCAGCAGCCGCATTGCGTGGGTTGGCAAACAGCAACTCGCCTTGCTTTTCTCTTTCTTTATTTATTTTTACTAACATGTTTTTATCCATCCAGACTTCACCTTCAGCTACCAAACTTACACTTTCGGTTAATTTTATTGGCACAGACCAAATGGTCTTAATATTAGTCGTCACATTTTCTCCCACTTGACCATCACCTCTGGTAGCTGCGGTTTTTAGTTGGCCATTTTCATAAGTAAGCACCATATGAAGACCGTCAATCTTAAGCTCACAAACATAATCCAAATCACTTGGCCGACTACCGATTTCTTTTTCGAGGATTTTCAAAATTCTTTCTTCCCAATCTGTCATATCTTCTTCACTAAACGCATCATTAAAAGACCACTGCGGGACAGAGTGTTTTATTTTTTCAAATTTTTCCGAAGGCTGACCAGCCACTCGTTGAGTTGGCGAATCTGAAGTAATAAGTTCTGGATTTTGTGTTTCTATTTTTCGCAACTCATCCATCAATCCTTCATACATCGCATCAGTCACTTGCGGATCATTAAGGACATGGTAACGATAGCGCAAATCATCCACTTGAGCGCGGATTTTTTCTACTCTCGTTTTTAATTCTTTCGATGCGGGCATATGTTTATTTTAATTTCACGAATGCGCTCGAGCGCCACGAATGAGACTAATATTTCTATCATTCGTGGGCCTCAAGGCCATTCGTGAAATTCTCATCACAATAGTCCCATATACCAATCTACAATTCTATTTCCCCAAACAATACAAACAAGTGTCGCCGCAGCCAGATAAGTTCCAAACGGTGTAGCGCTTTTTAAAGTTTTCTTCTTAAAAACTAATAATAGCAAACTTATAACTGCTCCGGAGATATAGGCGATAAAAAGCGCGGCCAAACTTATCGGCCAACCCAACCACAAACCCATCATCACTCCCAAGCGCACATCCCCTCCTCCAATCCAACGTCCTTTGGAAACTGCAAATTGCAACAAGAAAAAACCACTAATTACAACTGCGCCAAGCAACATTGACGTGATACTATAATCCAAATATAAATTAAAAAAAATGCCAATCAAAGATCCTAACCAAACAACTTCAGATAGAACTTCTTGATACAGGGCATCATAAACAAAAACTACAATTAAAATTATCAAAAAAATTATATTTCGCAAAAAATACAAATAATTTTCAGTCGGATGATTCAAAGAATGTCTAGCTAACAGAACAAACAAGATGGAGGTAACAATTTCTACCAAAGTATAATGAAGTGGAATAGGATTTTTACAAGTCAGACATTTACCTTTTAAGGCGATAAAACTCAACACCGGAATATTTTCATACCAACGCAATTGACGATGACAAACCGGGCACATGCTCCGCCCACTGGTAATACGATAATTTTCACGAGTTCGCCAAATCCAAGCATTGAGAAAACTACCCACCGATAGACCTAGGAAGAAAATGATAAGGTAAGCAAACTTACCGAAAAATTGATAGTAATACATAATGATATATAATAACACAATTGCAAAAAAACAAAAATCCCGCTCTTTTGCAAGGGCGGGAATCTTGTTTTTCAAATTTGAAAAAACTAGTTAGAAGTGTCTGCGATTCCAGATGGACTCAAGGTGATTCCACCAGTTAAGTTATTCATGGCTGTTTCCAAGGTAGCAGTGATTGTATATGTATTAACACCCTTTGTGTATACATAACTTTGAGCTGTTAATGGATCTGCTGGAACTTGTCCCATATATGGGCTAGCGCATAAAGCAACAGTTGTAAAACCATTACCATCCAAACAAGCGTAGTCAGAAATTCCTAAAGTGATAGGATTTGCAGCTACCGGATAATCCGTTTTGTCAGTATAGTAAAGTTCTAAAGCGGTTTGCATTTGCTTTAAGTCGGAAAGACGTTTAGCATCACGAGCTTTTTGTCTCGCATTGCCAAGTGCCACTACTGCCAAGGTTGACAGTAAACCGATAATAGCAATTACAACCAACAACTCAATCAAAGTAAAACCTTTATTATTCTTTTTCATCATATTGTCACCCCCTTCCTATTCTTTGTAGTCATAAGCCTAGTCTTTAAAAATCGATTGCTATATTTTCCCCTACGTATATTATACCACATTTACAGATGCAAAATCTTTTTTACTTTATCCACAACCTCTGATGGTTTGAAATGAGTCTTGATTAGATAGTCCGCTGCGCCTTTTTCTAATCCGCGTTGCACATCGTCTTGCTGACCTAAATTGGTCAGTAATATTATAGGAATATTTTTTACCGCCGAATCTGCTTTGACTTTTTCAAGCACGGCAAAACCATCTAATTTTGGCAATAAGATGTCTAACAAGACCAAGTCTGGCATTTTTTTCTTGATATCTACCAAAGCTTTTTCACCATTGCCAGCAGTGCTTACCTTAAAGCCTTCCATTTCAAATTTTTTCTGATAAATATCAGCCAAAAAATTATCGTCTTCTACAATCAAGATATGAATTTGATTATTTTGCGCCATAAAATTAAATCTAATTTATTTTTTTATAACATATCTCTCATCGCCAACCCGACTGCCACTGACATTCTTGGTCCAATTTGGCGAAGTACAGGCTTGAGACCATCCTGATAAACAACTCTAGCCCAAGCATCGCCAACATAACATTTAATTCTAAATTTACTTTCAATATATTTTGTCAAAAACGGCATCAGCGCCATTCCGCCGGTCAAAATAATTTTTTCTGGACGCTTGCCTTCGTTGCCAGACTGACGTAAATAAACTTCCAAACTTATTTCTATTTCTTTAAGTATAGGATCTATTACTGGCATAAAAATGTCAAGCCACTTTTGCTCACTCAAAATATTATTTCCATTTGTTGGGAGAAAATCAAACAAATCATGCTTTACCTGTTCTAGCAATTCGATATCCAGTCCCAAAATATTTTGCATTATCTTGTCTATCTTGTCTCCGCCCGCATCTATACTATGATGAGTTATTGGCACTCCTTGATCAATGATAAAAAAACTAGTCCTCTCTGCTCCCACATCTATTATCATAGACACAGACTGGTCTCGGCCAATCAAACAACGAGTCAAGGCGGTTGATTCTGGCTCTAAGGCTTCCAGAGTCAAACCGGCTCTACCAAAAACCTTAGAATAAAAATCGATCAGTTTGTGAGAAACAGCGTTGACCAGCACCCGCTGATTTTTTTCAGCTGGATTGGTATTTTTTAACACTTGAAAATCCAAAGCCACCTCTTCTAGCGGAATAGGTAATAATTTTTTGACTTCGGCTTTGACAGCGTGATCAAGTTCTTCTTTTTTGAGAGGAGGTAAAGTGACAACTGCGTGAAATACAGAAGATACAGGCAAACTGACCATGGCGGTCTTAGAAACTACTCGAGCTGTTTTACATAGTACCTTTATTGTATCAGCGTATTTGATTATCTGCGCCTCGTTATCCATTTGATCTGAAGCAGCATTGATAGTGGCGGGCTTGTTTTCTTTATTGAGAAGCCTTGCTATATTTTTATCTTCGTTGGATTGAAATTTGTGAATATCTTGTTTGTCGGAAGTAAAACTATAGGTAAACAAAACTGGTCTTTTCTTTTCTAGACGTAATTCTACTAATTTTATTCCACCAGCACCAACATCAATTCCTAAATATGATTTTGGTTTAAAAAAACCGAACATAAGACAAAGTTTAACTTTGGCTGTCATCCTGAATGCAACGAAGGATCCCTTCCACGGTTTAAGGATTCTTCGGCGTTGCCTCAGAACGACAATTACACCTAACAGCGTTTTAATTATACCAAGAATCAGAAGTTAAGTGTATAGCCCAGTTGATAACTGGGGATAAATAAGTTACAATATGAATATTGCTAATAGCCTGATGGCTCACAAATAATGCGAATATGGGAGATATAATTTACAAAGATTTATCATTCCAATTAAACGGCATTTTATTTACAACTCAAAACAAACTCGGAACCAAATTTCAAGAAAAACATTATTCCAAAGCTATCTGCGCCTATCTAGACGAACAAGATATTCCTTACAAAACAGAATTTCCATTCGACGTTAAAATAAATAATACGATTATTGGAAAATTTAGAGCCGATTTAATTGTTGACAATAAAATTCTTATAGAGTTAAAAGTTACGGACCGCTTAACGATTGACCATAAGATGCAAATGCTTCGGTATTTAGAAGCTCTTGACCTTAGACTAGGTTTATTAGTAAATTTCAGGATACGTCCTCTGCAAATTTGGAGGATACCTAACTAGAACATTCTAGAAAATTCGTATTATTAGTGGCCCACAAGGGCATTCGCAAATATCCTAATTATGAAAATTTACAACACCCTCACTCGCGAAATCGAAGAATTCAAACCAATCAAAAAAGGTAAGGCTGGCCTCTATACCTGTGGCCCCACTGTTTATAATTATGCTCACATAGGCAACTTACGTACTTATGTTTTTGAAGATATTTTGAAAAGAGTTTTGGAATACAACAAATACAAAGTCAAACATATAATGAACATTACCGACGTTGGCCACCTCACAGACGACGCCGACCAAGGTGAAGATAAAATGGAAAAAGGTTCTGCTCGCGAAGGTAAAAGCGCTTGGGATATTGCGAAGTTTTATACCAAGGCTTTTGAAAACGACCTCAAAGATCTAAATATTATTTTCCCAACCAAATTTACCAAAGCCACAGATAACATCAAAGAACAAATAAACTTAATCAAAAAACTAGAAAAAAAAGGTTTTACATACCAAACCAAAGATGGAGTTTATTTTGATACTTCCAAATTAAAAGACTACGGCAAACTAGCTCAACTTGATAAACAAGATTTAAAAGCCGGATCAAGAGTAGAAATGGGTGATAAAAAAAATTCAACTGACTTTGCTCTCTGGAAATTTTCTACTCCGTTATCCCCTCCTGCCCGAGGAGGGGTTGGAGGTGGTGGGAGAAGACAAATGGAATGGAAGAGTCCTTGGGGCGTTGGTTTCCCTGGTTGGCATATAGAATGCTCGGCTATGGCTGCCAAATATCTTGGCCAACCTTTTGATATTCATTGTGGAGGTATAGACCATATTCCTGTGCACCATACCAATGAAATTGCTCAGAGCGAAGCAGCTGAAGGCAAACCTTTAGCCAACTACTGGATGCATGGGGAGTTTTTGCTAATGGGAAGTGATAAAATGGCAAAATCTGGCGATAACTTTGTCACTTTACAAACACTCAAAGAACATGGCATTTCTCCCCTAGCCTATCGCTATCTACTTTTGCAAACTCATTACCGAAAACAACTCACGTTTAGTTGGGAGGCTTTACAGGCAGCGCAAAATGGTTTGGATCATCTCTATAAAGCCTCTGCAATGTTAAAAAACGATCCTACCATAGTAGATAAAGATTCAAACATGAAAGAAATTGAGTCATTTGAAAAATCAATTTATAACGACCTTGATATACCAGGCGCGCTCAGTTGGATGTGGATATTACTACAAAGACGAGGGCTTACGTATAAAAAACTGTTAGAATTTGATAAAGTGCTTGGTCTACAGATAGACATAAATGTAAAAAGAATAAATAAAATAAAAACAGAAAAAAAACCTCCTGAGATTCAAAAACTAATCTCTGCTCGCAACGCTGCTCGCACATCAAAGGACTGGGTCAAGAGCGACGAACTACGAAAAGAAATAGAAGCTTTAGGATATACGGTTGAAGATAGAGCTGATGGAACAAAAATAATTAAAATTTAAAATTTCTTCTTATAGACAATATTTATCGCCGAGGGCAAGATGTGCATCTGCAAATTTTTGGCACGAAAAACTTCACCATCAACTTGGATAAATTTTCCTCTCCGCTGATTTATTGATATTTCTTTCCCTGAAAATATTTGAACTCTCGGAGTTCTATCTATGCCACGCCAAAAAGAATACGCTAGAGAGTAAAAAATATCCCATAAGGTATAGGGATTAAAAACTACCACATCTAAAACGCCATCGCTAGGAGATATTTTTTTATCCAAAGGAATCCCCAAAACAGAGAGTCCGTTTAACACAATCGCAATTTTCCCCACTGTTTCGTATCGCTTGCCATCCACCACAATCGTATAGCGGTGATTAAAATAAAGAAAAAAAGTTTTTAAAAAAGAAATTACATAAGCAAAAACCCCGTACTGTTTTTTAAGTTTACGTGTTGTTTGATTTATGAGCGATGTATCATAGCCTTGCCCAGCACATATCAAGGCATAATATTGTCGATTTACACTAACAGCATCCAAAGTTTGCGACGAAGATGTCAGGGCGAAATCTAAAGAATTTGACAATGGAAACAAAGGTATTCCTAACGTAAGCGCTAAAATATTGGCTGAGCCTAATGGAATAATAGCTAATGGCACTGAAATTTTATTCTCAATAAAAAACTGAGCTACTTCTCGCACCGTACCATCTCCCCCAACCACCAAAACTCTCTCATAGCTATCTTGCAAAAAAATACTAAAATCCTGATGAGGAACAGGCTTAGTTTCAAACCATGTATAATCTACTTTTCGATCTAGTAGAATTTTTTTAATTTTGCTTGCATTATCTATCCAACGCAAACCCGAAACTGGGTTATAAATAACAAAAATTTTCATACATTATAATCACCGCGTTTAAAGGCTTGTCGAATCTTCATAAATTCTTTGGTGATTTTTATAGCATCTTTGATAGGATTTATTTTTGTACGCTGGTCATGCACCCAAGCCACCGGTAACTCTCTAATTTTATAACCCAAAGCCTGAGCCAGTGCCAAAACCTCCAAATCAAAAGCCCAGCCATTAAATTTGGCACGCGAAAAGCAAGCTTGAGCTGATTCAGCGGTAAACAATTTAAAACCACACTGTGTATCACTAATTCCACTAATAAGGCCTTTTCTCACGACTCTGTTAGCAATCCTAGACCAAACACGACGATACCAAGGAGCCTTTACTGCACCATATGCTCCAATCGCTCGACGCGAACCAATCGCTATATGACTGCCAGCTGTAATAGCTGACAATAATTGTGGTAACTGCTCTATAGTAGTGGAATTATCCGCATCCATAAATAACCGTAAGTTGCCTTTTGCCTCAAGCATTCCTAGTCGTACCACATGGCCTTTTCCTTTATTTGGAAAACTTCTACCAAACGCAGGTATGGCAATTCCTTTGCAATAGCCGTAACAACTTCGCTGGTATTGTCGCTGGATCCATCATTGACTACAATAATTTCATGAACAATATTTTGTTTGATTAACCATTCGCTAGTAGCACGCAAAGTCGGCACGATACGCTCGGCTTCATTATAGGCTGGAATTATAACGGATAAATAGATACTTTCATTCATATAATTGATTATAGCACACAGATAATAAAAACCAACTTAAAATTTATACCAAAAAATACTCCCCACAAAGTGAAGTAGGCTTATATTTTAATCCTAATCCATCCACTTCTTAATCTTAAATACCGAGAGCATCAGCATCGCGCCGATAAAAATAATAATAGAAATAATTGCAAATCCAAAAGGATTATCTATAAATGGTGTTCCCCCAGCATGAATGGCAAAAATAGTAGCTACGAGTGTCAAAGGAAAAGTGATTACCGAGATAATAGTAAGAGTCTTCATAATCTCATTCATCCGCAAACCAACCACCGACTCATTGGTTTCATCGAGAGCATCGGCGCTTTCTTTTTGGCTTTCTAGGGTATGCCAAATTTCAGCTACATGATCACGAGCGGTGTTTATATACAGTTGATAAGATTGTAGATCTAATTCCCTACCACCACGACTGATTAAATGATCTAAAACTGTTTTATGACCTTGCATGGCTCGGCGGAAATTTACTACATTCATTTTCAATCTCAAAATCTCTTCGGCCATTTTTCTATCCGGAATTTTGACAAACAAAATTTTATCAATAGAATTCGTGTCGTCGTTCACATGTAACAAAATCGGAAAGATGGACTCCAACATACGATTGAGGAGTTCAAAAAATATATGAGCCGAAGTGCCATTAAAATATTTTTCTCTAAGCTCCGATTTCTTTTGGCAACTATTAAAAAACTCTTCTATAACAGCCAAACTGCCATTATGTACGGTAATTAAACTACTGCTATTTAAGAAAAAATCCACTTCCGCAAAGCCTAAACGCCTAGTTTTACGGTCAAAAACCGGAAAATGTAAGACCAAAAAATAATAATTGTCGCGTTTGACAAACTTAGGACGCTGGAACGAAGGCAGGCTTTCTGAAATTTCTTGATCAGTAAATTGAAACCTTTTCTGCAAAGCGCGCAAAACCTTTTCTTCAGATTGGGTGACATTAACCCAGAGCAAACCATTATTTTGAATTTCGTTTAAATTTTTCATAATTCTTTTTGTCATCCTGAACGTAGTGAAGAATCTCTGTCGGCTGTTCGTTGTCATCCCCGACCTGATCGGGGATCCAGCGTACAATTAAATTGCCTGGATTCCCGCTGTTGCGGGAATGACAATTGTTTGGGCAGGGATTCTTCGCCTTGCTCAGAATGACAGTTGATAAAATCCTAAATAACAATGTAAATACATTATAGCACATTGTTGAAGAAGCTAAAATATGTTATCATACTTTATATCCATCTTATGGCTTTCAAACCAATAAAGGAAAAAATTCCAGATAAAAACTCCTCTGAAATTAATAACCCTCAACAAGAGGTTGATTTAAAATTGGAAGAAGAAGCTAGTGTTGAAAATGAACAAGGTGAAAAGCGCGAAAAACAAGAAAAAATATCTAGAGAGTCTGGTGAACAAAGAGCAAAGCCTACTATTAAACGCCGACCAGCAATGCCTCCTCCAGCCAAGGATGAGACAATTATCAAAATAGAAAAAATACTGGAAGACGGCTTAAACGATTCCTACCAACGTCTATCCCCTATTGCTCGTCAAGAATTCAAACTCAAAGGCGAACAAACCGCCACTCAAATTCGAGATTTACTAAAAGATAGTCACGTTAAAGTCAAAAAAATCTTACGCTTAATCTTGGACTGGCTACGAATGCTTCCTGGTATTAATCACTTTTTCTTAGAACAAGAAGCAAAGATAAAAACAGACAAAATAATTTCTCTAAAAAATAGATTCTAATCCAGCTATCGTGGTATGAATATTACGGATTTTTTTTACAGTACTATTTCCCTATTCTCCACCGATTTTTTTATCATGATTTTTCCGTTTCTTCTAGGATTAGTTTTTTTGATTTCCTCTTTATATATTCTCAAAGCTATCCTCACTATTCGCGGACGCAAAGGCAAAGCCTTTCACAAAACAGTCCTACTTATCAAAGTACCAAAAGAAAAAAAAGGCGACAAACCCGAATCAGCCAGCGCCGAAGACAACATCAACCATGTACGTGAAGAAGTGGCCGTGGCTGAAACAATTTTTTCCGCTGTCGCCGGTCTCAAACAAGAAAAAGGTATCAAAGCATGGCTAATGGGTCGAAATGATCATATTGCTTTTGAAATTGTAGTCAAAGACAACAAGATTTCTTTTTATGTAGTGATGCCAGACAAAGTCAAAGGCTTTATGGAACAACAAATCCACGCTCAGTATCCTCACGCAGAAATCACAGAAGAGCCGGATTACAACGCTTTCAAACCGCAAAGTCATATTGTCGGCGCTTATCTATGGCTCAAACATAAATCCGCTTTCCCGCTCAAAACATACAAAAAACTGGATAGCGATCCACTTATCGCTCTTCTTAATCCCCTAAGTAAAGTTGGCGAAGATGAAGGGGCTATAATCCAATACATAGTACGGCCTGCCTCTCGCAAATGGCGCAGTCAAGGCGTGCATATGGTACGTGATATTAAGAGTGGCGAAAAATTTGAAGATGTCGCCAAAAGAAATTATGTCTTGAAATTTTTCAAAGATTTTCTCAAATATTTAGCTCCTAGCAAAAAAAGCGAGGGTGGTATGGATCAAAGATATCAGATGACACAAATGGAAGAAGAGATGATAAAAAACATGGAAGAAAAAATTAGTCGTGGCGGTCTTGAAGCAACCATTCGCATAGTAAGTTCTGCCAACAACAAAGAAAAAGCCGTGATGAATCTAGAAAATATTATTAATGCCTTCAGTCAATACAATCTATATAGATACGGTAATACTCTAGCGGCAGCTGTGCCTCGCAAACCAAATACTTTGATTCGTGACTACATATATAGAGGCATGAAAGAAAGCCACTACATGGTCTTTAACACCGAAGAGATGGCAAGTTTTTGGCATATGCCAATCCCAAGTACCGAAACACCAAATATAAATTGGCTTGGAGCGCGCAAGTCTCCCCCACCAACCAACGTCGCCAAAGAAGGCATTACTCTTGGCAGAGCGGTATATAGAGGCGAAGAAACAATTATTAAAATGAAACGTGAGGACCGTCGTCGTCATCTCTATACTATCGGTAAATCAGGTAGTGGTAAATCTGTCTTTATCCAAAACATGGCTGTGCAAGATATTATCGCCGGCGAAGGTGTCTGTGTTATCGATCCGCACGGAGATTTTGTGGATTATGTTTTGCAACATGTGCCAAAAGAACGCGCCGAAGATGTTATTTATTTTAATCCTTCCGATACAGACAGACCAATTGGTTTAAATATTATCGAAGTCTCAACCGAAGAACAAAAAGATTTTGCTACCCAAGAAATGATTTCTATTTTCTATAAGTTGGTGACTGACCCATCTATGATTGGTCCGATGTTTGAACACAGTATGCGTAACGTCATGTTGACGCTCATGGCTGACATGGTCAACCCCGGAACAATTGCCGAAATCCCTCGCATGTTTACCGATGACGAGTTTGTGAAAAAATGGAAAAGCAAACTTAATGACCCGATGGTTCTTGCTTTCTGGGATAAAGAAATGGCCAAGACTTCTGACTTCCACAAATCTGAAATGCTTGGTTATTTAATTTCCAAAGTGGGTCGCTTTATCGAAAATTCCATGATCAGAAATATTATCGGACAAACCCATTCTGGTTTTAATTTCCGCGAAGTCATGGATAACAAAAAAATATTATTAGTTAATCTTGCCAAAGGTTTGGTGGGAGAAATGAACTCAAACTTACTTGGTTTAATTATTGTATCCAAATTACAAATGGCCGCTCTGGAGCGCGCCTCCCTACCAGAAGATCAACGTCATGATTTTTATTTGTATATCGATGAGTTCCAAAACTTTATCACCGACTCTATCGCCACCATTCTTTCTGAAGCTCGTAAATATCGCTTAGAACTTATTATTGCCCACCAGTATATGAAGCAGTTGGAAGATAATAAAGGTAAAACTACCGTACGCGATGCCGTGCTTGGTAATGCGGGTACACTTGTATCATTCCGTATCGGTGTAGAAGATGCTGAAGTCCTGGCCAAAGAATACGCTCCTGTGTTTAGCGCTTATGATCTGGTAAACGTTGAACAATTTACCGCTTATGTTAAACTGTTGATTGACAATACAGCTGCCAAACCGTTTAATATGCTTACCTACCCTCCTCGCTCTGGCAATAAACAGCTAGCAGCAGCTATAAAAGAGCTTTCTAGATTAAAATACGGCCGACCAAGAGAGATTGTGGAAGCAGAAATTGAAGAAAGAGCACAGTTAGGCGCAGTTACCAAAGAAAGTAAGGCTTCCATTAGTGAAATAGGGTTATAATACAAATAAAATATGTCAACAATCTACCGTAAATACCGTCCTCAAGTTTTTGCCGATGTCACAGGTCAAGACCATATTATCAAAACTATTACCAACGAAATCGCAACTAACAAAATCGCGCATGCTTATTTATTTTGTGGACCACGCGGTACGGGTAAAACTACCACTGCCCGCTTACTAGCCAAAGCGATAAATTGTGAAAATAAAAAAGATGGCGAATACGAACCTTGCAACATCTGCTCTTCTTGTGTTGAATCAACTGCGAGCCACAGTATAGATATTATTGAAATAGACGCAGCTTCCAATACCGGCGTAGACAATGTCCGTGAAAATATTATTGAAAACGCTCAGTTCAAACCAACCAAATCAAAATACAAAGTCTTTATCATCGACGAAGTCCACATGCTTTCTACCGGTGCTTTCAACGCCCTGCTCAAGACCGTAGAAGAACCTCCAGTGCATGTTATATTTATCCTCGCTACTACCGAGACTCACAAATTACCAGCCACCATTATTTCCCGTTGCCAACGTTTTAATTTCAAAAAAGTTGGCTACGATGACATGCTCAAACGCTTAGAAGAACTTTGCAAAAGTGAAAAAATAAAAGTTGATAAAAAAGTTTTGGAAAGAATAATCAACAAGAGCGACGGCTGTGTCCGTGATGCTGAAAGCCTGCTAGGACAAATTTTGAGTCTTGACTTAAAAAGTATTGGCCCGGAAGACGCCGAGATGATTCTCCCTACTTCAAATGTAGAATCTATTTTAGAGTTTATTAATCTTATCTTAGACAAAAACCCAGCGACCGCCATTGAATTACTACAAAAATCGGTAGAAGACGGGATAAACCTTGAACAGTTTGCCTATGACACAGTTGAGGCTTTACGCCTAGCCATGATTGTCCAAACAAACTTCCAAACCAAAAATCTCAATACCGATTATAGCGACAAAGATTTAGGGTCTATCAAAAAAATCGCAGAAAAAATCACTACTCCGAGACTAATCAAAATGCTTGAATCTCTGATTATCCGCCACCGAGAAATCAAATCATCTCCCCTACCTCAATTACCTTTGGAATTATTTGCCGTTGAATTTGGGATAGAGGAAGAAATAGCTACAACTAATCGTTCGTCCGGTGCAACATCTGTCATTCCGACCCCCGCAAGCGGGATAAATTCCACAGAGGAATCCCTTAAACCAAAGGATAAGGGATCTTTCGACTCGGCAAAAGCCTCACTCAAGATGACAGAAACGACAACTATAGTTGAAAAAGAAGAACCAAAAACACCGAATCCAATCACCCAAGCAATCAAAGATACTATCACCCATATTGCAAGTGGAGACATAAAAACAACCTTTGATGAAATCAAAAATAAATGGAATAGTATCATTGAAGAAATAAGCAAAAAAAATCATTCCCTCAGCTTCATTCTCAAAATGAGCCAGCTACAACATGTTCAAGATGGACGTCTGTACATCACTGTTCCTTACTCTTTTCATAAAGATAAAATCAACGAAATCAATACTAAAAAAACCATTGAACAAGCAATAACAAATTTCTTCTCAGAACATATTCCTCTGGTTTGCGATGTGATCGCAGCGCCAGCTATCGAAGAGGATTCTGAATTAAACAAATTAGCCGCCGATTTTGGCGGAGAGGTTGTGTAAATAGCCTAAAATAAGGTATAGTACCGATGAGACGGGCTAATTAAACTAACCCTAATACAAATGTTAAAATTGATTTTTGTAGCCCTGTTTGCGCTTCTTGGATTTGGTGCTTCTACCGCTCAGGCAACCGAAGAAAAAATAAACTTACCCGTTCCATATATACCCGAAGCACCAGATGGTCTAATGGTAAAACCATGGAACAACTCTTGTGAAGAAGCTTCCACCGCCATGCTTGATGAATACTATTTTGGCAATCATCAAAAAACCATTTCCGCAACAAAGGCCAAGCAACTTATTCTCAACTACATAGCTATTGAAAATAAGATTTTTGGGTTTAACGCAGATACCAACGCCACTGAAATGACTAAAGTTATCAACGAACATTCCAAATACTTTGAAGCTAAAATAAAAACCAATCCAACTCTAGAAGAAGTAAAAGCTGAACTACTTGCTGAGAGACCAGTTATCGCCTTGCTTTATGGAAAAAATTTAGAAAATCCCCGCATTCACTTTGCTCGTAATGGCTCTTATTATCACACTATTGTAATAAAGGGTTTTGATGATGAAACGAATGAATTTATCGTGAATGACAATGGCGATTTTGAGCAAGGTCTTGACTTACGGTATTCGTATGATACAATCATGGGCGCTTTACGTGATTTTGACCGTAAAATTCGAAAAACGGTTAAACCAGCCACCGTGCTGTTTTCTAGCCAAAGAATGCTAGTTAAAACAGCAAATTCCAACCGCATATATCTAATCAAGAATAATAAAAAACAGCACATTACTTCACCAGCATTGTTCAAAACCAATGGTTGGAAATGGAGCTTTGTGATGACAGTTTCACAGTCTTGGTTGGATAAGTTTGAAACTAGTTCAACAATTTAGTCTTTCGCCTGTCATTCTGAACGAAGTGAAGAATCTCTGTCCGTACAATGTCATTCCCGCCAAAGCGGGAATCCAGACAATTCGAACGTACCCTGGATTCCCAATCAAGTTGGGAATGACAAAAACATTCCGAGGTGGTCTAATGGTAGGACAACGGACTCTGAATCCGTTTATCTTGGTTCGAATCCAAGCCTCGGAACAAATAAGTACATAATTAAGTGTTTTTTAACACCCCCAACAATAAAATTTTATAATCTTGTCAAGAGAGTTATTAACAGCTATTTTTGGCTAACAATAAAGGTTATTTAAAGAAAATCATTGACAAACTGCCAAGTATGGTATATAATAGAATTGTCGTAAGTTCTATGGGGAGCTTAATGCAAGTAAGTGTACTGTAAGTGCACCGAACCATAGACAGACTGAAATCACCCTGCGGGGTGGTTTTTAGTTACCAAATTTTTCAAACGGGAATTTTATACGATGCCTAAAGTTTGGTTCGCATAAATTATATAAATGATCCGCGTTATAATTATACTTTGCAAATACAGCATTTGAAACTACGTCGATTAACTGTATTCCTTTGCAATTTTTTGAATCAAGCATTACCACTTCAATGGGAAAATCAAACCTCCAGCGCGCTCTTGCTTCTAATATAATGTAATCCTTTAAGGAATTAAGAGAGTTTGTTTTAATACTGTGATTATCTAATACTATTGTTACTGGCTCATGATACGAGAGTATGCATTTTTTTATTAATTTGCCAATCAAATAATTATAACAAATATTTTTTTCTTGAAAAAGAGAAGGGATTAAATGATTTTTATCGGTAACTAAATAATCTAAGCGAAAACATCCTAATTTATTAAGTCGGTTTAAAATATCTTGCTTTGTCGGAAAACTCAACCTACTCGCATGTAGCTCGACAAACCCTTGCTTCAAACAATGATCAACAAAAAGACGGCTGTGCAGATTTTTTAAAGTTCGCCTATGAGAGTCATCCTCGGTGACCAAAGCTCCGATTACAAAATACCTTTCTTTGGGTTTATTGTTTAGAGCGCCAGATTCATCTAAATATATAACTGGCATAGATCAATCCTTTCTCCCCTCCAAAAACAAAAACAAAGGAAACTCCTTACGCGATTTATCCTCTGCTGTAAAGCGCGGACCTCTAGTAGGTTCACGATGAGAAATCCATTCTTCAAGTTTTGTCACCGCCAAACCATGCTTGCGAAGCATTTTGAAATACCATTGCAACGGTCTATGAAAAGAAACAGTTTTTTCTGAGTTTTTTTGTCCCGGGTGCATATCTATTTCTGTTTGAAATTCTGACAAATAAGCATCCAGTCGGCGATACTGTACTTTCTCCACTTCATCCCACTGCCAACTAGAAACCTTTGGGGTTCTATATGCCGGATGATTCAAAACCAAAAACAAACTCCCCTTTTCTTTGAGAACTCTGGCACATTCTTTAAACACTCCGTCTACATTTTTTATATTTTGCAAAGCAAGAATAATTATTATTTGGTCCACAGATTTATCTGCGCAAAAACTAATATTGTCTGCTGGCGCTACATGATAATCTATAGGTTGTGATTTATGTTTTTTAGCAAGATTGATTAATTCTGGAGAAATATCTGAGGCAACAACTTTGGCACCACCCTCAGCGATAATACGAGAAAAAAATCCTTGCCCACAAGCCAAATCCAAAATCACTTGGTTTTTATCCAATTTTATAGATCTAAGCAAATTTGGCAAAATAACTTTTTGCTGAAAAGAATCGTCGTCTTTTTCAAGAAGCTTGTCATACCAATTCGCGACTTTGTTCCAGGATGTATCTTTTTTCATGGAGTTATTCTAATCGAAATACAACAATCGGTCAATTAAAAAGGTTGTGCTGTCATCCTGAGCAAAGCCGTAGCGAAGTCGAAGGATCCCTTATACTAAGGGTTCTGCAAATACTATGTTTAAGGGATTCCTCCACTCGTCTCGAGACTCGGTCGGAATGACATTACAAAACAAAGCTTACCTTGCAAAAACTCTTTAAAAATGATAATATCTCCGATATGTCAACCATTATAGACGGCAAAAAACTAGCCTCAAAAATAGAAAAAAGCACTGCCAAAGAGGTGGCTATTTTGAAAACCAAAGGCATTGTGCCAAAGCTGGCAGTTATTTTGGTTGGCAATGACAAACCTTCACAAACTTATATAAATAGAAAAAAAGAAGCAGCCGAGCGCATTGGCATAGATTTTGCTTTATATCAATTTCCAAAAAATATTTCCAAAGATGATTTGATTAGTAATCTTAAAAAAATTCAAGAAGATAAAAAACTGACTGGTCTGATAGTTCAGCTTCCTCTGCCAGAAAGATTATACAACTCAGAAGTTTTAAACTCCATTAACCCAGCCATAGACGTGGACTGTTTGACCGATAGCAACATCGGCAAATTGGTAATGGAAACAAATCATATCGAACCCCCAACTCCTTGGGCAGTCATAAAAACTCTTAAAGAAATTAAATTTAATTTAAAAGGAAAAAATATTACCATCGTTGGCACAGGCGCACTGGTCGGTAAACCGCTTTCTATAATGCTTGTTAACGAACTTGCAAGCGTCACCACCTGCAATATTCACACCCAAGATCTAAAAAAGAAATGCCTAGAGGCAGATGCGATCATCTCGGCAGTCGGCAAACAAAATCTGATTACCAAAGATATGGTGAAGAAAAATGCAGTTGTGATTGATACGGGCATTGTCTATGTAGATGGCAAAATGCATGGCGATGTTGACTTCCAAAATGTTTCCAAAAAAACTAGCTTCATCACGCCTACTCCTGGCGGTATAGGTCCAATTACCGTTGCTAAATTACTTCTCAATACAGTCACTTGCGCAAAAAAAATAAACAGTATACTCTAGATTAAAGATAGGGGGGGCAACGATCATGTCGCAGGTGCATGGCAAAGTCGAACTCCCGTGCAATTACTTCAAACACCCAAACAAAGGAGCTAATAACGGCTGTACCGGCATCTTCGTTGAAGTGGGCGGAGAAAACGGCTCTACCGTTCGCACCCGTCTACGATGCAACCACGCCGGTTGTCAGCGCGTCATCCACATCGACGTTGCAGAGCTTCTGCAGATCTACCAGCACGAGCGCCAAAAACGCTACAAGCCTAGCAAAAAAGACTAGGCTAGCTGCAAATATCTGGGGAGTCTCTTAGAGTTTGGCGGTCACTCTTTAAAAACCGTCAGCCTTTCTATTTGTTGAATATCCACACCTACCATTTGACATCTTAAACTAACGTGATAGTCTAACTATACAATTCAATATGTATCTGTGGAAATGAGGTTAGATTCCTCTACTGTGCCGCAACGGTAAACCAAGTTTAACTTAAACTTGGAAGTCCGGTCTTCAGATATACAACTTCACGAGCGAAGTTGCGTCCCGAGCAGGAAAATATTCTTATATTTTTTAATCTTTCCTGCCCGGTAAAGATTTTTTTATTTTATGACCAAATCACTTCACCGACTACTAATAATACTAATTTTTATTTTTGTTTCTGCTTCGGCCTATTTATTTTCTACTCAAAATAAACAACCTACCGTTTCTCAAATTTCAAATCCAACTTCTGCACCTAAAATAAATCTGCAAGAAGAAGATATAAAACCAGCTGTCCTAGAAAACAAAAAAAATAACAAACCCATTGATAAAAAAATAGAGACTCCCCCACCAACCACAACTCCCAACACAAAAACCGACGAACAGAAACCAGAAACTACACCGATAATAATCGCAATTGAAGATAAAGAATATAAAATAGAAGTAAAACCAAACTCATCTGCCTACGAAGCCATGAATAGCCTAAAAGGCTTAGGACAGATATCATTTTCTAGCAAAAACTTTGCTGGACTGGGATATTTCATAGAAGAAATAAACGGCATAAAAAATAATCCCTCCACTGGATTTTATTGGACACTATATATAAATAACGAAGAGGCAAAAATTGGAGTCTCAGGCTATATTCTTAAACCTAACGATTTAATTACTTGGAAATATGTCCGCAAATAAACAAGCCATCATTAAGACTCTAATTATCCTCAGTTGTTTTGTTTGGCTTTTACCTGCCAAGGCGGACGAGACTACTTCTACAATAGACGTAGTTAGTTCTACTCCAGAAATTACAACTTCTACAACAGATACTGTTACTACCACACCCCCAACTGATACAAACCTAACCACATCTACATCTGACACAGATTTAACACCTACCTCCACAGTAGAAACAAGCACCACAACCACTTCTATAATAGACATCGTCACTACCACAATCTTTAATACATCCACTGAAGCAAATACTACCACCGAACAAGTTCAAACTAGTGGTGGGGGCAATGCCCAAACCCAAATATTTATAAATAATAGTGAAATAAATAATGCCGTTCAAAAAATCTTAAACTTCTTAAAATCAAACCAGCTTGAAAATGGCAGTATTATTGATTTACAAACATCAGACTGGTCGGCCATGTCATTTGGCGCAAACAATACTTACGCTAATGAAATAAAAAATCCAACGTTATCGCTCTACGATTATTTAACTAACACGTCAATAACTGCCGATACTGGCACGCTAAATAATTGCACAGAATACCCCCGACATATCCTGGGATTACTGGCCAGCGGAACTGCCAAAACCAACGCGCAAATTATTGATTTAAAAAATAAAATTAAAACAGAATGTCTGACCAATAATCAGGTGGGTCAGGCGGGAATCAACGATGATATTTTTATTTCACTGGCTCTACTTGCAACTGACGAAAACCCAAATTCTGAAATAATCCAAACAGCTATTTCCACCATCAAAGCAGATCAACAAACAGACGGATCTTTTACCTGGAACGGTTGGTCTGGGCAAGATGTGACTGGCGCAGCGATAAACGCCTTAAAATACGCTTCCGGTTTTGGTATAACAATAGACAATTCAATCTTTGATAAAGCCAAAAACTATTTACATACCACCCAGCTTAGCGATGGAGGTTGGGGTTTTGGCGCTTCTGATCCGCTTACTACCGCTTGGGCAATGTACGGCCTAAATTCTATCGGAGAAGGCCAGGCGCAATGGATGAGCGCGCAAGGCAAAAACCCTTGGACTGTTCTCACTAGTCAACTGACAAACAATGGGTACTATCCTAGTCCTTGGAGTGCCGATGGCATAGACTGGTTTGCCACCAAACACGCTGTTCCAGCTATCTTAGGCAGGTCTTGGCCTATAATCCTCGCTCCGCTTGCTAGCGCTCAAAATACAGCCAATTCTGTGTCTTCTGGAGGCTCAGGCACACCCTCGACTTCCACCCAAACTACCAGTATAATAATCACTACCAGTACACCGACAACTACACCAATTATCATTACTCTAGAAACTTCTACCCTAGACCAAACTACCACAACCGGTGAGGTTCTAGGAGAAAAAATTATTAGAGAAGAAATTATACAAACAATAATTAGCAAACCAAAAAAATTAATTTCCAGAAATACTTTGCCGACTAATAAAACCGAACTTGCTCAAACAACTCAAACTGAACTTGAAACAATCAAACCTACAGTTTTACCAGAAATCAAACAGCCAACCGATTCGTCTCGAAATACAATAAAAATAATTTTGGCAGTTTCCGGTGGTGGCGCTTTATTAATTGGAATTTACTTAGGCTTAAAATCTTTAAAGAAATAAGTATAGGGGCTAAAGCCACATATATTCTCACTCACTCGGAAAAGATAAAAAGCATTTTACCTTTTCCTCATTCATTTCAAATATGCAAAAATATATCCCCGCTTTTTTTCTTATAGCTCTTGGCCTGTTTTCCAGAGTTCTCCCCCACCCTGCCAACTTTGCGCCGATTGCTGGCATTGCTTTGTTCGCCGGAATATACTTACCAAAGAAACTTGCCGTCATTGTTCCGTTAGTAGTAATGGCTTTAAGTGATTTTATTATTGGAATTTACCAATGGCAAATCATGCTAACTGTTTATCTCGCTTTTATTATAACTGGTTTGATTGGTTTGGCAGTCAAAAATAAAAAAAACTTTGGTTCTATTGTGGGTGGAACTCTGCTAGCGAGTATTATCTTCTTTATTACTACCAACTGGTCAGTCTGGGCTTTTGGCACCATGTACCCGCACTCATTAAACGGCCTCTTACAAAGCTATGCTATGGCTTTGCCATTCTTTAGAAACAGTCTGCTTGGAGATTTATTCTATGTTGGGGTTTTAGTTGGTGGAATGGAAATATCTTTAAACTTCAACAAACAAAACATCCTGGAAACAAAAAAGATTGGAGTATAATCCAATCTTTTTTAGTTTATTTTTTATAATTTAAGGCTTCCAAAATTATCCCCACATTAATTCTGGCGGTTCATCTTTCTTTTCTTCTACCGGCTCAGGGGCTGGCGCTACTTTCTTTTTTAGAGGACTCTCTGCAAATACTTCCACAGGAAGATTAATTGGAGGTTCGGCGCGTTTACTGCCTGTCTTTTGTACAAGAGGAGCTTTAACAAGCGGTAATGGAAAGTGCCAAATTGTAGCCAACTCTTCTACATTAAGAACATAAGGATTTTTTCCCATTTTAAGTTTTCTTTTTTTATAAGCCTTTACAAAATCTATTTTAAGATGAGCGGTCTTGCTTTTTTTAAAAGCATAATGAGCGGAGGTTGTCGCTTTTGGTACAATCCCATTGCGTTGTGGATAACTAAACTGGCTAAATGCACCTACCAAACCATCCAAACAACGGCTAGGATTAAAAACTTCTTTGTTAGCTGCATACATAGCTCTAATTTTAGTCTTAAATCCAACTTTACTTATTTTTTCTTCTATAGCCTTCACAGTATCCTTAAGGCCGGGAGTTAAATCAGAAACTTTACCAGGTTTCTCTTCAGTAGCTGCTGCCCCGTGTTCTGCTTCATGAGGAGGAATTATTTGATGAATTATTGCATCCAAACCAACATTAATCCATTTAAGTAAAAAGTGCTGTTCGTGATGACCGTGGCTAGCCTTACCTTCAACTATACCTTTTACTAACTTTTGACCCTTCTCTTGCAAACTACCCTTAACAATATCTATACCTTTTTTCTTCCACTCTCCGGAAACTGGCTCAATTATAATTTGTAACCATAAGTTTTCTCCGGCACTAATACGAGTAAAATTTTCTAAAACCGCTGCCATCGGATCGGCAAAGGTTATATCCTTAGAAATATTATGCTCAAATTCATCATAATTTCTGATTGGATAAGGATCCTCAGCGACCAATCCAAATTCAACACCAAACATATCATGAGTTTCGTTTGGATATTTGTCAGGAATCATACTCACATAATCTTCAACTTCAGTTATCTCTGCCATTGGATACTGCGCATAAACTGCCGCCTCTACCAAATCTCGGAACTTAACTTCTGTGTAAACCAAAAATTGAATATACCCTTCCAAACTAATAATCTCAAAACTAAACCATCTTTCCTTAACTCCACCCCAATATTTTTCACCAAAATTCGGATCGGCAAAGGCGCCACTAAGTTGGGAAAATATCTGCTCAACCGCCTTCGGGCTTTGCACCGTATCAACAGGAACATCTATTGCCAAAACTACCCATTGCCAATGATGTTTATAAAGATCTTCTTTTAATTCAAGCCATAGATGAGCTCCGACCCAAAAGATAACAAGCGCTAAAACTGTCCAACCGCCAATCGCAAAAATCACCCTTATTAGTTGAGGTGTTGGTAAATTCAAAATCGTTTCCCAAACAGAAAAATCTATAGAGACACTAAATGGTAAATCAGCTAAAGGTGGCATACAAAAATTAAGCGCTAGTGTTTAAGAATCTTGAAAATTCCACCATAAACAATAAATACGGCAAAGACTGTCCACCACCAGCCAAACTGACTAGAGATCCAACCACTGTAATAGGCTAAAGCACAAATAAGAGTGGCGCAAATCGCTACCAGATGTCGAATAGTATCATCAGACATAATAATAAATATCAAATTTAAATTTGGATTTATTATACCATATCCCCTAGCCTAAAACAAAAACCCAGCCTTCACGAAGGGCTGGGTTTTTTATTTATTTTATTATTATGCTCTACGTTTCTCTTGCCAATTATAAACTACTACCAAAAGCGGACTAGCGATAAAGATTGAAGAATAGGCACCACTAGCAATACCGATAAGCAAAGCTAATGCAAAATAATGAATACTGAAACCACCGATAAAGAATAAGGCAAAAAGAGGTAACATGGTTTTGAAAGTGGTGTTGATTGAACGCATTAAAGTTTCGTTCAAGCCATTGTTAACAACTTCAGCAAAGTTATCGGCACTATGGCGAAGCAAGTTCTCACGAATACGATCATAAACAACGATAGTGTCGTTTACCGAATAACCAAGGACAGTCATAATCGCCACCACAAAAGCAATATCCACTTCTACGCCATGGAAATGCCCCAAGAAAGAAAAGACACCCATTACCAGTAATACATCATGAAACAAAGCCACGATAGCTAAAGTTCCATATTTCCAACTTGCCACCGGACGAGAAACTTTTCTAAAGGCATAGGCCACATAGCCAATGATACCAAGATTTACAAGAATTATAGCTAACAAAGATCTGGACCTTAATTGTTTGCTTACAGAAGCCCCGATTGTCTCAAAGCGCTCTTCGTGAAAACCATTATTTGTAATTTGTGCGTTTGCATTCAAAGCAGAAACTAAAGCCTGATGTTCTTGCTCACTCAAAAAATCATTTCTAACTATCAAACCCTTATCACCGGTTTTTTGGAAAATAGCATTATTCAAGTTTAAGCCGTTAAACACTTTTTGTATTTCCGCAGTTTCGGGTCGAGTGGTAAAAGACATTTCCATGAGCGAACCGCTGGTAAAATCTATACCAGGCTTCAATCCCCACATTACCAAAAAAGCAATGGCTACAGCTGTCACTAAACTACTAAAGACAAGTAAAATTTTTGAATATCTAATGAATGGAATAGTCATAAATTATTGAATATTATTTACTTCTTTTTTAGAATAACCCAAAAATAAAACATTGCCTTCTTCTTTTTTTACTAACAATAGAACGGCGCGTAAGATCGTACGAGTTAAAACAATAGCCGAGAACATACTGACCAAGACACCAATAGCTAAAACAACCGCAAAACCTTTCACAAATCCGCCCATCCAAACCATAAAGATACAACTAATTAAAGTAGTTATATTACTATCACGAATAGAAGGCCAGGCTCTAACAAAAGCTTCTTCCATAGCAGACTTTAGACTTCTTCCTAATCTCAACTCTTCTTTAAGACGCTCAAATATCAAAACATTAGCATCAACCGCCATACCGATAGAGAGGATAAAACCGGCAATACCAGACAATGTCAAAGTTACGCCCAAAGTCTTGAATAAGACCAGGTTGATAAGGGCATAAATACTTAAAGAAATAGCGGCGATAAAACCAGGCAATCTATAATAAATAATCATGTAAATTAGCACAGCAATCAAACCATAAATACCAGCTTTAAAACTTTTTTGCAGTGAGTCAGCGCCCAAAGTCGCATCAACCTTCTGTTGACTGATAAGTTCTACTGGCACTGGTAAAGCTCCAGAATTGAGGCGTTGTGCCAAAAGTCTAGCTTCTTGCATAGAGAAACTACCGCTAATAACGGCACTACCGGTAAGAATCGCTTCATTTACTCTCGGAATACTAAGTGCTGAGCCATCCAAAAATATCGCAACAGGCTTGCCTACATTTCTTTTTGTTAATTCAGCAAAAAGCTGTGTGCCCTCTTCGTCAAATTGCAAAGCAACTTGTACTTGACCAGTTTGACTATCCTGACTAACCTCGGCTCTCTTTAGTTGTTTTCCAGACAAACCAGTGTTTTTCCATTGATCCGCTGGAGGCACGATATCGATTGGTTGTTTTGTTTTTATAAAAATTCTGGCAACATTATAGGTTTTGACAGTCGAAGAATTTTCATCTTTCTTTTCTTGAACAGACAATCTCTTGATAACATTTATACCGTCAAAACTCTTGATTAAATCTTTACTGACGTCTCCGTCTTTATGAGTACTAGCCCATTTATAAAATTCTGGAAAAACAGAATCGTCAATAAAACCAAGATCACCCCCGGTAGATTTGGTTTTTTCATCTTCTGAATATTTCGTCACTGCGTCTTCAAAAGTCATTCCGCCTTTAATATCTTTTTGCGCGTCTTTGGCTTTGGTTTGCGCAGCAGTATTAAAAGTATCCATTTCTTTTTGCTCAGCAGGAGTGAGCGCTCGAAGTGGCTCGTCACTTTCTTCTTTAAATTCTAAAATTGGAGTTTCGCCGATCATTTTGATAGCTTGACTGACATCAGTCACACCAGGTAATTCTACAATTACTCTATAATCATTGTTTACTCTGGTAGTCTGGACGAGTGGCTCGGAAACTCCCAAACCTCCACGCACACGACGTTCTATTACGTCACGCACACCTTCCACAGCACTAGCCTTGTCGCTTCCAGGAATTACGTCTGTATTTGCTTGATAGACCAAATGAGCTCCGCCTTGCAAATCAAGACCGAGATTAAAGCCACTAGATGGCAAGTTTGGAATACCAACGTTTGCCTTTTTATTTGCCCAATTTATACCACGGTTGGCATAGGTTGGAAAAACAACTAACAAACAAAAAACTGTCAAAGCGACAATGGAGAAAATACGCCATTTTAGAGAATCTTTGGATACGCCTCTGGATTTGGTTTTCACGGCCATAATATACGAGTTAGAATTTATCCCGCCGCAGCGGGACCCCGCCTAACGGCGGTGGGAATATAGAATTAAACACCTTAACTGTCATCCCGAGCGAAGCCGCTCCTGCGGCTGACGAGGGATCTTTCCGTGTACGGACAGAGATTCCTTCTTCGTCGTCGGAATGACAAGTGACAACTGTATTGCAATATAGCAATTTGCTACAATTTTAATGTATTTAAACCTTTTTGGCAAGGGCTAAATATCAGTTTACAGGGGATAAAATTTTATGGCTCAACCTCGCCAATATACTGGAATCTTGGGACAATTTTGCCATCAATTTCTATGTTTTCTGTAAATACCCCCAAAGGCCGCACCCATAACTTATCTTCGGTTTCGTAAAGTGGTTTATAGACTACCATATCCTCTAAAGTCGATTCTAATTTGGCAACACCTAACACTTCGTAATCTTTACCTTTGTAGTGTCTGTATTTTCCAAGTTTGAGCATAAAATTAATTTGACTTAATTATTATATATTGTAGTACCTAGGTAAGGAGAACCAACATGCTTACCGATGAGAGTCTAGAACCACAAGGAGAGAAAGAGCCGCTAAGGCTCGTTGAGTTTCACACTCCGTGTGAACGAAGTCGTACGCTGTCAGGACCGATAGTCCTGACTGCACAAGGTCTGAACGGCAGGCGTAAAGCTGTTCAGGATGCAATGTCGAACATCCAAGACGCTGCACGAACTTCTGTGGCCTACGCTCACTGGCAAGTGGTCGCCTACAAGCTCACAGAGGAAGAGGGCGCCATCTTCATCGTTCCCCAAAATGGGGCCATCCATGACGGTCAAAGCACCACGAGAATTCGGGTGATCAAGTACCAACGGTGAACCACAACATCCACAAGTTCGGAGGCATGCAACCCCGCCCGGCTCAACGAGCCGGGCGTTTGATTTTATTTAATTTTTTACCTTTTGTCTCATTAGATATATACCCATCTTCCTCAGACCAGACAAGCCAAAATCGATTCTTAAATCGGCCTTTAAGTTTTATATTTTCTTTCCAGACTTTTCGCAGTTCTTTAAAAAAGTCTATTCTCTTATGCTTTAAAATAGCCTCAATAACAGCGAGCACATCACAGATTTCATTCATTAATTCTTTGCGGGTCTTAGCATTTTGTATACCCCCAGCTTCTTCTACAACTTTTGCCAACAGTGCTTTTTCAAATTCATTTTTATTCAGCCGCTGGGTTTCAAAGGCTATGCCTTTTTTCTTCATTTTTTCAGCAACTCTATCACGAATTAGTTTATTGTAATATATTTTTTTCATATTCTACCCTATTTCCAGTTCCTTAAATCCAGTTTCAGAATCATAAACTCTATCAAAAGACACGTCCTCAAAAATTCCTATAACCACTTCTACAGTGTACATAATTTTACAACCATCTTTTAAATGTCCGCCCACCACATTCCCCTCGCTATCAGATAGCGAAATATGAATATGAGAGCCTTTATTTGAAACAGTGCCAGTTCCAGACACAATTTCAAATTTTTTATTCCATTCTTTTACAATTTGATTGTCTGGTGTAGAGCCAGCCATTCTCAGTACGGCATTTTCAAGACCACCAACAATAGATAATATAACTCCCGCAGCGATATTATTTTCTTCAACAACTTTTTTAATCTCTTCTTTTAAAAATTGTCCTGGCTTTAATCTAAAGGTGATTTGTTTCATATTTCTGTTTCTCAAAACCAAAAAGTCTTTCACAAATTAATTCAATCTTCTTTGGTTTTAGTACATACCAAGAATCACCCTGTAAAATATCTTCGGTTTCTGCTGGTTGAGGCTTTTTTCTTTTGGCAAAATGTTTTATAGCCAAATCATAGCGCGCGCCTTCTATCTTTTCGGCAATACCTTCAAATTGAATCCCTAAATTATCTTCGCCTTGAGCGCTTACCGTAATAGTTCCAGCCATTTGAGGATTTTTTATGACTGCTTGTGAGTGCCTTGCGCTTGGATCAGACATCCAATAAATATTTAAGTTTTCATCGAAAATATAAATAACATCCGACACCCAAACTCCCCCACTATCTACAGTAGCTAAACTCATGAGATAGCCTTTTTCTAGTACTTCTAAAATTAAAGCCCTAATGCCAGATGACATAAAAAACAATCCTTATTGTTTTATTTTTCCTACTGTTATGCGTACCGTATTAGTTGGTAAGTTAACATCACTCATTATCGGATTTACTTGTACACCTTCACTAATTAAGGCATTATTTAAATCAATAATAAATCCAGGAATTTTTGTACCATAATCCCCATATCCATAAATTTTAATACCGTTATATGCACCCACTAAATCTTCTCCTCCACTTAATTTCCATCTGGCTTCTTTAAATATTCTAGCTAATTTACCAGCAAATATAAAAATCTCCGGTGAATTTTCATGAATCATTTCAACATTAATATTTTCATATTTTGCTAACTTTTTTGAAATTTTTAAAATTTGCTCATTATTTAATTGCCAAACTTTGTTTTTATCCTCAATAATTGTTAGAGAGGCGTTCGGACTATTTTGAGCAATCAAGCTATTGCTTATATTATTACTACTACCAATGGAAATTTTTGAGAAGTCAGAATTTTTTATAAATATAAGGCCATATATAGTAGCACCTAAACTAAAAATGATGATGACAGGAGCGATAATTTTATGTTTTGTTAAATAATAAAGCAAGCTGTGTTTCATAATAAAAAATCATTAAGCCCCATGGCACTTCTTATACTTCTTTCCACTTCCACAAGGGCATAAATCATTTCTTCCAATTACTTTTCCATCTGCGTCTTTTTCTTTAGTCTTACTAACCACTTGTTCTTCAACTTCTGCGTCTGTAGTTTTACTTGCGCCCTTAAAACGCAAAGCATTGCTTCTATCCATTACCGATGGCGCCAACTGAATACCTAAGTTTACTTTATAGATGAGATAAACCACTTCTTTTTGAATCAAACTCAAAAGCTCATTAAACATTCTAAATGTTTCTTTCTTATACTCTACCAGTGGATCTTGTTGAGCATAACCGCGCAGGCCAATACCAGTACGAAGATAATCAACTGCCACCAAGTGATCTACCCAAAGATTATCCATCGCACGAAGCAACACTTGTTTTTCAATTTCAAGTAGCATTTCCGGATTTGGAACAGCTTTAACCAAGAGAACTTCGTATTTTTCCTTTGCCAAACCAACCAAGTATTCAATAGTTTTGGTACGGATTTCCACATCATCCATTTTTTGCTCACGCTCCCCAGAAGCCAAGTCCGTAATAAATTTCTTTTCCTCATCTGACAAAGCAAAGATAGTAGAAACTGTTTCTAAGATTTCTTTAACATTCCATTCGCGACGACTTTCAGCATTGGTGTGAAAAGAAATAACTTGTTCGATCTCCTGCTCTACCATATCAAGAATCATTTGACGCAACGTCTTGGCGTCTGTCATCTTGAGCGAAGATTTAGCTGAGTCGAGAGACGCCTTGTCCTCTGGTTTAAGGGATTCCTCCATTTCATCCGGAATGAGAAGTGAGTTATCCAGCGCTTTTTTTTCTCTATCAAACCCAAACAAAATTTCTCGACGCTTACCGTAAATAACTTCACGGTGACGATTAAGCACGTCATCATATTCCAACAAGTGTTTTCTTGAATCAAAATGCATGCCTTCTACTTTTTTCTGAGCAGACTCAATAATCCGGCTAATCATTTTTTGTTCGATTGGCATATCTTCCGGCACTTTGAGCGTCTCCATGACCGAGCGAATACGATCACCAGCAAAAATACGCATCAAATCATCTTGGGTAGAAAGATAAAATTGTGATTGACCAGGATCTCCCTGACGACCACTACGACCACGAAGCTGGTTATCAATACGACGACTTTCGTGACGTTCAGTACCAATTACAAATAGACCTCCAGCATTGCGCACTTTTTCGGCCTCTTCTGGCACAACCGGATTTCCTCCAAGCAAGATATCAACCCCGCGGCCAGCCATATTAGTAGCGAGCGTGACCGCACCGGCATGACCAGCCTGAGCGATAATCTCACCTTCTCGTTCGTGATTCTTGGCATTTAAAATTTCATGTTTTATTCCTTCTCTTTCCAAATACAAACTTAAGGCTTCGTTTTTATCTACGGCCACAGTACCGATAAGCACTGGCTGGCCCTTGGTTTGCAATTCTTTAACAGTCTGGGCAATAGCTTTGTATTTTGCTTCTTCGGTCTTATAGATTCTGTCTGGATGATTGATACGCTGATTGATTTTATTTGGTGGCACGACAACCACTTCTAATTTATAAATTTTGCCAAACTCTTCGGCTTCGGTCACCGCCGTTCCAGTCATACCGGACAACTTTGGATATAATCTAAAATAATTCTGAAAAGTAACGGTGGCCATGGTCTGACTTTCTTGTTGGATATTTACGCCTTCTTGGGCTTCAATGGCTTGATGCAAACCTTCACTATAACGTCGACCTGGCATCTTGCGACCAGTGAATTCATCAACGATTATTACCTCACCATTTTCAACTATATAATCCCGATCACGAGCAAATAACGCATGCGCGCGCAAAGCTTGCTCCACATGATGTACGGTTTTGATTCCACCTTCAGCATAAATATTATCTATACCCAACAATTTTTCCATTTTTGTAATGCCCGCTTCAGAAAGCGTGGCTGAACGCATTTTTTCATCAACATTATAATCTTCCTTTTCTACCAAAGTTCGCACCAAATCCGCAAACTTATAATACATATCCGTTGCATCTTCAGCGGGAGCGGAAATAATCAGTGGGGTTCTCGCTTCATCAATCAGGATCGAATCTACTTCGTCAACAATCGCGTAGAAAAATGGTCGTTGCGCCATCTCGGCGCTGTTTTGGACCATGTTATCGCGCAAATAATCAAAACCGAATTCATTGTTGGTACCATAGGTAATATCGCAAGCATAGGCATTTTTTCTAGAACATGATTCTAGATATTCTGTTTCAACTTTAAACATACCTTTAGCATCGCGCTCTTTGTCGGCCTCACTACCTTCGGATAAATTTTCACCTTGCAAAGTCTTTTGAGCATTATACTTAAAAGAAATTAATTGTTGCTGAATAATCCCCACAGTTAATCCCAAAGCGTCATAAATCTGACTCATCCAGACTGCATCACGTTTGGCCAAATAATCATTAACTGTCACCACATGCACGCCTTTACCCGCGAGTGCGTTGAGGTATGTTGGTAATGTTCCTACTAAAGTTTTCCCCTCACCAGTTCCCATTTCTACTATATTACCGCGATGAAGAGCAATACCACCAATAAGCTGAACATCAAAATGACGCATACCAGTGATGCGTTTTGAAGTTTCACGAATAACAGCATAGGCTTCAGGTAAAATATCGTCTAAAGTTTCGCCCTCGGTCAAACGTTTTTTGAATTCATCAGTTTTGGCACGCAAATCTACCAAAGATAACTTTTGCATCTCTGATTCCAACGCATTTATTTCTTCTACAATCGGCTTGATACCTGCGACTACTTTGGCGTTTGGATCTCCAAAAATTTTAGTGAGAAATGACATAAATAATATTAAAAATAAGCCCTCTTTAGGCTTTTGCATTTTATCATAGATAATAGAGATAATCAAGGATTTTGAGGAGTGTTCTGAGATAACAAAAGCGCACTTATTCTTTCCCCTTCTCGTTCCACCACTTCCCCATCATACTCACCTGAATGAGCCGTCACACCTTCATAAATTGGCCGTTTTTGATCCAAATGTAAATCAAAACTAACAAAGTCGCCTTCTTGTTTTATATAAACATGATACCTGGGATAAAAATCACGATGGATACGTTTGGCAAAACTAGTTTTGCCCATGCGCCTGTCTATTATCTTGGCATAACCACAGCGCATGAGATTTTTTTCCGGATCACTAATTTGTTCTTTTTTGAATTTGATTATCATAATTTGATTAATTTTTAGCAACCACAAAACAGTGACGACAAACAGGTTGATAAGTAAAAGTACCATCATCAGGAATAACTGAAGGCATACCAGACACTACTGGTTCACCTTTGCTAAATACTTGGGTATAAACCGCTTCAGGTAAACGACAAATTTCACAAGCGGCTCTTCGATATCGTACTTCCTTTGGCCCAAGCTCAAGTAAGCCTTTGACTATGTCAAAAATCTTACCCTTATAATCCATATCTAGTCCGGCAGCCACGACCTTAACTCCGTTTTTTAATAACTGCGACACCACGGCCACGTCGGCTGGATCAAACATATGCACTTCATCTATACCAATCACAGAATAATTTTTTTCAAGGGCTTCTTGCAAACTAATAATTTTTTTAGCTTCTATACCCACGCCATTGCGAGAAGAAATTTTTTCATCGCGAACATTACGATTTGACTGATAAAGGACATGAGAAATATCTGTATATTGTAATGGCGCAAAATGACTTATCAAATCAAACGACTTTCCGCTTTTCATTGGTCCAAGTATCAATGTGAGATCCATAGGATAATAATAAACAGTAAAAAAATTATCTTAATAAGATTGCCCGCACCGGCGATCCGTCTACATCCTGTAAAGCCAAGGGCACAGCCATCAAAAAATATTCCCCTTCTTCAACGTTTGCCAAATTTATACTTTCCAAGATCGGAATATTTTTTTCTAAGAAAGCAGTGTGAGGCGTATTATCCACAGAACCTTTTTGTTTTACAGACAGATAATCTACACCAATCAATTTTATATTTTTATCTGCCAAATACTTGGCTGCGTCGCTAGCGAGATAAACATAATCATTATAAAATTCATCATACCCACGGTCTGAATTTTTTGTTTTCAACAAAATTCTTTCATCACTAGCAATATTAAATTTTTCCAAAACTTCTTTTGTGACAGCTTCCTGGCATTCTCGCACATCCAAAACTCTACAAGATCCTACAAAATTTTCCAAAGGCATTTCATTTATATTTTTTCCAAAATCAAAGACATGGCTAGGCGCGTCTACATGCGAACCAAAATGTGTACCCAAGCTAAGTTTGGTCAATTGAGAACCGCTCGGTTTTTTTATTTTTTCCATACTCAAAGACGGATCACCCGGGTAGACAATTGTTTTTTCATTCAAAGGTAGAGATATGTCGATAATTTTTTTATACTCAAACATAATATGGTAACTGTCATTCCCAACTTAATTGGGAATCCAGTGTCGAATTAAATTGTCTGGATTCCCGCTTTTGGCGGGAATGACAATTGAATAAATTTATTTTTTAATATTAATCTTTTTAGTAACACTGTGTCCACCAAACTGATTACGCAAAGCCGAGACTACCTTGCCGGTATAACTTGGATTTTTGGCAGAATGATAACGGAATAATAATGAATCAGCAATCACTTTTGCCGCCACCTTAAACTCTTTAGCAGTTTTGACAGTCCAAGCCCCTTCTCCCAAATGAGAAACCGTGCTAGAAATATCTTTCAAATCTTTCCCGTATTCTTCTAGCCCTTTTTTGAGCCAACCGATAAGACGGGACTCAACCACACTACCGTGATTATAGATACTAGCAATTTTTATTAGATCAAGCTTAAACGGCGCTTTTTTCATAATTGCAAAACCTTCACCAATTGCTTGCATCATACCATACTCAATGCCATTGTGGATCATTTTTACAAAATGCCCGGCTCCCAAACCATCAAAATGTTCGGTACCGCCAGCGGTTGCCCCATCGACAAACAATGGTAATAGTTCATTGTATAATTTTCTATCCCCACCAACCATAAAACAAGCGCCATTGCGCGCCCCGCCCGGACCGCCCGAGAAGCCCACATCAGCAAACCTGATCCCCAATTTTGCCAATTTTTTTCCACGACGAATTGTATCTTTATAATATGAATTTCCTGCATCAAGAATAATATCGCCCTTCTGCAAAAAATCTACCAATCCGCCTTTATCAAAAATACTACGGTATTTTCTAGGCACGCTCGGAGATGAAAATAATTTTTCATCTCTCTCACTTTGCCCGAAAATTGTTTGATCAATCACTTCTCCGGACGGCAACATCAGCCAAACAATTTTTGGCTTACTTGATAGTTGAGAACAAAATTCCGGTAAAGAAAAGGATCCTACCATGCCGTGTTTAATCATCTCCTGAGTTTTTTCCGGAGACCTGTTATAACCAACCACTCGCCAACCTTTTTCGATAAGTTGCCAAGCAAAATTGTTTCCCATTTTTCCTAATCCAATAATGCCAATTTCTTTATTTAAAGGTTTTAAATTATCTACTGGCAAAACAAAATCGTTTTTAGCGCCTATCTTGTAAGTCAATAATTCTGTTTTATTTTTTTGCCAAGCTTGCATAATCGCTTCCACGAACCGCCACTCGGCGGTAATTTCTGCGGTGGAAATAAACAGGGTCTGATCACCTTTTACAATATCTAAAATCAACTGTTCATAGTCTGGAATAAAATCCTTCTTATCAATGTCGTTATAATTAAAATTAAAATCTACTTGGCTCAGCGTATGATTATGCCCTGGTTTTTTAGCCAAAAAACCTACCTTAATATTTTCATCAGGCTTGATATTGTAGCGCAAAGTATTTTGATAGTGCCCGCCAGCAGGACAGAGCAAACACGGCGTCGGATGTTTAAATGTTAATTTAATCTCACCACGACTCTCAGCCAGACCCTTACCGCCTTCTATATAGAGAGGCACGCCCGCAAAAGGTCCTGAATGCATTGTGGCCTTAACTTTAAAATATGTCTCTGTATTTGAGTTTGGGTGTATCTTGTTCTGTGTGCGATAACCCTCGTACTGAGCGCGGAGAGTATTACTTTTTACTCCGTCAATGTCTAGCACTTCCAAACGAGCCAAGCTCTCGGCGCGCTTTTTACGAATTTCGTCAGCCGTAAAACTATCGGGGTTGTCCATCGTAAACAAAGCTATAAGTTGTAATAAATGATTCTGACCAACATCACGCAAAGCGCCTACCTTATCATAAAAATCCCCTCTTTCTTCTATATCTTCTGCTTCATTTAAAATAAACTCTATTTTTTCTACATATTTATTATTCCAAGCCGGCGTCAAAAATAAATTACTAAAACGAAAAGCGATAATGTTTCGGACTGTTTCTTTTCCTAAATAATGATCTATGCGATAAATCTGGTCTTCTCTAAATAGTTTACCCAATAACATATCCAGCTCTTGAGCGGATTTGAGATCAGAACCAAAAGGTTTTTCAATCACAATTCTATTCACACCATCTTTAGGATCACAAGGTTCGGCCAACCCTGAATTTTTCAATCCTAACAAAATAGTTTTGTAATTATTCGGAGGCACAGCCAAATAGAAAATTTTATCTGAACAAAAACTCCAACCAGTATTAGTTTTTCCCAAAGCGTTGGCTAATTTTTTATAAGCGTTTTTATCTTCAAAATTTCCACTGATATAAAAAAAACAATTTAGAAAATTTTCCAACTCTACTTCGCGAGTACCACGAGAAGCCCCGCTCTCAACCAAAATATTACGAATATAATCTCTTAAAGACTGATCAGTCAAATCTCGTCTAGAAAAACCATAGATCTGCAATTTTTCCGGCAATAACTTTTTGGTATATAGGCTAAAAAATGATGGTAAAATCTTGGTCCTTACCAAATCGCCAGTAACACCAAATAGTACAAAAACACTAGGCACGGCAAAACGGGGTATATGATTAGACATAAAATAATTTAAGCTTTTATGAATTAAAACCTTAATTTTAAAAGCCAATATATTTTACTACACTTGTCAACAAGTGGCAATTTAAACAACAAAAAACCCGCTCTTCTTGACGGGCGGGTTTTTCTAATTTGATTAATATCGTCTGCGGAAATTTCTATTACCGCTTCCGGCACTACTACCACCAAACGGACGTCTTGGCGGAAAACTACTGCGACGTTGGTTGTTTTCTTCTTTGAAGAAACTTGGCGCAGAGTTGGCTCGGCGTGGAGGCAATACTGGCAAGGACAAAACCGGAATTGTTTTTTTGATTAATCTTTCAATTTGCTTGATATCTCCGCGTTCGTCGGGAGTAGCAAAAGAAATCGCTTTACCAAAACTTTCGGCGCGACCAGTACGACCGATGCGGTGCACATAATCTTCCGAGTTGTCAGGCAAATCATAATTGATAACCAAGGAGATACCAGTGACGTCGATACCACGAGAAGCAATGTCAGTAGCCACAAGCACTCTATACTTGCCACGCTTAAAGCCTTCTAAGGCGTCTTTGCGTTGAGCAAGCGAACGGTTGGAGTGAATTTCAGCTGCGGTATGACCCATGCCACGAACATTGATGGTAATTCTTTTAGCGCCATGTTTGGTGCGAGAAAAAATCAAAACCGAACCTTTGTTATCATCTAGAATCTTATCAAGCAATTGAGTCTTACCATCTTTATTGATAATAAATAATTCTTGTTCAACATTCTTAGATGAAGTTCCAGCTGGAGCCACCTCAATACGCAAAGGGATTTTCATGTAGCGACTAGCAATCTCGGCAATGGCGCGAGGCATAGTAGCAGAAAACATAAGAGTCTGGCGATCAGTTGGCACCAAAGACAAGATCTGTTTGATCTGTGGCATAAAACCAATATCAAACATGCGATCAGCTTCATCAAGCACCACAATCTTCATTCTATTTAAATTCAAATTTCTTTGTTCAAGATGATCCATCAATCTACCAGGAGTAGAAACGATAATATGTGGACCACGAGCCAGCATTTGTCTTTGTTGATAAGCAGAGGCGCCACCAATAAGCACAGCTGTACGAAGACCAAGAGGTCTGCCGATTTTTTGCAACACTTCATCTACCTGCAAAGCGAGTTCACGAGTAGGAAGCAAAATAAGGCCTTGAGCTGGACTAGTGATTTGGGACAAAATCTGAATCATTGGAATACCAAAAGCCATGGTTTTACCAGTTCCAGTCTGAGCAATACCAACAATATCTTTGCCTTGCAAAGCTTGAGGAATACACTGGTGCTGAATAGGCGTAGGTACCAAAAATTTCAATCGCTCGAGGTTATCAAGCAATTTTGGGGCGATCCCAAGGTCGCTAAAACGAGCCTGGGCTGGTGTGTTCTGTGTCATATTGTATTGTTTAGTGACCCAAGATACTGAGAAGGTCACATAAATGACACAAAATAGATCTGAGTCCTTGGCTAACCAATAGCGGTAGCCATTATTAAGAAGTCGCTAGTATAGCAGAAAAACCTGGGTTTGTCAAGGGTAAAGCTTAAGCCGAAACTTTTTTATAAGCCTCGCGCTCACTCAACCTAGCCATCCAAGCCGTAATATTTGGGTAAGATGACAAATCAAAATTAACAAAGCTGGTCAAGCGTGCCACAGACATTGCGGCAATATCAGCCAAAGTAAACTTATCCATAACCATATATTCTTTGCCAGCCAAATGGCCTTCCAAAACGCCTAAGTAGCGAGGAAGTTCTTGTTCACGAGCCAACTTAGTTGCTTCTGAATCTGGAGTTTTGCGATAAGTCTGTAAAACTAATGGTTCAAAAGCATTAGCAAGATGAATAACTGACCAGAAATTCCATTGGTTAACTTCAGCATGTTCTTTGGCAGTGGTACCCACAAATTGCATGGCTTGGTATTTTTCCATTAGATAATAACAAATAGCCATTGATTCCCACACGACTACATCACCATCTACCATAGTTGGCACTTTGCCGTTTGGATTGAGCTTGAGATACTCGGCTGATTTGTTTTCTCCCTTAGCAAAGTCTACTGATTGGGTTTCATATTCAATACCTCCAATTTCTTCCATCAACCAATAACAACGAAAAGCGGTCGAACGCGGTGTGCCGTAAATTTTGATCATACAAAATATGGGTTAATCCCGATTTTTCTGTGGCGAAAAATCGAGGATCCTCGATTCTGCCACGAAGCAGAATCGGGATAATTTAATTATTTCATTTTAATATTCCGCTTGGTCACCCACTGCATAGCTCCAAACAACAAAACCGAAACACCAAGCATGACCGCCAAAGAAATATTTGGATTCAAATCAGAATAACCGGTAATAGCATAACGGAAAAAATTAACATTATGATGAAGCGGGTTAAAAAGACTTATAATATTCCAAGGACTTGGCAACCCAGCAATTGGATAAAAAACCCCCGCCAAAAATATCATTGGTTGCATCACAAACGTATTCATAAAAGTCAGCGCTTCAAAATTCTTGGCCGCAAAACCAAAAGCTACACCGAGCATCCCAAATTCCAAACCAGTAAAAAATAACGCTAAAATAAAATACAATGGATGCGCAGGCAAACCTAAACCAGGGATAAACCAAACTGTAGCCAAAATCGCAATACAAAAAGTAATTACTCCACGAGTGAGAGCGGCCAAGGCATAGGCAATTCCAATGCGCCACGGCGCAATTGGCACTAATTGCAAATCTATAATATTGCCTAAATTTTTGGCAATTACGAGCGCAAAAGACGGATTGGAAAAACTATTATTGATTACTAGCATGGCAAGTAAACCAGTATAAACAAAAGTTAAATACGGTAAACCGCTTACCTCGCGCCCAGATGTCACAATACCAAAAACCCCCAAATATAAAGCAATAGAAACAATCGGACTAAAAACCGTATCCATCCAAATTTTTTGGAAACGTTTTACTTCTCTGGAATATAATGCCCACATGTTTGTTTGCATATTATTATTTATTATCTGTCAATTTCAAAAATATATGTTCAAGAGAAGCCGCCTCAGAACGGATTGATTTTAGATTGTGATTATAATGACTAGTAAGCTTGGCCATATCGGTCGCCAAATCTTTACTAATTGGATATTCATATTCCACTCCCACTTCTGACACTCCGACCAGTGGTGCCACGGCACGATCAAACAATTCAAAATGAATTGTGTTTTTGGAAAATTCTTGTTGAATATCTTTGAGCTTGCCGTTTTTGATCAAATGACCATGGTCCACTAAAGCGATATACTCGCACAACTGTTCTGCTTCTTCCAAATAATGTGTTGTAAATACAATAGTAGTCCCCTCATCATTTAGCCGACGCACCAGGCTCCAAATCTTTTGGCGCAAACTGACATCCACTCCGGCCGAAGGCTCATCCAAAATAAGTAACTTTGGTTTATGCAAAATCGCTTTGGCAACCATCAAACGTCGTTTCATACCACCAGAAAGATTGCGAGCGCGTTCGTGAATCTTGTCTTCAAGTCCCAAATCTTCTAATACTTGCTTGATTCTAATTTTGCGGTCAGCGCGAGACACGCCATACATCCCGGCAAAATAATACAGGACTTCTTCTACCGTAAAAGCCATTTCCACCACAATCTCTTGAGGCACAATACCAATCATCTGCTTGGTATTACTTGCTTCTTTGGCTACATCTAACCCAAACACTTCAATCTTGCCTTCAGAGGGACGCAAAATACCACTAATCATATTGATCAGTGTTGATTTGCCAGCACCATTTGGCCCCAAAAGACCATAGATTTTGCCTTGTTCAATATCTAAAGAAATATTATCCACGGCTTTGAACTCTTCACCCTTGGAATTTTTGAAAACTTTTGTGACCTGATTGATACGGAGAGGGAGCATAAAAAATATTTTAGAAGTGGCTATTATATCAGAAGACCAAAAAAATTCAAATCTAGATTTTCTTAATCAACCCCTTACTCACCCACTCCCCAAACCCAATTCGATACCAACCATTTTTTTCTTCAAACACACGCACGAAGTCTATTTTGTTAATTTTTCTCACAATCGCATACTTGGCAGCTGGACCGCTACGAACATTGAGACCGTCGGTTGTCGGTGTACCTCTAGCAATAATTGTCAGTGCCCCCATCATCACTGGCAAAGTACGAGACGGCTCGACAAAATATTGTCCAGGCAAATTATAGCCACAACTGGCACTACCTCCACCGTCGGCTTCCATTTGATTTTCTACTGGAACTCCAGCAAGGCTTAGAGCTTGGCTTGCTTCACCGATTGTAGCGGACTGACTGCAATAGATAACGACTTCTTGTTTGTTTGGCATTACGCCGATAAACAAACGAGCAGTTCTTCCGTTACCACCATCGGATTTTGCCACATTGGGAGCGAAGCCTTCTAGCCCTTGATCGCCACTGGTAGTGCCAACAAAAATATCAGCGTCAAAATCTTGGATATTGGCTTTGCCTGTTCGGTTGTTTATCAATAACATTTTACGTGAATTAGCCATATCAAAATCAGGACGGCTACCACTAGAAATAAACGGATTACCTCCAATCGTAGTTTTAAGAGCCAAGCTAAGATCTGAAGTTGGTAAGTTAATATTAAAAAATGGCGCGTTCCAAACGAATTTTGCATCTGGGTTCATAGACTTACCAGATTCAGCCACAAACCGCGCAAAGGCAAAATTATGAAAATTACTTGTTACTGATACGGGAGCATCTACAAGAATCGGCGGAATATTAACACCATCGGTGTTAGTCGGAGGAATAATCGTAATAGAGGGCGTAGAATCTCCGAGAGGTATAGTGATATTAAAATTAGCATTCGCTGGACCCCAGTCTAAAGGTACAGTTGAAGTTGACGCAATAAATTGAATTTGGTTTTGGGATAAATTAATACGAGTCAAAAAATCCAATGAACCACTACCGCGTGGAGCTTTAAAAAAACTGGCGATGCCCGGCGCTTTCGCCCAACTGATAGAAGTATATTCTTCCGGGGTTGTTGGTTTCCAGGTAGCCGCTTGTGATACTAACGGCGTTGCCAAGAAAACCAAAAGCGCGAAGAGACTGATAAATATTTTCTTCATAGATAATTTATATAATTAATTATATCAATGGCGCAGCCTCACCCACTGCCTCATCGTCAGCATCGGCGTCAGCATCAGCTTTGGTGTGATGCACACGACCATCAATATGATTTGGTGGAGCATAGACAGTATAGACTTTTAGATCTTCTGTGCCGGTATTACGAAAATTATGTTTGGTACCAGGAGAAACTACATACACGTCCCCTTCGCCGATAGGAAATTTTTTATCATCAATAATCGCTTCGCCTATGCCAGAGAGAAAAAATAATGTTTGCTCTGTAAACTTATGAGTTTCTTGTCCAATCTCACCATCAGGAGGAATACTCATTACCACCAGTTGACTTTTCTTCCCAGTAAACAAAACCCGACGAAAATTGTCGTTCTCCTGGGTATCTTTGACGATATTTGTGTTGTAGCTCATATGCATTTAGTTATATGAATTAAACAATATCTGTCTAAAGATATAGTAACACGCTTTGCTTTATATACCTAAACCGAAGTCAAGGGATAACCAAGCTTACGCCAAGCTAGCAAACCACTACTGAGACTATATAATTCATCGGTCAAACCGGCAGTAGCTAGTTGCGCCAAAGCCAACTGACTGCGACCTCCCGATAAACAATATAAATATATTTTTTTATAACTACGCAAAGCATCAACTTGAGTCATTATCTCGTCTACTGGCATATTCTTTGCTCCCGCAATCGCGCCCTTGGCAAACTCGGCAGGCGTGCGCACATCAACAATAATACTTTCAGGCATTCCTTGATTGATAAGAGCGTATAATTCTTCAGCGGAGATTTGTTTACCTGTCATAAAATTATAGTTTAAAAATATCTTAAAGCTCTGTTATTCTATCTTTTTAAAATATTTTTGTCTACCCAAATAAAATCACAGACGATTGACGCTTTTTAATGTCAGGAATATAATATTGCTATTCTAAAATTTTAAAAAATATGCAAAATATTCTAAACAGGATGAAAACAAACTGGAAATCAGGCGTCACTGTTTCTCTTATCTCTATTCCCCTTTCAGTTTCACTTGCGGTCGCCTCACAGTCCACACCTATAGCTGGGATTATTACGGCTATTTGGGCTGGGCTAATCGCATCTTTACTAGGAGGTAGTATTTATAATATCGTCGGTCCAACCGGCGCACTTTCCGGTGTTATCGCTGCCTACGCACTCACCCACGGCGCCGACACTATCAGCATGCTGGCCATTGTGACTGGAATATTTGTCGCTGTTGCCTATATTTTCAAATTAGAAAAATATCTTGTCTTTGTGCCATCAAGCGTTATGCATGGCTTTACTCTTGGCGTGGCATTTATAATCGGCTTTGGACAATTTAATTATGCTTTTGGTTTACATGGACTAACAAAACATGAAAAGTTTATTTCCAACCTGTCGGAATCCTTTCTTCATACTAACCAAACCTACCTACCATCACTACTAGTTTTTCTCGCTTTTTTTATCGCCTTAATAATTTTGCGCAAACTATTACCGCGCGTGCCTGGAGCTATTGTCTTATCCCCGATTGGAATCTTGCTCGGCTATTTGGGTAGCCAACATATCATACCTTTACAACTGGACACTTTGGGCAGTAATTTTACCACTATTAGTGGCAAACTATTTCAAGCTCCTCATTTATTTTTTCACATGTCGCTTGTCAGCACTGGTTTTGCGGTAGCGCTAGTAGCAATTCTTGAGACCATGCTCTCTGCCAAAATTGCCGACGGCATGACCAAAACCAAACACAACGAACGCAAAGAAATGCTCGGACTATCCCTGGCCAATATCGCTTCTGGCCTCACAGGCGGTATTCCCGCCACCGCCGCGCTAGCTCGCACTTCGCTCAATATCAAAACTGGCGCCACTGACCGCATGTCTGGCACTATTAACAGTATTAGTATTGCTGTTATTTCCTTACTCTTCCTGGGCTACTTCAAATATATACCCATGGCCGTGATAGCTTCCATTCTCGCTATGGTCGCTGTAAACATGGTGGAGACCGAACATTTTATTCGTTACTATCGTTTTGATAAAGTTGGTTTTGGCGTGGCCTTACTAGTGGCGTTTGTGACTGTCTATGAAGATCCAATTGTTGGTATCTTGCTTGGCACAGCTGTGGCGTTGGTTATTTTTATGGAAAAATTATCGCACGGACAATTTGATTTATATTTAAACAAATACAAAGAAGGACAAGTTGGTATGATGTCGGGAGAAAAATTAACCGAGATAAAAGAAAATCCTGATATCCTTCTTTACTCTTTCAAAGGCACACTGATGTATATCAACAGTCAAGCGCATTTGCGTCGTTTTGAGACCAATCTGAAGGGCTACAGCGCTATTGTCTTGCGCTTACGTGAAGTGTATTTTGTGGATCTAGATGGGGTGGAAGCATTGGATGAAATAATAGAACTAATACGCCACAAAGGACAAAAGGTAGTAGTGACTGGCGTCAACGCTTGGATCGCGGAACTATGCGAACAAAACTCAAAACAATACCGCCATCTCAAAAATGAAGGTCTGGTCTTTGATAAGGCCACTCAAGCTCTAAGCTATTTAGGCGTGCAGGCTTCTGAAGCAACTTTACCACCAGCTACTGTACCAGTTCAAATTTAAATTTGATCCTGATTTGAAAAAGAAGACTGACCACTCTCATGTTCTTTGCTGTGCGCCCGAAGATCAAAAAATATTTTAACAGCCACAAACACCGCAATTATCGGCTGCGGTAGACCCAAAAGCAATATAGCAAAAGCGCCGATAAGAATTGTCAGTTGCATTGTATAAATTCTTTTGTACGGTCTTATCATAATCGACCAGAAACTTTCTTTATCTAGTGGTAATAAATATTTTTTAGTTAAAATTTGATTTGTATAAAATGAATAGCCATGACTGACAAAAAGCGAAAGAATTGCCCAGCGAATAGAAGGTACCTGTCGCAATGTCTCAAATGCTTGTTGTATCAAACCACCCTGATCTGATTGCCCCAAAAATATAACAATAAAAAATAGATGCGCCATCATAAAAATACCGAAATGGACAATAAAAAAAGGAATAGCAACTAATTTTGCATTAATCGGCACACCTTCTCGCAATAACGCTGGAATAGGCATTAGATATATCAAGGCAATAGTAGCCAGAGCGATGACTGCGCTTTCCATCCAGTAAAGAAAAACGGTCTCAAATACATTCCAACCAAAAAATAAAACTCCGGCCAAAGGCACAAGGTTGGTAAGAACTAGTACTAATGAAGATGTTTCCATATTACCAATGCGTTTAGGCAAAGCAGGCATAAAGTTATTTAAAAATATTTATTTAAACTAAATATAGGGTAACAAAAAACAAGGTTTTGAGCAACCTTGTTTTTTTAGCAGGCCTTGTGGGATGAGATTGGAACCTTTTTGGCTAGACTATAAGACAAAAAAACTACTCTGACTGACTTATAACTTTTTCTAAGACCTCCTCATACTTCTCTGTATTAAGGACATCATTGATTGTTTTATAAAAGGCACAAATCCCCTTTAAATATACTTCGTCAGTATTAAACTCATTAAAAGGTTCAAGGAGCTTGCTTTCGATTTTTTTAATATCCTTTCCTGTGGCTTGAAAATCTATATAGGTTTCCATTAACAAAATAGCTACTCTAAAATTAAATTGGTTAAAGCTATTCAGGTTATCGGCTGATTCAATATTACCAAGAAAAAAGGTGAACAGATAGTGAGATCCTTCTTCCTCTTCATTATTTACTATTGAATGCATTTTTTTTATTTTTAATATATTTTCTTTTGCTGCGTCAAGATCATTTTGATATATATTTAAGGAAGCTCTATTGTAGAGACTTAAAAAAATCTGTCCCTTGTCTTTTTTATCAATATAACCATGAGCGTTATCCAAATTTTCTTTTGCGCTATCCAATTCACCGAGCTTTAGACACACAAAACCAAGATTATTATACAATTCAAACGTCGGCTCATAATGTAATTTTAATTGCTCAAAAATGAACTTACTTTTCTTATATTCTTTGTCTTCAATCGCAAAATCTACCCCAACAGAATCAACCAATTGATAAAGCGTTCTTTGGTCTTCTTTTTGTCCCTCTAGGAATTTTATTTTTTCAAAAATTTTTTCAACTGATAATTCTGGTGTACTATGAGTTTCTGCTTTTATGATTATAGAATTTTGCAAGTATTGGTCATCATAGGTTTTTATATGCTCATTTAACTTCTCAATTGCAAATCTATTCTCAATTACTAACGAGCCGTAGTAATTTTTTTCCTTAAAACTAATTTTAAAATAAATAAAATGATACTGCGGTTTTCCATCGAATTTGATATAAGCTTTTATAAACGCTTCTCTTTGATCAAGTTCAGCAGTGGATTCTGGTAACTTGCTGGCGGGTGAGTTAAAAAAATTATAAGACTTCTTAAAATTTTCATCAAAGTAGACATTCTCTACCTTATCGCTCGGCGTCAAATCAGAAAAGGTCACGTTAGTTATCAAGTTATTTGAGGTTTCTGTATTGAGAAAGGAGGAAATATTATTTACTAATTTTTCAAAGATTGCAAATGGCAATTTAAAATTACCCCATCTAATTTTTTTATCTTTAAATTTTGATTGTGCAAGATATTTTAGATAAACTTTTTCAAAATTTTCTCCCTTAAAAGCTACTCTCTCGTTTTCGTTAACTTCCAAAATATCTGTGTAATTCTTCGAGTCAATCTTATACTTTTCTTCTAAGTTTTTAATGAAAGTCTCTGTGTATTGCGTAGTAAACAAAGTTTCTAAAAGTGACTTCTCTCTTAGAGTTAGTAATTCATTATTAACCAAAGACACTACGGTACCTAAGTCATCAGCTGATAAATTATTCAACAGCTCAATAAACTTCTGATGGTCAGGATAAAGTGCTTTAACCTGATTTGCTGCTAGTAAGAATATCTTTGTATTTAGCTTAAATTCTTTTCTTTTTTTTGTTCTACTATTAGCATCCCATAGATAGTGACATAGCACTTTTAATTCATACGGATTGCCTTCAGCTATCATGTGCAAATCATGCAAAGTCTGCCAAGAGGGTCTTCGAATATCCTCTAAAGATTTTAGAGGATTATAAATTAACTCAATTGTTTGTTTGGGATTTTTAAAACTTTCAATATCTATCCTCTTAAACTGCCGAGCAGCTGGAGCAAAAACTTCACTCAGTTCATCTAGTAGTTTATCTGTCCCAGTTAAAATAAACGTAAAGCCCTCAATTTTTTGAAGAATATTCCTAAGAGTCTGTAAAATTGATTTATTGTTTGCAAGCACATCACACTCGTCAACCAGCACAATAATTTGGGTCGCGATTTTTTTTTGAATCACAGTGAGATCATCTAATATATATTGCCTGGGAATCGGAACGTCAATTTTTTTAATACAATGATTTAAATAGGTGTGTGGAAATTTTAAAAAAAATGCTTCATCTTGATTTCCAGAAGCATCAATAATATTCCTAAATTGTCCCTTCTCTTTTTCGGTAACTAAGTTTTTTTCTTCTAAGCAACTAAACAAAGCTATATATAATTCTCTAAAAAAAACGTACTCATCTACAACCACACTATCATCTAAACTCATCGCAACTGATGTAAATCCTAATTGTTTTGCAATATCTGAAGTAGCATTCAAAATGCTTGTCTTCCCAATTCCCCGTTTCCCTATTATTGCCAAACTCATTTCCTTGTTCGAAAGACTAGTTCTTATTTGTTCAAGTTCAGTTTTGCGACCAGATAAATTTTCAAGTTTCTTTACAGGATTACTAAAGTTGTATGGGTTCTGTAATAATTGCTCTGCTGTCGCTTCTTTTTTATTCATATTTTTTAAGAAGAGAAATTAAAATTTTCAATTCAGGAACAGCATTATTAACAAAAAAAGATTCAGCCTCAGCAACAATTTTTGCATCATTATATCTTGGGAGGGAATTAAATTTTCTAACTACAGCGAGACTTTGTTCAAAAATAATCCTATCTTTTTTACTAATGACTGGTTTTATAAAACTCAAATCATTAATGTCTATAATTTTATTCTTTCCATCTTTTATAACCTGTTCCAGTATATTTATAAGACGAGGCAATTGAAAAATTAAAGATTTTTTAGTTTTGAAATTCTCTTGCCAAGCAAAAATAAATACTCGATCCAAAATAATACCTCCAACTAAACCGAAGGCTGCGGAAAATGCATGATTTTCAATTATGACTACTACGTCATTTAAAGAGATACCCATATACAAACTTAATTATTCTATAATTAACATTCTACCGCCATCATATATAAAAAACAAGCTTCTTTTCTTGATTTTTAAAAATGTTCATTATATACTACTCCTACAATATAAAAGACCTAAACCCTGCCAAATGCAGAGCATGGTCAAAAATGTGAACAAACATAGAGATGGCTACGCCGTCTCTGGTATTGTTTGTTCACTCGGTAATCGAAAGGTTACTGGGTTTATACAAATACAATAACAATCATTTTGTAAATACAGATATGGCAGGAACTTACTTCCAAACTCCAAGCATTATAGACGCTATCAAGGGTATCTGGCCTTGGTTTTGGGGAATTAGCAAATTTCTATGGCCATTATGGATTTTTGTCATTATCTTAGCTATTTTTAAATATATAGTTTACTATAAAAAAAGAGTAAATAGCTTTAGGAGTAAATCGATACAAAATTCACAAACAAAGTTATAATAAAAAATTCAAATACCTAATAAAAATAAAATCACCTAAAAAGGTGATTTTATTTATTTGCAGGCCCGCTCGGATTCGAACCGAGAACCTCGGTTTTGGAGACCGATGTTTTACCATTGAAACTACAGGCCTATTGAACAAACCCCGCCCGGAAAATCATTCAGAGCGGGGCTCATTTGTCTGTTATTTTGTCTCTTTATGTTTCGTGTGCTTCTTGCAATGCTTACACATTTTTTCTAGTTCCAAACGAGTCTTGATAGACTTGCTCTTGTTTGGAAAATAATTTACACGATCACATTCTGTACATGCGAGTTTTACTCTATTAGGTTTGGATTTTGCCATATGATAAATAAATTTTAATTAAAACTATAATGTATAATCCACAACTCACGATCCTTATAACTCATGGGGTGTGCATCTGAGCCGTTGTCGGGAATTGAACCCGAGACCTTTTCCTTACCATGGAAATGCTCTACCATCTGAGCTACAACGGCAGTGGTGGGCAGACTAGGATTCGAACCTAGGAAGGCGTAGCCAGCTGATTTACAGTCAGCCCCGTTTGACCGCTTCGGTATCTGCCCAT
>CAZBWU010000004.1:0-100471 GCA_964496095.1 uncultured Gammaproteobacteria bacterium
TTAAACCTAAACTTTGTTAATGCTTCTGGCACCTCTATTACCTCAACTAATCTCTTCGCCACCACCTCCGTCTTCAACACCACCACCATTAACAATAAATTAAGCATCGGCACAACCACATTTAACAAAGCTCTTACGGTAGTTGGTAGTATCTCCAACGTCTTAGACGTTGGATCAGACATCTCTCTAGTCACTTCTTCAGGAGTTGGTGGTTCTATCTTACAGTCTATTTTTGTCTCTGGTCGTTATGCATATATGACCAATCAGACTGCTAAGACCCTGACTATCGTTGATATAACCAACCCTTCGCTCCCTGTTTTTGTTGGTACTAGCTCTCTTAGTATTGCAACTGGTGGTCCAGGAGAAGTAGTTGTCTCTGGTCGTTATGCGTATGTATCAAATCCAAGCAATAATAGCTTGTCAGTAGTAGATGTTTCTAATCCAGCTAGCCCAAGAGAAATTGCTACCACCACAGTTTCAGGTGGCGGACCCGTTGCTGTCTCTGGCCGTTATGCATATTTGGTTAATGGTACAGTAAGTAGGCTTACTGTGGTTGATATATCTATCCCATCTTCTCCAAGACAAATCGCCACTCTCAACGGTTTAGGAAATACCACCTCAGGTATATATATCTCTGGTAGGTATGCCTACGTATCAAATACAAACGGTAAAACTGTCGCCGTAATTGATATTTCTGATCCAAGCAACCCATCTCTAGTAGGATCTGGTTCAGTCAGTGGTATTGCCGCCGATATCTTTGTCTCCGGTAGGTACGCATATACTGCCAATAGCACCTCAAACACTATCTCTGTTGTAAATATCTCTAATCCCGCCTCCCCGGTAGAAGTTGGTACTACTACAATAGTGGGAAATCCAGTTGATATCTTTGTCTCAGGACGTTATGCTTTTACTGCCAACAGTACCTCCAACACAATTTCAGTCATTGACGTATCAGTTCCTTCTTCTCCAACTTTAATTAAAAATATCGCGGTAGGAACTAGTCCTAACTCAGTTTTTGTCTCTGGTCGTTATGCCTATATCACCAATGCTAATTCCGCCAACTTCTCCATTGTTGATATCTCTGGCACAGAAGTAACCAGTCTCATCGCTCATTCGGCCGAAGCCGGACAACTTCAAGTCAGAAATGATATATTTGCCCAAGGAAGTATAATGGCCGGCACATCTCTGTCTGTTGGAGCTGGTGGTATTTCCTCGCACGGAGGTTTGTCTGTATTTTCATCTTCAACCGGAATTACCACTACTATATTTAGTGTCGGATCAAAAAATTCTACTACCACCCTTAGAGTATTTGCCGATGGTACTGTTATATTAGGCACCACCACCATGAACGGTTTGTTTACTTTTGGTAATGCTACGGGGACTAGTATTACTTCGACGAATGCTTTTTTTGCAAATTTAGCTGTCAGTTCTTTTAATTCAACTAATATTTTGGTAGTCAGTATCACCTCCACCAATCTTTTTGCAACGTCGTCTGTTTTAGTTAATACCATTATTACTTCAGCTAGTACTACTAACCTAGCAGTAACTGGTGCTCTGTCACTTCCAAATGATTCAGTAACAGATGCTATGATTGCCGGCACCCTCACTATTACCGGCGGTTCAATTGATAACGCCTCAATCGGAGGTACGACTCCTTCATCTGGTGTCTTTACTACTGGACAATTCACATCTTTAACATCCACTAATCTTTTTGCTACCACCTCAGTCTTGGTCAATCTTTTGGCTGGCAATGCTAGTTCCACAAACTTATATATATCTGGCATTTCTAATTTAGGTAATACTACTATTTCAAATCTCACATCTACAAATGCTACTTCAACCAACCTTTATATCTCTGGTCTAGCTAATTTTGCAGGCACAACAACTGCACGACTTGTTTCCTCTACTTATTATATGGATATGAACGGAAATAGATTAGTAAGTATGCCAGAATTATCTCTAACTAGGTCTTGGAATAGATTTATGTTTGGTACTAGTTCTCCAGTAACTTCGTCTGCATCATATGCAGGAAATTATAACTATTTCTTAGCTACTTCTACGGGTGATCTCTCATCTAGAACTCAAGGTGATTCTGGTATTGCGTATAATCAAAATAAAAATACTGTATTTATAATCAACAATAATAATTTAGAAATATATGAATATACACCAGACGGTATGTATATTCGTACTATTTCTTTAACAAATTTTACTGATACGGAAGAGATTGTTTGGATGTACGATGATGTTTATGCAATTCTTGATGAAAATGAAAGTAATATTACAATTACTCGTATTAATTCAAGCACCACTTCAATTAATCAAAATGCTACTGGAAATATTATAATTGATATATCTGGAACTATTTCGTCTGGTACAAATGTAGGAGGTGAAGGTCTGGCTTATGATCCAGATAGAGATATTTTCTATGTCGCAAAGGAAAAAACCGCATCTGCAATTTATACAGTTACTCGATCAGGAGTCACATCAACCTTGTTTGATTTACCAACGATGCTTAGTAGTGTCGGCATGTCTGATGCTTCAGCCTTGTATTTTGATCGTAATTCTCAGCATTTGTTTATTACCGCAGATGAGCCTTCGGGTGATCGAATTATTGAAGCAACTCTACAAGGAACTCTTGTTACTTCTTGGTTAGCGCCTGCTGTATTTACGCAAATCGAAGGTATTACATTTACTCCGGACGGGGAAAGTTTATATATCGTTGGTGAAAATGATGACTTTGCTAGATATCAATATTACCGTAATAATACGGCGTTATCGGTATCTGGTATTTCTGACACGGATTCAGTGTCAGTAGGTATTATTAATCTAACAGCAACCAGAGCTACATCAACAAATTTTTTTGCTACAAATGCATTGTTTACTAATGCTACATCCACTAATTTAGCTGTCACCGGCCTTACATCTTTAGCCAACACAACTATTACCAACGGCACCAGCACCAACTTTAATGTAGGTACAATGCTTTCATTTGCATCAGCCACTGGCACTAGTTTAAATATTACCAACGCCACTACTTCTAACTTGTATATTAGTAATGGTTTCTATCAATCAGGTCTTGGTGATTGTGATCTTGATACTCAAACTGTGAACTATGATCTAGCCACAGGCAAGTTTAGTTGTTTGACAGATGATACTGGTACAGGTAGCGGCGGTGGGGGCGGTGTAAACACGTCAACTGCTAACTATTTTGCTTTCTATTCTGGGGCTACCTCTATCACCGGTACTCCTTGGGTTACGTTTGCAAATGGTGCACTAACTGTAACAACCAATACAGCATTTACGATAATTTCTTCTACTAACGCTCTATTTACTAACGCTACATCTACCAATCTATATGTATCAGGCTTAGCTAACTTTACCGGTACAACTACTGCTCGTCTGGTTTCTTCAACTTACTATATGGATATGAATGGTAATAGAATAGTTAGTGCTCCAGAGCTATCTCTTACTAGAACTTGGGATAGCTTTAGTTTTGGTAGTAGCACAGCTGCTACATCTTCGTATGGTATTACTTCTTTGTATAATTATTATGTAGATACTAGTATCACTGGTTTTACTGGTATTGGCACTGGTGTTACTGGTCTTAACGGTCTCTCCGGTGTAGCCTATAATCCTAATAACAATTCACTGCTTGCTGTTAATAACAATAACGACGCTTCTAGAGGCATCTATGAATTGACCATGGCCGGGGTGTTTATTAGAAAAATTTCTGTTTCTGGTATTTTTGATCCGGAAGATATTACTTGGATGTATGATGATGTGTATGCGCTTGCGCTTGAAAACTTTAGCGGTGGCGATCTTGGAGCAAGAATTCTTATCGTCCGTATTAATAGTAGTACTACTGCCATTGCATATGCTGATGCGATCGCTGTTATTGATGTAGCCAGCATGATTGCCATGGATAATAATGGTTTTGAAGGACTAGCCTATGATCCGGATAGAGATTTATTCTATATAATCAAAGAAAGAACGAGTCCAGCTATTTATACAATTAGTCGTAGCGGCACGGTCACTTCATCACCGTTTAATTTAGCTACCACCCTAACTGTTGCCGGTGGTCGAACCGATGCCTCCAGTCTTTATTTTGATCGTAATACCCAACATCTATTTATTGGTACCGACGAAGTAATTGATGGAGTTGTTGAGACAGACCTGCTAGGTAATATCATAACCTCATGGACAGCACCGTCTAGATTTGCACAGCTTGAAGGTGTTGGCTTTACCCCAGATGGTAAGTATTTATTTATTGTTGGTGAAGATGCTGGTGGCACTGCCGATTATGCCAGATATACTCGGTTCAATAACACCTCTGCATTGTCCATAAATGGTATTACTGATCCAACCACCGTATATGTAGGCATGACTAATCTGTCTACAACCAACATAACATCTACCAACCTATATATCTCTGGTACCACCAACTTAGCTGGAGCTTTAACCTTTACTTCAGCCAGTGGCACTTCTATCACATCAACCAACGCCTTCCATGTAAATTTACTCACTACAAATGCTACCACCACAAATCTTGCCGTGACCGGACTTACAAATTTAGCCGGTGCCCTTACCTTTACTACTGCCAGTGGTACTGTCGGTAGCAGTATTTCCTCTACAAACCTATATATCGCCGGTGGTTTCTATCAATCAGGTCTTGGTGATTGTGATCTTGATACTCAAACTGTGAACTATGATCTAGCCACAGGCAAGTTTAGTTGTTTGACAGATGATACTGGTACAGGTAGCGGCGGTGGGGGCGGTGTAAACACGTCAACTGCTAACTATTTTGCTTTCTATTCTGGGGCTACCTCTATCACCGGTACTCCTTGGGTTACTTTTGCCAATGGCGCTCTTACTGTTACCACCAATACAAACTTCACTATTGTTTCTTCTACCAGTGGTTTCTTTGTGAATGCCACTTCAACAAATCTATATGTTTCAGGTTTAGCAAGCTTTACTGGCACTACTACAGCACGTCTAGTTTCCTCCACCTACTATATGGATATGAATGGGAATAGGTTAGTAAGTTCTCCAGAACTTTCTCTAACCAGAACCTGGGATAGCTTTAGTTTTGGTAGTAGCACAGCTGCTACTTCTTCGTATGGCATAACTTCGCTATATAATTATTATATAGACACTAGCGTCACCGGCATTACTGGTATCGGCAGTGGTTCAACCGGTCTTGACGGTCTCTCCGGTGTGGCTTACAACCCAAACAATAATTCACTCTTTGCTGTTAATAATAACAACAACGCTTCTAGAGGTATCTTTGAACTTACGATGAATGGTGCGTTCGTTAGAAAGATTACCGTTTCTGGTATTTTTGATCCGGAAGACATTACTTGGATGTATGATGATGTATTTGCTATCTCACTTGAAAATTTCAGTGGGGGTGATTTGGGAGCAAAAATTCTTATCGTTCGAATTAATAGTAGTACCACAGCCCTTGCATATACTGATGCCCTTGCTGTTATTGATGTAAGCGCTTTGATCGCTGTTGATAATAATGGCTTTGAAGGTCTTGCCTATGATCCTGACAGAGATTTATTCTATATCATTAAAGAAAGAACTAGCCCGGCAATTTATACAATTAGTCGTAGCGGCACAGTCACTTCATCACCGTTTAATTTAGCTACCACCCTAACTGCTGCCGGTGGTCGAACCGATGCCTCCAGTATTTATTTTGATCGTAATACCCAACATCTATTTATCGGAACCGATGAGGTAATTGATGGGGTTGTCGAGACAGATTTACAAGGCAACATAATCACTTCATGGACCGCTCCTTCTAGATTTGCACAGCTTGAAGGTCTTGGCTTTACTCCAGATGGTAAGTATTTATTTATTGTTGGTGAAGATGCTGCCAACACTGCCGATTATGCCAGATACACTCGGTTCAATAATACCTCTGCGCTCTCGATAAATGGTATTTCTGATCCAACCACCGTATATGTAGGCATGACGAATCTGTCTACAACCAACATAACATCTACCAACCTATATATCTCTGGTACCACCAACTTGGCTGGCGCTCTTACCTTTACTACAGCCAGTGGTACAACTTTAACCTCCACCAACTTCTTTAATACTGGTGGTTTCTATCAATCAGGTCTCGGTGATTGTGATCTTGATACTCAAACTGTTAACTACGATCTAACTACTGGTAAATTTAGTTGTTTGACAGACGCTACGGGTGGAGGAGGAAGTAATCCTTCAACTGCCGGATACTTTGCTTTTTATGAATCTGGGTCATCTGTAACAGGCACCTCTTTTGTTCAGTTCTCAAATGGGACTTTGGCTATCGCCACAACAACTAATTTCACAAGTAGAGTAGGTATAAATTCTAGTTCTCCAGTAGCTACCCTTGGAATCTTAGGAGTAGCAGGAGTTAATCCATTAGTGATTTCTTCTTCCACAAACGCAACCATGTTTACTATTTTGTCCAATGGAAATGTTGGAATAAATACAAGTACTCCAGAAGATACACTAGCAATAGTTGGTTACGCTGGAAAAAATATTTTTGAATCCTATAGCAGTGGAGGAGAATCAGAAGTGAGAATAGATCAATGGGGTAATTTATATGTAGGTACAAGCCATGCTTCGTTTGTTACTTCTACAACTGTAGTTGGTATAGCTGGAACCTCTACAACTTATCTTGAAGTTAATCTTGTTAATACTAATCCGACCGGTTCAGGCGATTATGTTGTTACTGCTAATGATGGTGATGCAGGCAAGTTTTATATCGACATGGGAATAAATAATAGCGATTACAACGATCCGGCATTTACTATTTCCGGTGCGCACGATGGTTATCTTTATACTCATGGGGGTGATTTAAATATAGGCACAGCTTCTGGTACTAATTATATTTCATTATTTACTGGTGGCACAATGCTCGATAATGAAAGAATGAGAATTACCAATACTGGAGTTGGAATTGGTACTACTACAGCTGTGGATATGTTGAGTGTGGCTGGAAGTATTTATATTGGGGCGCAAGCAAACGCTACCGCTGCAACAACCACTTTAATCAATCCTAGCGCAGGAACTTTTGGGGCTGACACAGCTTCTGGAACTTCAGCAATGATAATGTATGGGGGAAAGTTATTTGTGGCAACAAAGAAAACAAACGGTGCAGCTGTTTATCGTTACGATGGTGGAACTACTTGGACAAAGGTTACAAACGCTACCGCTGGTAAGGTGGTCGCGGGTGACACGGCAAATATTGATGCATTTGCAATGAGTATATATAATGGTAGAGTTTATTTAGGAACGCAAACTGGTGCTGGTACTGGTCAAGCCAGAATCTATGTTTCTGGAGATCTGGTAACAAGTACGGGTGAAGCCTCATGGACGCAAGTAAATACTACGGCTGGTACATTTACTAATGTGGCTGCAGATGGTGTAGGTGATTTTGCTGTAAATAATGGTACATTGTACTTTTCAATTCAAAAAAATAATGCCGCTGAAGTTATACAGTACCTTGGTGGTACGGGCGTAACTGGTGCGGGTGGGTTTAGAATGATAAACGGTGTAATTGGTGAGATAGTGTCAGCTGATGCAACCGACGCAGATGATTTCAAGTTGGCTGTATATGGAGGGCGTTTATTTATTGGAGCAGTTACTGGTGCAGCAACTGCTCGTGTAGGGTATTATGATGGTGTTGCCGGTACGCCAGTTTTACTTCAGACAACTAGAGGTACATTTACAACGGTGGCTCCATCAGTAGCAAACTTGTCTGATGTGACAGCGATGGGGGTCTATAACGGTTCGTTATATATAGCGGCTAGTGGTGCCACTTCGTCAAAGGCTGTAGTCTATAAGTACACAGCTGGTCCGTCAAATATAGTTAGTGCTGGTACAATTAATTTTAATCGTGCTTTCTTTAATCCTGGCCAATTGGCATCAACTGATGCTGTCGATATTGCAAGTATCGGATTTTTGCGGACGTACAATGGAAGATTTTATGCTGGTACGGTGACTGGTGCAGCCACGGGTACAGGTGCTATTTATGAGTATAACAATTCTAATGCAAGTAGCTCTCAATGGACAATGATAAATGCTGGTAGAGGTGTTTTTGGCAGTGAGGGTTCGGTAGATGAAGTGAATAGTATGGTTGACTTTAATGGTGTGGCCTATTTTGGTACCTCTGACTTCACAACTGGCAACGGTGGTGTTTATACATGGAGCAAAACATACGACAATTCTTATGGTCTTAGATTTGATAGTGGGGAAGGTATAGGTAAGATTAGTTTTGCAGGTGCTGAGCAAGCAAATGATAATGCTGGTAGAGGTGGTACTTTTCTGTTTACGCATGCGGTTTCGCTTGGCGCTGGTGCATTTGACTATGCTGAAGATTATGCGACTTGGGATGAGTCGTTAGAGGCTGGAGACATTGTTCAAGTCGATACCTCAACTAGCCAGTTTGTCAAAAAAGCTAATAGTAGACAGAATTTTATTGGTATTGTGTCTGAAAATCCAGGTTTCCGCTTGTCTCGTAATTCGGAGGATGTTAATAATATGGGCGGACGAGATGTACCTGTGGCTTTATCTGGTCGTGTACCAGTCAAAGTTTCTACTGAAAATGGATCGATATCGTCGGGTGATTTTTTGACTTTATCTAGGTTATATCCTGGTGTGGCGGTGAAGGCAATCGGTCCTGGGCAAGTCGTTGGTCAAGCTATTGAAGGTTATAGTGGTACAGAAATTGGCAAGGTGATGACTTTTGTAAATATAAGCTATTTTGATGGTAATTATTTAGATGAAGGTCTGTCTTTTGGTACTTTGCCAGACGGAGCTGGAACTGGTCTTATCTTGAGTGACGGGAAAAACTTTAATATTTTTACAGCCACCACTACTACCAGTACAGCTGGCCTAGCGTCTTCTACTCCAGTTATTAGCTTTGATAGTTTTGGCAACGGCTTCTTTGCCGGCAAGCTTACAGCTAACGCTATTAGTGCAAATCAAATTGAAGGTTTAAATATTATTACTAGTCAAATTTCAATTCTTTCTAGTACAATTGATCAAATGAATCAGGTTACGAGTACTACCTCAACTGTGATAATGTTTGGCTTGGAAACTAATAGTCTGGAAGTTGATGGGTTAGCCACTTTCCTTAGAGGTCTGAGTGTTGTTGGCTCTAGTACATTTATGGGCGATGTGAATATTGATGGTAATTTACAATTAATGAGTTTGACTGTGAGAGATATAAATAGTCCGGTTATTAGCTTTATCACTTCGAGCTTAGAAGCCCTTAACTTTGGATTAAACAGCGCCACAACAACAATGGCCGATTTGATGCAACGCCTAGAAACTAGTGAGGTAACTTTGGCAATGTTTACCTCCAGCACCAATACCACATCTCCGATGTTAGATATAAGTGTACTGACTAACGGTCAGGGATTGGTATTTGAAAACAATGTGATGTTTAGAGGTGGTTTGCAAGTAGATAGTATTAGCGCCGTTACTGGCACAACTACATTTATGAGTGATGCTTTCTTCTTTGGTAGACCATATCTCAATTCAGATTCAGGCGGTTATGCTGTTGTTGCTTCTGGAACTAGAGAAGTATTTATTACTTTTGAACGTGAATATATTGAGAAGCCAGTAGTACAAGCGACAATTTCTTTCAAAAACACAACGAGTACTGTTACTTCGACTGAAGGTCTAGCTACGAGTACAGATTGGTCGTTACTTGAGAGCAGAGAAAACGCAGTCTTCGATCAGGATATTAGATATATTGTGACAAGGGTAAGTTCTACTGGGTTTGTGATTAAGTTGAACAAAAATGCGCCGTTCGATATAGAATTTGACTGGTTAGCATTGGCTATCAAAAATCCAAGGATATTTGGGGTTGTGACAAGTACTGCGGATATGTTAGACTTAATTTTGCCAGAATTAGATACAGCATCAGTACCTGAGAGCTCAACTAATTCTGTGATTACTATTGATAATAGTAATGCAGACGCTACCAGTACTCCACCAACACCCGACGTAATACAAACAAGTTCCCCAGCTGTAGTTGATGTAATAGAACCAACAAGTATTCCAGCTGTGGTGGAAGAGCCTGTGATTGTACCTATCCCAGTCGCACCCGAAGAGGTGGCGCCACCAGCCGAACCAGCCCCATAATTTTTTTGTAATTTAGTATATGGAAAATAAAAAATTTAAATATTTTTATTGGGGGTTGTGTTTTTTGGGTATTTTTACAGGCGGATTTTTTTTAGGAAAATTCGTTTTTAACGAACCGCCTGCTCTTGGTTTTGAAAATAATAATCAGGATATGCGTGATAAGGGTAAATCGGTTTGGAATTTTATTAATCCATTATTGGATTGTGGAGAATTTAAAAATATTTCGAATAAAAATATTTTGGATTTGAGAGATAAGGTAAGTATTTTTGTTGAACAACAAAAAAATGAAAAGAAGGTAGAAAGTATAGCTGTTTATTTTCGTGATTTAAATAACGGCCCATGGTTTGGAATCTCAGAAAAAGAAAATTTTTATCCGGCCAGTCTTTTGAAAGTGCCGTTAATGATGAGTGTGTTAAAACAGGCTATGGATGAACCGTCTTTTTTGGGAAAACAATTTATTTGGCAAGGAGAATCAAAAAATAATGAATATTTTAAAGCAGATGATGAGCTTAAGTATAATCAGACGTATTCAATGGGTGAAGCATTGACCTACATGATTAAATATTCTGATAATAATGCCACAGATGCGTTAGCTCATAATATTAGTAAGGATGGTCTAGTAGAGAGTTATTCAGATTTAGGTATTGAGCTTCCGAAAGATAATAATTATCAAATTTCTGTTAGGGCGTACGCTTCATTTTTTAGAGTTCTATTTAACAGTACTTTTTTAAGTAAAGAATATTCTGAAGATGCGTTGCATCTTTTGTCTGATACAGTTTTTAATCAAGGTCTAGTTAAGGGGGTGCCACCTTCAATAAAGGTAGCCCATAAATTTGGTGAAAGGCAGTTAGATAATAGTGATATCAAAAACCTCCATGACTGTGGAATTATTTATTATCCTTCTCAGCCGTACTTGCTGTGTGTTATGGCTAAAGGCAAGGATTTTAATCAGATGGCCACGACTATAGCTGGTATTTCTAAGGTTGTATATAATACTATTGATAAAGAGGTGGGGCTAAAAAATAAATAAATTATTGACAGTTTTATTGCTAACGCAAAAAAAATGTGGTATAATTTTTACAATCAACTTTTTATTAAAGGTCGTCAGAAAAAAATTATTATCAATAATTCTTAAATCAATCATCTATATGCAATCAAACAATCTCAAAGGAGTTTTAGTGGTTTTAGGAGTTTTGACTCTTATTCTCGCTGGAACCAGCGGAGTCTTATATAAACAAGTTCGTAAATTAAAAGTAAATCCGACAGAAGTAGCGCAAGCAGAAAATCAAAAAATTATTGATATGGTCGGCAAGTTACTGCTTTTGCCAGAAGGTGAAGCTCCAACTATCGCCACTGTTACTGATCCTGCTAAGTTAAAATCCGAACAGGCTTTTTTTGCTAAAGCCGAAGATGGTGACAAGGTTTTGATTTATACCAGAGCCCTCAAAGCTATTATGTATCGCCCAAGCACAAACAAGATTGTTGAGGTAGCCCCTCTAGTAATTGGTAATCCTAATACTCCAAGTACTCCTACTACTCCCGCTACACCTGCAACTCCATAATTTTAATAATCGGAGCCGTTTAGTAACATTATGGCTGTAAAAAAATTAGCTATATTTCTAGCGGTTTCTTTCTCATTGTTAGTCGCAACAATTGTTTTGGCAGAGGATTTTAGTTCTTCCAATTTCGTCAATTCCAGTCCGGTTGTCACTCTCAGTGGCGCCAAGTCAACCTCAACAAATTTCCAATTATTTAGTGGCGCAGGCCAGATAATAATTGGTGAAAATTCCAGCAGTGCTTTTATAAGTAGGGCTGGTTTTTTTTATTTTCCATCAGTCAGTAGTCCTGTGATTTCGGCTACGGCTGGTGACGCTCAAGTGGTCATTAATTGGACTTCAGCTCTGGGGAGTCTCGGTTTTAATATTAGTAGCTATTCTGTCGGACAGTCTACTAATTCAGGCGGGCCGTATGTATTTACCAGTGTTGGTAACGTTTTTACACACACTGCTTCCGGCTTGGTAAATGGGACTACTTATTATTTTGTAGTACGAGCTTTGGATTTTTTGGGTGAATCAGTTGTGACCTCTACACAAGTATCTGCTCAGCCAGTAGCCTCTGCACCAGTTGGTGGTGGGGGTGGCGGCGGTGGTGGGGGTGGCGGCGGAGCAATAGAGAATCAAACCAATATTATTTTTTCTGGCCGCGCTTACCCGCTGAGCAAAGTAGTTATACTAAAAGATGCACAAATTGCTATATCAACAATTGCCGGTCCTGATGCTCGTTTTGAGTCGTCGTTGAATGGGTTAACCACTGGTAATTATACATTTTCGGTTTATGGAGAAGATAATCAAGGTTTAAAATCAAGTATATTTAGTTTCCCAATTTATATAACTACGGGCGCCACCACTAGAGTAAGTGGAATTTTTATTGCCCCAACAATTGCCGTAGACAAAAGCCAAGTAAAAAAGGGTGATAATGTTGCTATTTTTGGTCAGACTACGCCGAGTGCTAATATTACTATCGTAGTTAATTCCGATAATGAAATTTTTGCGCAGACAAAAAGTGACGCGGCGGGCGCTTATTTATATAATTTGGATACAGCTCCTTTGGAAATCGGAGACCATTCAACTAAATCAAAAGCCGCTGTTAGTAATGAAATTAGTAGTTTTGGTAAATCTGTAGGTTTTGCTGTTGGTAATAAAAACGTGTCAAAAGTTAGTGGCAGTTCCTTGTTAAAAGGCGACTTAAACAAAGACGGAAAAGTAAATCTAGTTGATTTCTCGATTGCCGCCTTTTGGTATAAAAGATCCGTAAGTAACCTCTTTGGTTTAGTAGAGGACGAGAGGTTAAATGGAGATGGTAAATTGGATTTAACTGATTTAAGTATCATGGCTTATTACTGGACCGGGTAGTAGAAGTTCGGCCGGGCGCTTTTGGCGCCCTTTGCCGTAGGCAAGCCGAACTTTCACTACCCGGTGGACCGGGTGAGTAGAAACAGAGTTTTCACTACCCGGTGGACCGGCATGTGACTAAATATATGTTTTATTATACTTACGTATTACAGAGTTTAAAAAATCAAAGTTTGTATATTGGCTATACACAAGATATAAAGAAAAGATTAGGACAACATAATAACGGTGAGAGTTCGTATACAAAAAAATTTATTCCTTGGAAGCTGGTTCATTATGAGGCATATCGTAATGAGGATGATGCGAAGCGCAGAGAAAGATATTTAAAAACAAACCAGGGGAGCCGTTTGTTAAAGCGAATGTTAAAAGAATTTTTTTATTTACAAAAATTAAAAAATGAACAAAATTTATAAAATACAATTTAGTATATTTCTGGTGACGGCCTTATTTTTTGCTTGTCCCGTTTTGGCCGCCAATTTTTCTTTTGATGCCCCAATTAAAGTTGGGGTAAATCAGGATTTTCAAATAAACGTACTGCTTGATACTGAGATGGAGGATATAAATGCTGTTGAGGGTAAAGTAGTTTTTGATAAAAATATTTTGACTCTTAAAGAAGTTAGAGACTCAAATAACATTATTAGTCTTTGGGCAAAAGACCCTGCTCAAAATAAAAATGATGGCATCGTAGAGTTTTCCGGTATTACTCCTGGAGGTTTTAATAGTTTTTCTCAAACAAAAAGTATTTTTTCTCTTATATTTAGTGCTAATAAAGAGGGTGATGCTGGCTTAAAAATAGAAGGCTTGTCAGTTTTATTAAATGACGGTAAAGGCACTCCCACCAAAGTAACAGTTGCCAAGATTCCAATGATTAAAATCGAAGAAGGGTTTGTTTCTTCGCAACCGGTTTCCGCTATGGATGACAAAGAATCTCCGGAGCCTTTATTTGTCGAAATTATAAAGGATAGTAGTATTGAAGATAATAAATGGGTAGCAGTTTTTTATGGTCATGATAAAAAGTCAGGCATAGATCATTATGAATTTGCCGAACAAAAAGGTAAACAAGTTTTAGATTATAAAACATTATCTTGGCAGTCAGCTCAGAGCCCGCAATTATTATTAGACCAGACACGCGGTAGTTTTGTATATATTAAAGCGATAGATAGAGCTGGAAATGAAATAGTTACAGTAGTCAATCCTTTGGTTGGAAAAAAACTTTATGAGAATTTCTTGTTTTGGTGTATAATATTATTATCTTTACTTCTTTTATTTGGAGGGAATATATGGAGAAGAAAAAAACGTTCTTCGCGTTATTAAAAAAAACAATTTTTGGAGTTTTATTTTTCGGATCTTTTTTTATAGCAACCAATACTTGGGCCGCTACTCTTTATTTATTTCCTAGCTCTGGCAGTAAACAAGTTGGAAAAACTTTTACGGTTTCGGTGTATGTTTCAAGCGCCGATCAGAATATGAATGCTGCTTCCGGACAGGTTGATGTAGATAGTGATAAGTTAGAAATAGTCTCTATTTCCAAGTCTGGGTCTTTATTTTCTCTTTGGGCGCAAGAACCTTCTTTTTCTGCCGACACGGTGAGATTTGAGGGGATTGTGCTTAATCCTGGGTATAAAGGTTCTGGTGGTAAGTTAATCTCTTTTACGTTGAGAGTTAAAGCCCCGGGTGATGCCGAAGTAAGACTTAGTAATGGTTCTGTCTTGGCCAATGATGGTAATGGCACAAATATTTTAACTGGAATGGGTTCGGCAAGATTTTCTATAGAAGGAGCAAGTACGGCTCCGGTGGCAGATGAGCCTTCTGTCCCTGTAGAAGTAAATGGCTTGCCCAGCGCCCCTAAAGTAACTTCAAAGAATTGCGCAGGCACAGATGGTTGGTGTGTAGGCAATGACCCACAGTTTTCTTGGGCTTTAGCCGCAGGAACTACTGGAGTAAGTATTTTAGGCGATCATGATAGTAATAGTAACCCAGGAAACCAGTCCGACGGTATTATGAGTTCTCATACATATACTGATGTAGATGATGGGCAGTGGTATTTTCATATTCGTTTAAAAAATTCATTTGGCTGGGGTCCGATAACTCATTATAAATTTCAAATTGACACCAAAAATCCAGAATTTTTTGATCTAACTCTGGCCGAACCAATCAGCGCACTTGATCCTAAAGCCAAGCTTTCGGTTAATGCGAAAGATTCAGGATCGGGCATTAGTAAGTACGAAATAAAAATAGATAATGAACAGCCTCAAACTTGGGTTGATGATGGCAAGCATATATTTATTACAAACTCACTTGCCCCGGGTAAGCATACAGTTGTAGCCAAAGCTATTGATTTTGCCGGTAATTTTCTTACCGCATCTTTAGATCTCACGGTTGATTCCATGGAACCTCCAAAAATTACCGAGTATCCTGAGCAAATAACTACTGGAGAAACTTTGATAATAAAAGGCCAAAGTTATCCTGATGCCAAAGTGACTTTATATGTGCAAAAAGAAGGTTCTGAAGCCGTTAAACAATTTGTCAGAGTAGGCAGTAATGGCAATTTTAGATTTGTTTTTGAAGGTAAATTAAGCGAAGGAGTCTATGTAGTTTGGGCTGAAGCGGAAAATGACAAAGGTGCCAAGAGTCGCCTAAATGATAAAGTATCGATAGTTGTATCACAAAGAGCTATTTTAAAAATCGGATCACTAATTGTTAGTTACTTATCAGTCGTAGTTTCTCTGTTGGCACTGCTTGTAGTGTTGGCAGTTTTAGTTTGGTATAGTTGGACAAAACTTTTTGCCTTAAAACATAAAGTAAAAAAAGAAGTGCAAGAAATGGAAAAAGACGTTCATGCCGCCTTTGATGAGCTCCGTGAAAATACGCGCAAGCAGGTTTCTACTTTAGAAAAAGTACAATTAAAGCGTGAACTAACCAAAGAAGAGGCTAAGATATTAAGCCAGTTAAAGAATCAGCTTAATGCGGCCGAGAAGTTTATTAATAAAGAGATTGAGCAGATTGAAAAGGAATTAAAATAATTTTTGAGCCTTAAAAAACACGCCTTAACCACTTGGCGTGTTTTGTTTTTTGTGCTAAAATTATACGACTATGGTTATTTCTTCATTTTTTAAAAAATTTATTATCTTCCTTAGTATTGGCTTATTTGTAATTAAGCCTGTTTGGGTGCAGGCAGAAACAGACGCTTTTCCTGGTGCCACTAGTAAGGAAGAAATAATAATTTCACCCACAACAACCAGTTCGGTTGAGCTTGTCTCTACTACCGAAGAGGTTACCTCTGCCAGAGAGCTTATATCCGAGCCAATAATTCGTGTGGGATTATATAAGACAAAAGAGTTTGTAAAATTCAAATCAGATTTTGTTTATGAAATTTGGAATGAGGGCAAACTGCGAGGTTTGATTTCACCGAGAGAATCAGTTGAGCTAAGTTACAAAAATGGATTATATAGTTTTAAGAGTGATAGTCTCGAATTTGGTTCCAAGGACTATTTTCGTTTTATCCCTCAAGATCAGCTCAGCTATTTTAGCTTAGAAAATTATAGTCGACCAGTCAAAGGCAGGGGTAAAATTAATTTTAATACCTATCGGGGAGTATTTGAATATCGTTATTCTCCTAAAAGTAAAATGCCGTATATTATAAATGAATTACCATTAGATCTATATGTCCAGGGTATAGCCGAGACCAGCGAAGGTGCGCCGGCAGAATATATGAAAGCCTTGGCAGTAGCGGCCCGATCATATGCCAATGCTTTAATTAGTAAAAATCCTCCTACAGGAAAGAGATTATTCGATGTTTATCCTACTACAGCAGACCAGTTATATCTTGGTTATAATTCAGAATTGTATATGCCTAAGTTTGTCATAGCATCCCAGGATACCGCTGGAGAGCTCGTTACTTACCATAGCAATCCGGTGATAACTTTTTATTTCAGCCATTCAAATGGAAATACCAAAAGTGCAGGTAAGGCTAGGCCATGGCTTAAAAGCGTAGTAGCTAAATATGATAAAGGCAAGAAGATGTTAGGGCACGGTATTGGGATGAGTAACTATGATGCAGGGCAAAGAGCCCTAAAAGATAGTTGGAATTATAAGCAAATTTTAGAGTACTATTATACTGATACGGTGGTAGAGAAGGTGTATTAGTTTAGTGTTGTTCATGGAATTTTTTATCTTCTGCAGCTAGTTGTAAAACCTGTTCTCTAAGTTGGTTTGGATTAGCCACATTTTTAAAAGTAAATTTAGGTATTTCTCCGGCGGTTTGCAACGATATGTTTCCGTAGTTAAAAAGTGATGGAAAAAAACCGCTAACTTCTGAGCTGGCATCTTGGATTTGGTATAAATCTAATTCGGCTACGGTTCGGTGAAATAGCCCTGTTTGTGATATGTCCAAAAGTCTGTCATTTGTGACAATCCATAAGTCCAAATGGAAAGTGACAAAGTTTGTGTAAAAAAATAAGTAGCAAGAAAGGTAATAAAGACTAGCGCCTAAGACGCTAATAATAAATCCGTTTTGATTTTGGAAGAATTGATTTAAAGAAGAGTTTGAAACAAGCCAGTATACACCAAAAGGGGCAGTTAGCAAGATTAAAAAGTAAACAACATAAGGGACAAAAGTAATCGGATGTCGGCGTCTAACAAAAACTATTTTTTCGTAAGACTTTTGTTTGATCAGTGAACTTAGGGACATAAGATTAAAAATATTGCCCACCACCCTTAAATAAGTTGGTAATGTTGGAAAAATTTAGAGTAAAAAAAGGTTGTTGCCAGTCTATATTTTGGAGGTAATACCATGTGCCGTAGAGAGTGAGGGTAGACAAGGCGATGATAATAAATGTAATAATAAAACTTCCTAAAGTAGTTGTGCCAGTTAGTAGTATATGAAAAAAATTGATAGCAAAAAAAGTGAAAAAAATAATCAAGAAAATTCCGTAGATAATAAGTAGAGCGTAAAGAGGAACAATTATCATATTATTTTATAATAGGGTTTGAGTTTTTGGCGCGTCATAACCCAAATGAGCGTAGGCAGCAGCTGTGGCCTTTCGTCCCCGTGGAGTGCGTTCTAAGAATCCCATTTGCATAAGAAATGGCTCGTAGATTGTCTCAATAGTATCCATTTCTTCGCTGATAGCGGCGGCCAAAGTATTAAGCCCAGCTGGTCCGCCGGCAAATTTTTCAATCAGGGTTTCTAATAATCTTCTATCAGTTTCGTCCAGTCCTAGCTCATCGATAGCAAGCATGCCCAAGGCGTCGTTTGCAATTTTTTTGTTGACATTGCCATCGTGTTTTACTTGGGCAAAATCACGCACGCGTTTGAGAAGTCTGTTGGCAATGCGAGGCGTGCGACGTGAGCGTTGGGCAATAAGAAGAGTGGCGTCTGGTTCAATATCAACATTTAAAATTTTTGCATTGCGTTTGAGAATTGTCTCAATGTCGCCATCTTCATAGAAATCTAGATGGAAAGTATGGCCAAACCGATCGCGTAGAGGAGCAGATATCATTCCGATTTTGGTCGTGGCGCCAATCAAAGTAAATTTTGCTAGGGGCATACGGATGGTGCGCGCTGCCGGCCCTTTGCCGATTATAATATCTAGGGAATAATCTTCCAATGCAGGGTAAAGAACTTCTTCGATAGTTTTGTTTAACCTGTGGATTTCGTCGATAAATAAAATTTCTCCGTTTTGTAAGTTGGAAAGAATTGCAGCCAGGTCGCCGACTTTTTCTAGAGCTGGTCCAGAAGTAATTTTGATATTACTATTCATTTCGCGGGCAATAATATTGGCTAGTGTGGTTTTGCCTAACCCTGGATTGCCATAGAGCAAAATATGTTCCAAAGACTCGCCACGCTTTACCGCCGCCTCCATAGATATGCCTAAGTTTTGTTTGATTTGTGGTTGACCAATAAAGTCTTCTAGTTTTTGAGGACGCAAAGTGACATCCAAAGAAATTTCTTCAGTTTCAACTTCGGGGGATATGAGTCTTGGTTCTTCTTCGGGGTTTGAGTTAGACATATTTTGATGACTGAATTATATCTTAAAAAAATTTTCAAGTCTACTTTTTAAATAATGCTTCTGGTGGAATTTTTCAAAACTGGGGATAACTTTTTTTCTCCTTTGTTTACAGGCTGATATGGCCATTTGGCACAATTTTTTTAAAAATGGTATAATGTCTTTTGCCCACTTTTTTACTATATCTAGTGGTCAAAATATATTCGTGCCACTATATAGTGGGTTTAGTGGGTAGTTCATAGTTAATTGACTAGATGCTTCATTGTTATGGGCAAATGGCTGTTAACTATGAATTATCAATTAATATTTCAAGTATGCGTAACACCGTTGCCACCAAAACTTTTGTTTTGGATAATAACTTCAAGTATTCCCCTGAAGGCCTCCGTTTCCCGAGACTTTTTACTAAAGAAGGTGTTAGTCCTTACGACATGTTTCAATACGAGTTGCGATCTTCTGTGATTCGTGAACCAAGCGGTAAGATGGTGTTTGAGATGAATGAAGTAGAAGTGCCAACTACCTGGTCTCAGGTAGCCACTGATATTTTGGCTCAAAAATATTTCCGCAAAGCTGGTGTGCCTCAGTATAACGCAGATGGTACTTTGCAAAAAGATGCCAAAGGTCAGCCAATTCTTGGTCCAGAACACAGTATGAAACAGGTGGCTCATAGATTGGCAGGTACTTGGCGTTATTGGGGAGAAAAATATGGTTATTTTGCTTCTCCTGAAGACGCTCAAGTGTTTTATGAAGAATTGGTTTACATGTTGATTTCTCAGCGTGTCGCCCCAAACTCACCTCAATGGTTTAATACTGGTCTCTATTGGGCTTATGGTATTAATGGCCCAGCTCAAGGACATTACTATGTAGATCCTGACAATGGCGTGCTTACTGCTTCTACAGATTCATATACTCATCCTCAGCCTCACGCTTGTTTTATTCAATCTGTAAAAGACGATCTGGTCAACGAAGGCGGTATTATGGATCTCTGGATCAGAGAAGCTAGATTATTCAAATATGGCAGTGGTACTGGGACAAACTTCTCCAATTTGCGTGGCGCTGGTGAAAAACTTTCTGGTGGGGGAGCATCTTCTGGGCTTATGAGTTTCCTCAAAATTGGGGACAGGGCTGCGGGAGCTATTAAGTCTGGTGGTACTACCAGACGCGCCGCTAAAATGGTTGTGCTCAACATTGACCATCCGGATATCGAAGAATTTATTGATTGGAAAGTAAAAGAAGAAAGAAAAGTAGCGGCACTTATTGCCGGCGGCTATGATTCAGCTTACGAAGGCGAAGCCTACCAGACAGTATCTGGTCAAAATTCAAATAATTCTGTTCGTGTTAGTCAAGAATTTTTGGAAGCCTTAGAAAATGATAGTGATTGGAATTTGCTTGGTAGAAAAGATAAAAAAGTTGTCAAAACAGTTTCAGCCAAAAATTTGTGGGACAAAATTGCTAGCGCTGCTTGGTCTTGTGCTGATCCTGGTTTGCAATTTGATACAACCATCAATGATTGGCACACCTCTCCAAAATCAGGTCGTATCAATGCTTCCAATCCATGCAGTGAGTATATGTTCTTGGATGATACTGCTTGTAATTTGGCCTCTATCAATTTAGGTTTTTATTACAACACTGACAACTTTACTTTTGATGTTGATGCTTTTGCCTATACTACTAGACTTTGGACAGTAGTGCTTGAGATTAGTATTTTGATGGCTCAATTCCCAAGTAAAGAAATCGCGCAAAATAGTTATGACTTCCGTACCCTCGGTTTGGGTTATGCCAATATTGGTAGTGTGCTTATGACCGCTGGTATCCCTTATGATTCACCAGAGGCTATGGCTTTTGCAGGTACTATTACCGCCATTATGACCGCTGAGTCATACTCTACATCTGCCGAAATGGCCAAGTTCTTGGGAACATTTACTCATTATCAAGAAAATAGAGAAGATATGTTGCGTGTTATGCGCAATCATCGTCGCGCTGCTTTCAATGCCCCTGATGATGAGTATGAAGATTTGGCTATCAAGCCAATGGGGATTAACCCTGAACATGTGCCAGCCTATTTGTTAGTAGCTGCTCGTGAAAGTTGGAATAAGGCAATAGAAATGGGTGAGCAGTATGGTTATCGCAACGCTCAGACAACATTACTTGCCCCTACTGGTACGATCGGTCTTTTGATGGATTGTGCTACTACAGGTGTAGAACCGGATTTTGCTTTAGTGAAATTCAAAAAATTAGCTGGTGGTGGTTATTTCAAAATTGTGAATGAATCTGTGCCAGTCGCCTTAAAAGTTTTGGGTTATACTGAAAACCAAGTAAATGACACAATTGACTATCTTCGCGGTCGCGCCACTCTTAAAAAAGCTCCGTTTATCAATCATGAAACTTTGAAAGAAAAAGGATTAACCGTTGCTGAGTTAGAAAAAATTGAAAAATCGTTAGCTGGTGTATTTGAGCTTGCCTTTGCTTTCAATGTTTGGACATTAGGTGAAGACTGTTTACAACGACTTGGATTCTCTAGTGAGCAATATAATGATCCTAACTTTAATTTGCTTTCTGCTCTTGGATTTACGGCTGAACAAATTGCAACTGCCAATGAATTTGTCTGTGGAGCTATGACTATTGAAGGCGCCCCACATTTACGCAAAGAACATTACGCTGTCTTTGATACTGCGAATAAAAATGGTAAAAAAGGTCAGCGCTATATTCACTTCCTTGGCCACATCCGGATGATGGCCGCTGTTCAACCATTTTTATCTGGCGCAATTTCCAAGACTATCAACATGCCACACGAAGCCACGCTTGATGATGTCAAAACCGCTTATGTCGCTTCATGGAAGTTGGGTCTAAAAGCGATGGCCTTGTATCGTGACGGTTCTAAATTATCGCAACCTTTGTCTGCCAAATCTGATAAGAAAAAAGAAGATGCTAGCGAAGTAAAAGTAGAAGAAAGTGTCAAAGTAACCATCTCTGAAAAAAATACAGTCGTAGAAGAACAAAAGGTTAAGAGCTATAGTCTATCAAGTCAAAATGAAGCGGTAATTAATCAGATGGTTTCAGAGGCTCAGGCTTTAATAAAATATAACCATGACGGTTCGGTGCAAGGTAATCGTATTTATGTTCACGGTGAACAAAGAAGGTTGCCGTATAAGCGAGGCGGAATTACAATCAAAGCCAAAATTGCCGGTCAATCACTCTTCTTACGCACAGGAGAGTATCCAGATGGTAAGTTGGGCGAAATCTTTATTGATATGCATAAAGAAGGTGCCGCTTTCCGCAGTATGCTCAACTTGTTTGCAATATCAATCTCTACCGGTTTGCAATATGGTGTAACATTAGAAGAATATGTTGAGAAATTTACCTTTACACGCTTTGAACCAAGCGGAATTACCGATCATCCAAATATAAAATTCTGCACATCTATTATTGACTTTGTTTTCCGAGTGCTTGGTATGGAATATCTTGGCCGAACAGATTTTGTCCAAGTTAAACCAACCGGTATTCAAAAAAATAAAGCACAACAGATGGAAGAATTATCCGCCAAAGCCGTAGGCCAACATGTTATGCCGTTGGGAGGCAAAATCGAATCAACAGAAAAAACACAAACCTCTTTGCCAAGTATGCACGATGAGGACGAGATGCAAGAGCCAGTATCAGATGGAGGTGTGGGCAAGCAATTATCAGGAATGATGGGGGATGCTCCAGCCTGTGGAACTTGTGGACATATTACAATCCGTAACGGAGCCTGTTATAAATGTCTGAATTGTGGCAGCACTACAGGGTGCTCATAAAATTTACTTGATCGTGGGTAATAATCCCCGTCCCGCATGCGCGGGACGGGGATTATAGTTTAATAATTGAATTCTATATGCCTATTTATACAAAAACTGGAGATAAAGGCGAAACCTCACTTCTTGGTGGTAAGCGAGTTAGCAAAAGTTGTCTTGAGATGCAAGTGATTGGAGAGATTGACGAACTCAATGCTTGTTTGGGAGTAATCGTAGCTTTGTTCAATGGTCATGCTGAGTCAAACGAAGAGCCGATGTCCAAATTTCTACAATCGATCCAGCGAGATCTTTTTAAAGTTGGCGCTGAGCTCGCTTCGCTTCAAAGTCCTTTGGGGGACAAGATAAATAAAATTGATAATACACGTGTAGGAGAAATGGAAGCTTATGTTGATAAATTTTGGGGCGATTTGCCAGAGTTAAAAAATTTTATTCTGCCTGGCGGTAGTTTGGCTGGTGCAGAAATCCATCGCGCTCGCACAGTATGCCGTCGAGCCGAAAGGCAATTGGTTGATTTTTCCAAAAACAATCCTATTCGTCCAGAGCTGAGTATATATATCAATAGACTAAGCGATTTTCTTTTTGCTCTGGCCAGGTTTGTGAATTCTAAAGAAGGGGCTGAAGAAATAATAGTCTAAACCGAGTCCTGTACCGTTTGCTCGGAGCAATCTGGTGCGGGGTTGATTTATTATCGTAATAATGATAATATTTTTTTGTAATTGTAATGAAGTGAGGGGAAAGGTTGTTGGACAAACTTTCTCGAACGAATTAGCAATTATTTGTTAATTTTTTGACAATGCCCTGGTGGTGAAATTGGTAGACACAAGGGACTTAAAATCCCTCGCCGAAAGGCATGCGGGTTCGATTCCCGCCTAGGGCACATACAAAAAAACTCACGAAAGTGAGTTTTTTTGTATTATAACTTTATGAGAGTTTAGGATTTATTCTTGGAAGGAATTAAATATACCATCGAGCGACCTTGCTATTCTCGGTATTTAATAAGTATGATAAAATTTACATTAAGAATTGATTTAAAATATTTTTTATATGCAAAAAGCGCCTGTCCCCGCAAATGAAAAAGAGCGTGTCTGCGCTCTTGAAGGGTTAAAACTTTTGGATACAGCCTCTGAAGAAAGATTTGATCGTCTGACAAAAGAAGCAACTAGTAGGTTTTCTGTGCCAATTTCCACCATCACACTGATAGATAAAGATCGTGAATGGTTCAAATCAGCCCAAGGTCTACAAGCAAAAGAGGGTCCCAGAGGCGTATCTTTTTGTGGGCATGCATTAATGTCGCAAATAGTAATGATTATTCCTGACACTTCAGCTGATCCACGCTTTGCAGATAATCCAATGGTTAAGGGGAAACCATTTATCAGGTTCTATGCTGGCAAATCTTTGTATGACCACAAAAGCAATCTGCCTGTAGGTGTGTTTTGTATAAAAGACCATAAGCCAAGAGAAATGAGTGTAAAAGATCTGAGCGACTTCCTTGATTTAGCTGACAGAGCCGAAAAGGAGATTAATAAACATATATAAAATTTAAATGTTAATTGTATGAAACCTAGGTATGTAATTTTAGCTTTATTAGTAATAGTTTTTGGTTTGGTTTATTATTTTGTTTTGTATAAAACAAAAACAAAACCCGTAAATAATAAACAATTTCAACTTTCTTTGCAAGAAATGGTTAATGCAAGCACAACCCTGGAAGGTAAAGCGACTAACGCCAAGGCTGGGGCAATGGTATTGGTTGGTAATGATCCAGTGTATATAGATGGCCTAGATAGTTGGTCAAAGAATTTTCTTGATAAGCAAGTTTCAATCTCCGGTAAATTAGTTGTCAAAAGTTTTATACCTAAAGCCGAAGTTAATAAAAGTGGCGAGATAAGTCAAGGTGGGAGCGGGGATGAAGATTATGTTTTGGAAGATGTGGATGTAAAAATGTATAAATAAGATGTAAATTTAATTTTTTATTTCTTCTATTCATTTCATGGTATAATATCCCCATGAAAAAGATTTTAAACCAGAAAGGTTTTACTCTGCTCGAAGTCGTAGTGGCCAGCGGAATTTTTTTGATTTTTGCGCTGGGGATTTATGGGGGAGTTAACTTAACTTTTAAAATTGTTTATCAGTCGCGCATGAAAATTTTGGAAACTGCTATTTTGGCTGAGCGGCTAGAAGTTGCGCGCAATCTGCCTTATGATCAAGTGGGGATTATAAATGGTGTGCCAAGCGGTTTGTTACCTTCCTCTACTACCACTGTTCGTAATGGCCAAACATTTATCCTGGTGACTACAGTGAGAAATATAGATGATGCTTTTGATGGTACCTTGGGAGGAACACCAAACGATTTATCTCCCGCTGACTATAAATTGGTAGAGATATCAGCAATATGTAATAACTGTTTTCAAAAGACGCCAGTTATTTTGAGCACTGTAGTTGCGCCCAAACAACTTGAGGGAGCTAGTCAGAACGGTGCTTTGTTTATTCAAGTATTTGATTATAATGGCTTGCCTGTAGTAGGTGCTAGTGTGAGTGTTACAAACACTTCCAAGAACCCTAGTACTATCATTAGTGATGTCACCGACAGTAGTGGCTATTTGCGAATTGTAGATGCCCCGACTGGCACCTTGAGCTACAATATTAATGTTAGTAAATCTGGTTATTCAAGTGATTATACAATACCAGTTAGTTTATCTGTGCCAACCCCGGCTAAACCCCCAGCCAACGTAGTCGGTCAAACAATTACTGATATTAGTTTTGCTATAGACAAACTAAGTAACCTGGATTTGCATTTTCTTACTCCCGCTTGTGTGGCTGTGCCAAATCAATCTTTTAATATTCATGGTGAAAAAATCATTGGCACCGATGCTAGTGATGTAAATATTTATAAGTACAACAAAAGTTTGACTGCTAACGGTAGTGGAAATTATAGTTTTCCAAATTTTGAATGGGATAAATATCATGTTGCTATTAGTGGGGTTGTCTACAATATTGGTGGATCCACTCCGCTTCTTCCGTTTGATATTACTCCAGGCCTTACTCAAGATGCGTCTGTTATCCTAGAGCCATACTCAGCTAATTCTTTGCTTGTAAAAGTAAAAGACGCTGGTACGGGCTTACCGCTTTCTGACGCCACCATACATCTGACCGCCACTGGTTATGACGAAACTAGACTTACGGGTTATGGCTATGTGCGCCAGACAGATTGGAGTGGAGGTAGTGGTCAGGCAAGTTATTCCAATCAGACAAAATATTTTGCTGATAATGGAAATATAAAAAATAATTTACCAGCCGGAGATTTAAAATTAAAAAAAGTTGGTAATTCATATTTGAATAGCGGTACGTTAGAATCTTCCACTTTTGATCTTGGTACTACCGCCAATTTTAATAATATTATTTTCTCACCGTTATCTCAACCGGCGCAAACGGGTGTTAATCCTATTACATTTCAACTGGCTACTAGTAATTCTAGCAGTCTGGCTAGTTGGACATATAAAGGGCCAGATGGCACTGTTAATACATACTATACAGCTACCAGCACTATTATCTGGAGCGGAAATAACGATAATCGCTATTTGAGGTATAAGGTATTTTTAAATACTGCTAATACTGCTTTTACTCCTACTCTATCTGAAGTGGCTTTTACATATATTACTAGTTGTATACCTCCGGGGCAGAAATTTTTTAGTGGGCTATCTGCAGCAACTTATACGTTGGATGTCTCCCGTTCAGGCTATACAACCAATAATGGTACGGTAGATGTTTCTGGCGCTACCGAAGCGGTCGTAAATCTTTCTCCCTAGGAGTATGTATTTGGTAGATAATTTAAAAAATAATAATAAAGGTATAACGCTAGTTGAACTATTGGTAGCTACGGGCATTTTTGTATTTTTAGCTGCCGGAATTGTGTCTCTTTATTTGACTAGTCGAAAATATAACGACATTGTTTGGGAGCAGTTAAAAACTCAGAATGAAGGCAGAAAAGTAGTGCAAGATTTTACCAATGAACTTCGTATTGCTTCACAATCAAGTGTCGGTGCTTATCCTGTAGCGGGAGCGTCTAGTACTGAAATTATTTTTTATACCAATCTTGATAGTGATACTTTGATGGAAAGAGTGAGGTATTTTTTTTCAGGTAGAATTTTAAAAAAAGGCGTTATTAAGCCAACGGGCAATCCGCTTATCTATAATTCGGTGAATGAAGTTATTACCGAAGTGGCCCACGATGTAGTCACGTCCACTTCAAAGTTATTATATTATGATTCTAATTTTACAGGCTCAGAAACTCATTTAGTTAGCCCAATAAGCGTTACTAGTATTAGGGTGGTTGGTATTCAGCTAACATTGGAGGAAGACCCAAATGCATCACCTGTGCCGTTTTTTATAGAATCAAAAGTAATGCTGCGAAACTTGAAGGACAACTAGGTTATTTTTATGATATTAGAAAATTTTAAAAATTTAATAAAAACTTTTTCTCAAAACACACGTGGAAATATTTTGTTGTTTGTTATGATTTTTGGCACGATTAGTTTGTCTATTATTATCATCGGTGTTTCTGGTTATGCTATTTCTGAAAACTCAGCCTCTAATAGGAAACATAATAGTGAAATGGCCTTGCAAATTGCCGATGCTGGAATTAATTATTATCGTTGGCATTTAGCTCATAATAAGACCGATTATTATGACGGTAATAGTTCTAGTACGCCTGGGCCATATGTACATAGTTACACAGATAAGTTAGGTAATGTTATTGGTCATTTCTCTTTAGAGATTACTCCGCCTACTTTAGGTTCCAGTATTATTATTATTGAATCTACAGGTTGGCTGGATGCCCAGCCAAATAGTCGTGTAAAAATAAAGGCCAGAGTTGGTTTTCCAGCTTTGACTGATTATTCATTTTTGACAGCCACTGATGTTTGGATTGGAGATACTGAAACTACTCATGGTAAATTTCATGCCAACGGTGGTATTAGGTTTGATGGTATCACAGACGCGCCTATTACCAGCGCTATGGCAACTTACACTTGTAAAGTTAGTCATGGTTGTGGAAACCAAACTAAATCTGGAATTTGGGGTACAGGCGGGCCAAACACTTATTGGAGTTACCCTCAGCCAGCCAAAGATTTTACTGCGATTACAGGGGTATTGGCTCAGATTGAAGATAACGCTAATCCCGATAACGGGGGGTTAAAGTTTACTTCTTCAGGTCAACAGGGTTGGCGTCTTAAATTTACTTCTTCTAGCCAGTTTGTTGCCTACAAAGTTTTGACTACAGATTGTTATAAAGCCAAAGATATAGGGGATAATAACTATTTTTGGCCATGTATTGATATTAAAACTACTGACGCCGGCACTACCTATGATTTACCAAGCAATGGTTTTATTTTTGTTGATGATAATGTTTGGGTTGATGGGGTGGTGCATGGTCGAGTCACCGTAGGTACTTCAGTTGGTAAGTCTATTATTATAAATGGAAATATTACTTATTATGCCAAAGATGGTACTGATGTGCTTGGGCTTATGGCTGAGCAAAATATTCTTATCCCGCACAACTCCCCCGACAGCCTAGAAGTTGACGGGGCGCTACTTGCCAAGAGCGGAGCTGCAAAAAGATATTATTATCCAAGTGATAAAAAAACGAGTTTGCTCATCTATGGTTCTATTATTACCTACAAAACTTGGACTTGGAGTTGGTCTTCTGGAGGGGGAGTTATTATATCTGGCTATGTAAATACCGACGCTACCTATGATGCTAATCTTACTTATGGTCCGCCACCAGGTTTTCCAGTAGGTTCTGAATATAACCTATTGAGTTGGGAAGTTTTAAAATAATGCAGTTAGCATTGAAAAGAATTGGTACATTTGCTACAATTAAAAACAGGATTTGATATTTATAACTTGAATTATAATGATATGTCTTCAATTCGTAAACTCGTTATTCCGGTTGCAGGTCTTGGTACAAGATTTTTACCTGCTACCAAAGCTCAGCCAAAAGAAATGTTACCAGTCGTTGATAAACCCATTATTCAGTATGTGGTAGAGGATGCTGTAAAGTCAGGTATCACCGATATTATTTTAGTTACTGGTCCAAGCAAGCGCGCGGTTGAGGATCATTTTAGCCCCAATTATGAATTGGTTAATTTGTTAAAAAAACAAGGCAAAGAAGATGTAGCTGAAGCAATCAAAAAGATTGCCGATATGGCCAATTTTATCTTTGTTAGGCAAAAAGGACCTTATGGAAATGGTACACCGGTGTTATGCGCCAAAAATATAGTCGGAGATGAACCCTTTGCGGTAATGTGGGGCGACGAATTCTTTTATACACCAAAGAAACCGCAACTTCAGCAGTTGATTGAGGTTTATGAAAAATATGGAGACCCGGTTTTGACTACTTATAAAGTAAGTGATGAAGATACCAAGAAGTACGGCATTATTGACGCGCTTCAAGTCGAAGACGGTGTGTTCAAAGTTAAAAAAATTGTAGAAAAACCAGGTCCAGAAAAAGCTCCATCCCGACTAGCTAGTTTGGGTGGTTTTATTTTTACCCCAGATATATTTGAAGCCTTAGAAAAAACTAAAATTGGCAAAGGTGGGGAGCTGTGGTTGGCAGATGCAAATGAAAAAGTTCTCAAAAAGAGGTCGATTTATGCTTGCTTAATCGAAGGTACCTATTACGACACTGGTTCCAAACTTGGTTATCTTAAGGCAAATGTTGATTTTGCTTTGCGCGATAAGAATTTATCAAAAGACTTTAGAGATTATTTGAAGAGTGTGGTATAATTTAAGGAGCAGTTCTTAGTGAGTAAGAAGTAATTCAAAATTTTTTTAGTCTACCTACCATTACACTGTAATTTAATCCTACTTTTCCTGTCAGGCATCTATGAAAAAAAGAATATTCTTTTTTCTCGCGCTGGCCATGGCATTGCCCCTGGCTGGTTTGGGTTGTAAAGGTTTGTCTGCCCAGCAACAGGCAGCGATTGCGCCTGTCACCTTGGAATACTGGACTGTCTTTGATGATGTGGATGCTTTGCAAGCACAGATAGATAAGTATAAAGCAGACAGGCCATATCTAACAATCAATTTAAAACAACTTCGTTTGGATGAGCTGTACCCTCGTTTGTTAGAAGCCCTGGCAGAGGATCGTGGTCCGGATATTATCTCTGTGCGCAATCGTTTCATGAATTTTTATAAGCCAAAACTGGCCACCATGCCTGACAGTGTTTCTGATACAACCGTGCTAGTAGAAAAAACTAACTTTAACACCAAGACAACTGTCACTACTGTGAAGCAAAATTTGCCAAGCTTAACTCAGGTAGATAAAGAGTATGTCCAATCAGTAGGTAAAGACGTCGTTATTGAGGGTAAAATTTATGGCTTGCCATTGTCTTTGGATAATTTGGCACTATATTATAATAAAGACCTGTTGGATCGCGCTGGTATTGCCGAGCCACCAAAAAATTGGGATGATTTTCAAAAAGATGTAAAAAAACTCGCTAAATTTGATAAAAATTTTACTAAAATTTTACAGTCAGGAGCAGCGATTGGTACAGGGAATAATATTCCTGGTTTTGATGATCTGCTTTATATTCTCTTCAAACAAAGTAATATTAGTTTTGTAAATAAAAATGGACAAGCAGTGTTTAATAATCCCGGAAATAACGAAGCCAATCCAGCAATGTCCGTTATGAATTTCTATACCGATTTTGCCAATTCGGAGCGAGATACTTATACTTGGAACGAAGATATGGACAATGCTGTAGATAAATTTGTAAATGGTTCTCTCGCGTTTTTCTTTGGATATAGTTATCATTTGCCAGTTATAAAATCTCGAGCTCCTCAGCTCAATTTTTCTATATTACCAATGTTGCAACTTAACCCCGAACAGCCAGTAAACGTGGCTAATTATTGGGTACAGTCTGTGGTAGATAAATCAAAACATAAAAATGAATCCTGGGGTTTGGTTAATTATTTGACTCATTCCAAAGCCACTAAAGAATATTTAGAAATATCGAACCGACCTTCAGCCCTACGAGCCTATATTAGTGGTCAATTAGAAAATGTTGAGCTATATCCGTTTGCTTCCCAGAGCCTAATTGCCGATAGTTGGTATAAGGGGAAGGATTATGACACGACTGTAAAAGCTCTCAAAGATATGGCTCACGAATGGCTATTACCAGCGCCAGTTGGTCAGGAGTTAAGACAAAAGCAGGAAGTGCTAAATAGGGCTGCAGCTAAAATAAATCAAACTTTATGAGTAGGTTTGTAAAAATAGTAGTGTCATTTTTAATTATAATTTCGGCGTTTTTTAATGTTACCCAAGTCTTTGCCCAAGGAGTCGATGGTAAAGACTCTTCTTTGGTTGGTAAATTTATTCCAAAATGTGTTATAGATCCACCCACTGGAAATCCTGCAGATGAAGGTCAATGTCGTAGTATTAGTATTTTTGTTATTTTACTTTTAAATGTTGCAAATTATTTATTTAGTATTGTGGGCGCGCTGGCTTTATTATTTTTTGTTTATGGTGGTTTTACCCTTATTTTATCTAGAGGAAATTCTGAACAAACTGGGAAAGGTGTAGAGATAATAACAGCCGCTGTTATTGGGTTAGTGGTAGTTTTTGGTGCCTATATGTTGGTGCGTTTCTTAGGAGAGGCTATAGGATTAAAGAGTGAATTTATTCTTAATCCTTGATTTTATGAAGGGTTTAAGAAAGAAAAATATTTTAGTTAGTTTGTTATTACTATTTGTGGTATTTGTATTTATACCTACTAACGAAGCTTTAGCCGCAAAATGGGGTTGTTTAGACCCGAGCGGGGAGTGTATAGAAATAGAATCGGAAGATAGTACGAAAGCCGCTTTTGGTTGTAATGAAAAATGTGGTCAAGATTGCGCAATGTCTCGTAGATTAGGGGGCTGTCCTGTATTTGGTTGTATTCAAAAAAGAAGATGTGAGGATAAACCAGCTGCTTTTTATGGTGATTATTCTAGAAAAAGTTGTCCGGATAGGCCCCTTGCTTTTCCTTGTCCGTCACCAAGAGATTGGGGTTGTTTTGAAGCTGAAAAATGCCATAATGTTGTAGCTAAGATTTATGAAGAGGCACAGGATTTATGTCCCAACGGTAAAGCTACCCAAGATTCTTGTGGAGACGAAATGTCACTATCGAGCACTCTTAAAGAAAAGTACGGGCCCTTGGCAGGTACTAGTTTGATAGATCTGCAAAAAAAAGCTGCTAAACAGTTAAACCCGGGGAATATTAGTGAACCAAAAAAACTTATTTCTCGCGCCATTAATTTAATGACCGCCTTTATCGGTTCTATTGCCTTGCTTTTGTATGTAGTGGCTGGATTTTTGTGGATGACGGCTAGTGGCGCTAGTGAGCAAGTGGATAAAGCTAAAAAAATATTGGTTTGGACTACTTTAGGTGTGCTGGTCATGTTGTTTAGTTATATCTTAACAAATACATTTTTTGAACTTATTCCAAAGTAGGAAGATAAGCAAGTATGAAAAAAATATTTTTAGTATCTATTTTAGCTCTGACTTTTATTTTTAGTATGACGACGAGTCAAGTAAATGCGCAAACTGGTACACATCAATCCCTCGCGTTTATTGGTGATTTTATTGATCAGGCAGGTGAGTTGCTTATTGATCAATTGCCTACACCAGATTCGTCACTACAACCTTCAACTACAGGCGATGGTAATCAATCCGGCTGCACCTTTAACGGCCAAGGGGAAGAAAAATGCCAATTAGAAAATCCGATTGGAGCAACAGAAGTACCTGCTTTAATTAAACAAGTTATTACAGTCGCCTTGGGGGTTATAGGGTCTTTTACCTTGTTAATGCTAGTTTGGGGAGGCTTACAATGGCTAACTTCGGCAGGCAATCCTGAAAAAGTCAGCGCTGGTACTCAGACAATGGTTTGGGCAGTAATTGGTGTTATGGTTGTGTTTGCCAGTTATGTATTATTATCCACTTTCTTGAATATTTTTGTTGGTGGATAAATTGGGAAATGATAAAAAATATGGTATAATATTTGAAGTTAAATATTTTAGATTTCCTAGTTTGAAACGTATGATTTTATATAGAAAGGGGGTGAAAATATGATGAAATTGAAAAAAATATTTGCTATTTTTGCTATGGCTTTAGTGATGGTATCTGCAACTCCAGTATTGGTAAGTGCTGATATTGGATCAGAAGCTGATCCGTTGGGTTTAAACCCAGTAGCTGCTACTGGTCTTGGTAAAAAAGATATTCGCGTAACAATAGCAAGTATCATTAAAACTGCAATGGGATTACTTGGTATCGTTGCTGTAGTTATTATCCTTATCGGTGGTTTTAAATGGATGACAGCTGGTGGAAGTGAAGAAGGTGCTGATGAAGGTAAAAAATATATCTTCTCAGGTATTATTGGTTTGGCCATCATTTTGTCGGCCTACGCTCTCGCTACTTATGTTATCAATAGCTTGATTCAAGCCACAACCGGCGTTTAGTTCTTTAAACAGAGAATAAGAGGCGCGTTTGATCTGTTTGCTTTCCTAAGTAAACATTTCCCATGGGAATCAGACGCGCCATCCTCTGTTAAAATATACCTGTCAATTCGACCAAAGTGGAGGAATACCTTAAACATAGTGTTTGCAAAAACCAAGTTTAAGGCATCCCTCGGCTACGCTCGGGATGACAAACGTTTTTCAATAAAGTGTATGTTTAAAAAAACATTTTTGATTTTAGCTTTACTGGGTTTTATAACACCCGTTTTTGTTTTTGCAGATAAGTATGGTATAGACAAAGCTGCTAACGGAACAGACTTGATTCAAAGCTCTCTGTCTGTGCCTGAATTAATCGGAAGTGTTATTGGGACCGCCCTATCATTTGTCGGTATAATATTTTTCCTTTTGATTTTATATGCTGGTTTTCTGTGGATGACCGCATTTGGTAATGATGAAAAAGTGACAAGTGCAAAAAGTATTATGGAGCACGCGATTTTGGGTTTGATCATAGTTCTTTCTGCTTATGCTATTTCTAAATTTGTATTTAGTAATCTGCCAGGTGGTGGTGGGCAAACAACTCCAGCTAGCGCTAAGGGCTGTTGTGTTAATCCAGCAACCGGTGGTCAGATAGAGAATTTAGAATCGCAGTGTGTTCCTAACGCCCAAAATCCTAGAACATGGAAGGCCGGACCGTGTGTTGTTGGTTGTTGCTATGTAACAGTGCCTCCCGCAGACTGTGAGCCAAGAGCGATGGGCCAAGCAGAATGTCAATTGTGGGGTAATAGAGGTAGTTGGCAACAGGGGGCTTGTGCAAATTCCTGTCCTTAATTTTAAATAAGTTGATGTATTATGAAAAAAATAATCATACCTGTGATAATAATTGGTATATTTTCATTAGTAGTTTTTGCCTCAGCCCAGGGTTTGCAAGGCGCTAGCGGAATGTTGGAAAAAGTTGGTGGTGCAAATGGTGAGAATATCGGTGTAACAGGGGATCTGCCTACAGCTATATCAACAGTAATTAAAGCCGTTCTATCTTTAGTGGGGACTATATTTTTGGTTTTGACTATCTATGCAGGTATTATGTGGATGACAGCTGCTGGGGATGAAGAAAAAGTTACAAAAGCAACCTCAATTATAAGGATGGCAGTGATTGGTTTGGTAATAGTGATGTCTGCTTATGCTATTACTTACTTTGTGACAAGTAAGTTGGGCGCTTTAAAATAAAATTAATATATGGGCTTAAAGCTCGTATAGTCTCATTCGTTTCGATTATGAAAAAATACTTTTTAGCATTTTTGGTAAGTATAAGTTTGTTTGGAGGTTTAGTTGTGCCTGTTTTAGCTCAAACTGAACCTGATTTGTCTGTTCAGGTTGCTGAAAAAAGCGGTTATGGTCAAAATGGTGCACCTAATATATCTGAAACTGTTGGTAGAATAATTAGAATAATCTTAGGATTACTCGGTACTATATTTTTAGGCCTGACCGTATACGCAGGCGTGCTGTGGATGACAGCTGCTGGGGATGAAGAAAAAGTTACAAAAGCAACTGGAATAATAAGAATGGCAGTAATCGGCCTAATTGTTATTTTGGCTTCTTATAGTCTTAGTTATTTTGTTTTGGATAAAATTTTTGAAGCCACATTATAAAATGTATGAATAATCATAAAAACATTTCTCTAAAAATATTTTTAACACTTTTATTTTTTTCTTCTATTTTTTGTTCTCTTGTTCCCGGTTCAGTTTTGGCTGCCACTTCTTCGATTCGTGAAGATGCTTTTAGCCAGTTAAATTCTGCCGCCGGTACTGGTGGTGCTGATTTTGGTGCGTATAAAGACCCTCGCGAAACAGCCGCAAAAATTATTAAGATAGCCCTTGAGTTAGTAGGGACAATTTTTATTGCGTTGGCAGTTTATGCGGGTTTTTTATGGATGACAGCTGGGGGCGGGGAAGAAAATATTGCAAAAGCTACCGGTATTTTAAGGATGGCAGTTATAGGGTTGATTATTATTTTGACAGCATATGCCCTTACCGTTTTTGTTTTTGAGAGTCTTTTAAGAAGCACTTCAGACAATAATAACGTGACTGATATTTGTCCGGAGAACAACCCAGCTGACCCAAATTGCGCACTATAATAGGTCTTACTTTTGTGTAAAAATTCTATCCAAAATAATCTTACTTGCATCTGGGTAAGATTTTTTGGTTATGGAGATAAGATTGGCTAAAATATTTTGCACTTTTAATGCAACGTCTTTGGCTGAATGAGCCTTGATTCCATAATGATTTAGTTCTAAGAATGTGGTGTTGTAGTCTTCTTGGCCAGGTATTGGGTTTATAACAATAATTGGCTTTTGCAAGTACATGGCTTCGGTAATTGTGAGCCCCCCAGCTTTACTAATGATTATATCTGAAACCCTCATCCATTCATCTATATTATTTGTTCTATCTATAATCAATAAGTTTTCTGGAGTAGGCGTTTTTATTTTTTTTATAAGTTTATTTTTGTCGCCAATAATAATGAGGTTGATTTTTCTATCTGGATAATTAGAAAAAACCTCGTTTATAATATCTTCTGGTTTTATTTTTGCATGGGCTGTGGGCAGTAGTAAAATTACTGGCCAATTATTTTTAAGACCAAGTATAATTTTCAATTCACTAATATTTTTGACTTTCAAAAATTCCGGATTAATGGGGATGCCACTGGCAATGGAGTCTATATTTAATTTGGCTAGACTATTTTGGATTTCTTCAGTGGCTACAAAGGTGTATCTAATTTTGGTAGATAACCAAGTTTTGTGTGGATGATAATCAGTAATAATAGTATCGATAGGGGTAGGTAAATTTTTTGGAATGATGGTTTGAGCCAGATAATGTGTTGAAATTATAAAATCAGGCTTAAATTCGTATATTTTTTGTATAAATTTTCTACCACCGAAGCTAATAAGCGGTGTTAAATTTTTAAATATTTTTTGAATCAGCCAAGTATCTGTAATTTCGTAGATTATTTTATATAAAAATGGTATGTAGTTGGTAATAAAATCATATGAATAAATAATTCCCGTATACGGAAACCAGCCTAGGTAGCTTGCAATATCCAGATGTAGAACAGTAATATTTGGATAATTTTTTTCACAACTAAGCCGAAGAGCTTCGGCTGCTCTAACATGTCCTGTTCCAGTCGAGCATGACAAGATTAGTAATTTTTTATTTGGGGTCATAATTCTAGGGAAGAGTCAAAAAGAAAGCTCGTTTTCTTTTTGTGAAGTCCGACGAATTAAAAGCTTTGTTTCTAATTGGGGTGGCCTACGGGAGTTGAACCCGTGTTGCGAGATCCACAATCTCACGTAATAACCGTTATACCAAGGCCACCATATTATTCCTCTGGTGTCTCCAGTAGGAATCGAACCTACACATCCAGCTTAGAAGGCTAGTGTCCTATCCATTAAACGATGGAGACAAAATAAATAAAGCAAAATTATTCTACCTTATTTTTACAGATTAATCAAGGTGTGATAATATATCATCATAAATTTGGTATTTAACTAGTTTTGTATGTTTAAAAAGGTGTTTCTTGTTTTCTTGTTTTCTTTAGCAATGTTATGTTCTGTGGCTCCTGTTTTTGCTCAAGATTTTGGTTTACAAGCCACAGCTGAGAAAGCTCAGTATGGTGAAACAACCGACATTTATTCAATGATTGGCACAATTTTGCGTTTAGGGCTCTCGGCAATAGGTATAATTTTTTTAGCCGTGATGTTTTATGCAGGAATGCGTTGGATGACAGCTCGCGGCAATGAAGAATTTGCTACCAAGGCCAAAGAGGCTATGTTTGCTGCTATGATGGGCTTTTTCTTGGTTGTTGCTGCTTATGGCCTCACCCTCTTTGTTTTTAGTAAGTTGGTAAAATAAGAACTTATAATCTTGGCCTTTAGGAAGCAAGGGGTTGACATTTTTGCCGTTTTAAACTATAGTTATTACGTTATTTATAAATCCCGTTACCCGGGGGCGGACGGCCAAGAAACATACTCATGGCCAGCTCGTTAACTATAATTTCGTATGTTAGAAAAAAAGAAAAAGTTAGCCATAATCAAAAAGTTCCAGGTCCATAAAGGAGACACAGGTTCCAATGAAGTGCAGATTGCAATCTTGGCAGCCGAAATCGACGAATTGGCTCAGCACTTAAAAACTCACCCAAAAGACCACTCTTCCCGCAGAGGCTTGCTCCGCAAGGTCAGTAGTCGCAGAAACTTAATGCGTTACCTTAAAAAAGAAAACCCAAAAAGTTACGAAGATCTCGTTAAAAAATTAAAAATCAAACAAGTCAGAACTATCAGTAAACTAGACGGAACTTCTGTTGAGGTAGAAGAAGACTTGGGAGAAGATGTAGATTTAATCGGAGATAGTCATGAGTCTGCAAGTTAGTAAAAAAAGAAATACCCTTAAACACCCCGATCAAAGAGTAGGGGTGTTTATTGATGTTCAGAATATGTACTACAGCGCCAAAAACCTGTTTGGCGCCAAAGTAAATTTTGGCAATATTGTCAAAGAAGCTACTGCCGGGCGTAAACTCATTCGCGCCATTGCTTATGTGGTCAGCACCGAGAGTAAAGAAGAACAACCATTTTTTGATGCTCTGTATAATCTTGGTATAGAAACCAAAGATAAGCCTTTACAGATATTTTGGGGTGGTGAGAAGAAAGCTGACTGGGATGTGGGTTTGGCAGTTGACGCTATCAGATTTTCTACAAATTTAGATGCGATAGTACTTGTTGGTGGGGATGGTGACTATGTGCCTTTGGTAGAATACTTGCGAGGTCATGGTAAGCAAGTAGAAGTAATTTCTTTTGGTGGTACCACTTCAGCCAAGTTGATTGATGCAGCGGACGATTTCATTGACCTTGGTCAAGACAAAGCCAAGTTCCTTATTACCGACAAAAGATTTGTGCCAGTAAAAAAAGTTTATCCGCCAAAACAAAACGGAGTAAATCATAATTTAAAAGTTAAAATTTAATTATTTAAAAGAAGCTGGTTTGAGGACACATAGACCTTTTTGGTCTGTAGCTCTCAAATCATCTTCGCCACGCTTAGCGTGGTTATTGTCCCGCTTAGCGGGACAGAAAGTACTAAAGTAATACTTTAGTAAAATGTATATGGCAGTAAAAAATTGGTCCACGCAGTGGGGTGGTAGAACTTTATCTGTTGAAGTTGGAAAGTTAGCTCTTCAAGCTAATGCTTCCTGTTTAGTAAGTTACGGCGATACTGTAATTTTGGCTACTGCCACCATGAGTAAAAACACTCGTGATGGTATAGACTTTTTTCCGCTCATGGTAAACTTTGAAGAAAAGTTATATGCCGCTGGAAAAATAAAAGGCAGTCGTTTTATCAAAAGAGAAGGTCGTCCAACTGATGAAGCTATTTTGTCAGGTAGATTGGTTGATCGCGCTATTCGTCCTCTTTTTGATGAAGGCATGCGCAATGATATTCAGGTAATTCTTACCGCTCTGTCTTTTGATGGTGAAGTAGATTCTCAAATCCCGGCGATGGTTGCCGCTTCTATGGTTTTGTCCATTTCCTCCATTCCTTGGAACGGTCCTATCGGCGGTGTTCGCGTTGGTCAAGTAGACGGAAACTGGAAAATCAATCCAACTATTGCTGAGAAACAATTAAGCACGGTAGATATTGTGATTGCTGGCACTCCAGAAAAAGTCATTATGGTAGAAGCTGGTTGTAAAGAAACCACCGAAGATCAAGTGATAGAAGCGATGCAGTTTGGCGCCAAAGAATTAGCTCCGCTTTTGGATTTTATCAAAAAAATTCAATCCGAAGTTGGTCAGACAAAGTTAGATTTAGCGGGCAAAGAAAGTGAAGCTAAAACAAATTTACAAACAGCTGAAAAGTTAGCCGATGAATTAGTTGCTAGTCATGTCGATGATTGGATTTTTAATACTCCAAAAATGGACAGACGTGAAAGAGTGGCTCTTATAGAAAAATTCAGCGAAGCTATCAAACAAATGTTGGTAGAAAAAGAAACCGACGAAACTACAATGAAAATTGTCTTGGGTCGGGTCAAAATTTATGTTGAAAAATATATCACCGAACAAATCTTAAAAAATAATCAACGCTTAGATGGTCGTGGTATTACTGATGTTCGTAATCTTACTGCCGAAGTAGCGCTTCTTCCTCGTACTCATGGTACTGGTATGTTTATGCGTGGTGATACTCAGGTCTTGTCTGTGGTGACTCTTGGCGCTCCTGGTGATGTCCAGACTGTTGATACCATGGAAGAAGATGGTACCAAGCGTTATATGCATCATTATAGTGATACTCCAGCTACTTATGGCGAAACTGGTCCTTTACGTGGACCAGGTAATCGCGCCATTGGTCACGGAGCACTGGCCGAACGCGCCCTCGAACCTTTACTTCCTCCAGAGGCAGATTTTCCTTATGCTATTCGCGTAGTGTCTGAAGTTTTAGGTTCAAACGGATCCAGTTCTATGGCTTCGGTTTGTGGTTCAACTTTAGCTCTGATGGATGCAGGTGTGCCAATTACCAAACCAGCTGCTGGTATTGCTATGGGTCTAGCAAGTGACAAGAGCGGAAACTGGAAAGTGATTACTGACCTACAAGATGTAGAAGACGGTCCAGGCGGTATGGACTTCAAGATTGCGGGTACTCGTGATGGTGTCACTGCTATCCAAATGGATACCAAGACCGAAGGTCTAAATTGGGAAATTGTAAAACAAACTTTTGCCCAATCAAAAGAAGCGCGCTTGAAAATTTTGGATGTCATGAAAAATGTGATTGCTGAGCCTCGCAATGATTTGTCTAAGTACGCTCCTCGCATTGTCACTATCAAGATCAATCCAGAAAAGATTAGAGATGTTATTGGTCCAGGTGGTAAGATGATTAACAAGATTATTGCTGAGACAGGAGTGTCTATTGATATTGAAGATGACGGACGTGTGTTTGTGACTTCTTCTGATGCAGCTGGTATGGAAAGAGCTGTGCAGTGGGTCAAAGAACTAACTCATGAAGTGACTGCCGGAGAATTGTTTGACGGAACCGTTGTTCGCTTAGAAGACTTTGGTGCATTTGTCCAAGTCCTTCCAGGCCAAGACGGTTTGGTGCATGTTAGTGAAATTTCTTGGGGCAGAACCAACAGCCCAAGTGATGTCTTACACATTGGCGATGTTATCAAAGTAGTTGTAAAAGAAATTGATAGCATGGGCAGAATCAATCTTAGTATGAAACAGTTGCTTCCAAAACCAGAAGGTTATGTAGAACAGCCCCGCTTTGAAAGACCGCCTCGCAGTAATGGTGGTTTCAAAGGTGGAAATGGTGGAAGTAGACAAAGATAAGCAAAACTTAAAATTAATTAAAACAACCCTGAATAAAGTGGGGTTGTTTTTTTATTATTATGGAAGCAAAGCTTTGCAATTACGTCGGTGATCGCAAGAAAAAATTAATTTTTTCTTGACTCGTACCTAGTAATTGTGGTAAATTCCTACCATGCTGGAATGGCGGAATTGGTATACGCGCCAGTCTTAGGAACTGGTTCCGTAAGGATTGAGGGTTCGAGTCCCTCTTCCAGCACATATTACAGTAGAAAGTGTAAGTTTTTTCTAGCAGCACGGCGGTAAAAGCTAATTCACTTAATCTACTTCCTATGTTAATAAATAGAACTCTTTTAAAGGTTTTTTTACCCGTATTTTTTCTTGGTATATTTTTTTTAGTTTTGTTTCCTTTTCTTAATCCGATTGTTTCTCAAAATGTAGAGATGCTCACAAACACTACGCCATCTTCTGCAGTAGAAAAATCTTTGGATATTACCACCACTTCATCTTCTTTAATTAATCCAGCTAGGACAACTAGTGTTATTATAACAAAAGCAAAAAGCCCCCCTGTTGCTTCTAAACCAGAAGTACCTAAAACAGTTGTGCAGCCAGTGCCTCCTAGCCCAACTCCGACAGCTCCTGTCATAACACCAGTTGCATCTCTGCCTAAAATGAAAATTGCACTTCCTTTATATGTTTACCCATCTCCGAATGAAAAAAATTGGCAAATGGCTATAGATGCAGATGATCAGGTAGATTTTATTATTGCCAATGTACATAACGGACCCGGCATGGAAATTAAAATTAACTGGACAGACATGATACAAAAAACTGTAACGGCAGGAGTAAAAGTTTATGGGTATGTGTATACCGAGTATGGTAAAAGAGATGCAGGATTAGTGGATACAGACGTAGCACTTTGGTTTAAATTCTATCCGCAAATCAGCGGAATATTTTTTGACGAAGTGGCTTCAGGGGCCGACAAGCTTCCGTACTATAAAGCGCGGCATCAGTATGTAAAAAATATTAATTCAAAATTACAAGTTGTTATTAATCCAGGCACCAATACTGACGAAGGGTATATGAACGTATCTGATGTAAATATTGTTTTTGAAAGTGGTTATGGTAGTTGGCTGACTAAAAAAATGCCAGCTTGGGTTCCTAAGTATCCTAAGGAGAGGTTTTATGCTATTATTTATGATGTGCCAAATGAAATTAAAATGAAAGAAGCAGTGCAAGTTGCTAAGGAAAGAAATTTTGGTAGAATATTTATTACTAGCGCCAGCGGCCCTTCCAGCCCGCTGCCTCCATACTTTCAAGCGGAGCTTTCAGAAATTGCTAAGTAATGATTATTAGTTTGGGTAAATTTATATGAAAATACATAATGATACTATATTTTCTGTGCTAGAATATGATAAAAATTTACCGAAACTTGATTTACATGGAGTTAGAGTAGAAGATGTAGAAACAGAAATTATAAATTTTATTTCAAAGCAAATTAGTTTTGGTCATGATAAAATACAGATTATCTACGGTCGCGGAGGGAAAGGAATTTTAAGAGAAAAAACAAAAGAAGTTTTGGCGGAAAATATAACAGAAAAAGACTTGAACAAAAAGTTTGTTAAAGCCTGGAAAGAGGCAGAACAGGTAAATGCTGGGGCTAGGTGTCTCGTTTTGTTATTAATTGATTAGTATTTACGTTAAAAATTAGTAAGATATGAAAGCCTCAGATTTATTTGTTAAAAGTTTAGAAGCAGCCGGGGTGCGCTATATTTTTGGTTTGCCTGGCGAAGAAAATTTGGCATTTATAGAAGCAGTACGCACTTCTTCAATTCGGTTTATTACCACCCGAAACGAACAGACAGCTGTCTTTATGGCCGCAACAGTCGGTCGTCTTACCGGACGGGTTGGGGTAGCTCTTTCCACTCTTGGTCCAGGTGCGACCAATCTTGTCACTGGCGTGGCCTACGCGCAACTCGGTGGTTTGCCAACCCTTGTGATTACCGGACAGAAGCCAATTAAAAAAAGCAAGCAGGGAAAGTTTCAGATAATTGATGTCGTGGCTATGATGAAACCGATCACTAAAATGTCTGAGACTATAGTCAGTGCTACACGCATTCCGACGATGGTGGCTCAGGCTATTCGTGTTGCTGAAGCGGAGAGACCAGGTGCCGTACACCTAGAGTTCCCCGAAGATATCGCCGAAGAAAATGCTGATGAAGAGCCTTTGCTGTGGAGTAAAGTCAGACGCCCTTTGCCTGATGATAAAAGCATTGAAACAGTCGTAGCTGCTATAGAAAGCGCGCAGTCGCCTCTTATTACTATTGCTGCGGGCGCCAACCGTAAGCTTATCCGTAAACAGCTTCGGAATTTTATTCAAAAAACCAATATTCCTTTTGTTACTACACAGATGGGAAAGGGAGTTGAAGATGAAAGTTTGGAAGGCTATATTGGCACAACCGCCCTTTCTAGTAATGACATAGTACACCAAGCGATTGCTACTGCTGACCTAATTATTCTTGTTGGACATGATATTACCGAAAAGCCACCGGCGCTTGCCATATCGCATCAACACATAGTGCATATAAATTTTTCTCCGGCCGAAATAAATGAAGTATACAAACCAAAGTATGAAGTAATTGGTGATATTTCGCATGCGCTCTGGGCTATGACTGAACGAATTAATGTACAATCTAGATGGAATTTTGAGAATGCCAAAAAAGTAAAAGAGGAACTGCTCACTGATATTAAAGTTAAATCTAATGATGCTAATTTTCCGATTAAGCCACAACGATTTGTACACGATTTGCGCCAAGTCATGCCGCGAGACGCTATTCTTTCTCTTGATAACGGAATGTACAAACTCTGGATTGCGCGCAATTATCCGGCGTATGAACAAAATACGGTTTTGCTTGATAATGCCTTTGCCACGATGGGCGCGGGTTTTGGAGTTGGGATGGCTGCTAAACTTATTAATCCTCAAACCAAAGTTGTGGTGGTCGCCGGAGATGGTGGATTTATGATGAACATTGGTGATTTAGAGACAGCTACAAGGTTGGGTCTAGATTTAGTCGTAGTCGTACTCGAAGACAATGGTTATGGTATGATAAAATGGAAACAAGCTGCCATGAATTTGCCAGATTTTGGCCTTGATTTTACCAATCCTGATTTTGTAAAACTTGCTGAAAGTTTTGGGGCGACTGGCCATCGTATAACCTCTGCGGATGCATTTGCGCCGACATTAGCGCAGGCGCTTGCTGGTAGAGGGGTGCATGTGATTGTGTTGCCGATAGATTATAGCGAGAACACAACTACTTTTGGCTCGCTTTTAAAAACAATGCATAAATAAAATATGACTTTACGTTCTATTAATCCAGCCACGCTGGGAGTAATATTAGAGACAGAAGAACTTTCCTCAGCAGAGCTTGAAGCAAAAATTTCTATTGCCGAGATCGCAGCTAGAGCTTGGAAAGAAACATCTTTTGCAGAGCGCAGTATCTTGATGAAGCGTGCGGCCTTAGAGTTGCGTACGCAAAGTGCGTCACTCGCCAAAATTATTACCGGCGAAGTGGGTAAAACCTTAGCTGCCTCAGCAGCTGAAATTGAAAAATGCGCGACGGTCTGTGATTATTATAGTGACAACGCTGAGAATTTTTTACAGCCTGAAATTGTGCTCACAGAAACAAGTAAAAATTATATACGATGTGAACCTCTTGGGATTGTGTTAGCTGTAATGCCATGGAACTTTCCTTTGTGGCAAGTATTTCGTTTTGCAGCACCAGCGTTGATGGCTGGGAATATAGGCATACTTAAACATGCTTCCAATGTGCAGGGGAGTGCTGCGGCTATTGAGCGGATATTTATTGAGGCTGGATTTCCAAGTGGTGTGTTTTCTAATTTGGCTTTAGGCTCTGCGCGTGTGGCTGGTATTATTCGAGATCCACGTATCAAAGCTGTAACCCTGACTGGTAGTGAGAAAGCTGGTAGTGATGTTGCTTCTATTGCCGGTAAAGAGATAAAAAAGGTGGTGCTTGAACTTGGTGGCAGTGACCCATTTATTGTCTTGTCTGATGCTGATTTAAATATGGCTGTAGCAACAGCTGTATCTGCACGGATGCAATCAAATGCTGGTCAGAGTTGTATCGCGGCCAAGAGATTTATTGTACATGAAAGTATCGCCGATGAATTTGTCAAACTTTTAGTGGAAGCAGTTAGTAAGCTCAAAGTTGGAGATCCGCTTGAGTCTACTACTAATGTAGGGCCACTTGCTAACGAACAGATGGTGAGAGATATTGAACAGCAAGTTGCATTATCAGTAGCCAAAGGCGCTCGTGTTTTGGTTGGTGGTTCGCACGCAGATATGAAAGGGTGTTTTTATCTGCCAACTGTATTAACTGAGGTCACCAAAGGAATGCCTGTCTATGACGAAGAAGTCTTTGGACCAGTATTGCCAGTTATTACTTTTAAAGATGTAGATGAGGCTGTCGCTATTGCCAATGACAGCCCGTATGGTTTGGGCGCAACCATCTTCAGTCGTGATATTGCCCTGGCAACAAGTCTTGCAGAGAAAATAGAGTCTGGCAGTGTATTTATAAATAGTCAGGTGAAATCAGATCCACGACTTCCTTTTGGCGGTATCAAAAAATCAGGCTATGGTCGTGAGTTGTCGCACTATGGCATCAAAGAATTTGTGAGCATTAAGACAATTTCAGTGTCTGAATAAGGCTAAAGTACTGTTAATAAAATAGCACCTTCTAGGTCAGTGTTCTGGGTACAAAACTTATCCACAGACTTCCACTTTTAGCCCGCCTATAAAGGGGTTGACAGATGTTTTAGTTTTAGCTATAATCGTCTGTACGTGTAAAGTCTCGACTCATTCGAGAGCCATGTCCACTACTGGACCTCTGGGTAAATCTAAGTTTTTCCCCGATTTATCGGGATTATCCTAACCATGATAAACAAGACTAAAATTTTCCTCAGATAATCCAGGTGGTAAAAATCTCAATTTTGAGAGACCGCTTGCAGGCGGTCGTTGTGTTTTATAAAAGCATTTCAAACGAAGCGAAAAATTTAAAATAGATTTTTCACTTGGGTTGAAATGATAGTGCCGGTTGAAAAGAGTGTACGTTGACAATTCATTGGTCAATTCAACAATAATAGGGTATGTAGTTCCCAAATATAAGTTTGGGATACCTTGATGTCAGGCTACGGTTTGACGTCAGGTACATCTACACAAAACACGATGAATTTTCTACAGGACAATAGGCCTGTACGTAGAGAAGCACTCTTTAGTGCTTTAGTCGTGCGCAATTAAATAAGGGCGTATGGTGAATGCCTTGACACTAAAAGACGAAGAAGGACGTTGCAGGGTGCGATAAGCCTCGGCGAGCTCCCAAGCTAGCTTTGACCCGAGGATGTCCGAATGGGGAAACCCTCCTAACTATGTTAGGAATCATATACTGAATTCATAGGTGTATGAAGAAGACCTGGCGAAGTGAAACATCTCAGTAGCCAGAGGAAAATAAATCGAAGAGATTCCCCCAGTAGTGGCGAGCGAAAAGGGAAAAGCCTAAACCATGTAAATGTTTTTGTAGTAATATGTTGGTCTTCGGATTAACGTTGAACTGCGATTTAAAGGACAGACCGTTGTTTATATGGGGTAATAAGACAGTAATGCCGACTTTCTGTATGTCGGGTAGAAACTTGATTTTTAGTAAAATGTTCTGGAAAGAACAACCAAAGGAGGTAATAGTCCTGTATACGAAAAAAATCAAGCTATATGGTTATTGTTCTTGAGTAGGACGAAACTCGTGAAATTTCGTCTGAATTCAGGCCGACTATGGTCTAAGGCTAAATACTTTTAGTGATCGATAGTGGACAAGTACCACGAGGGAAAGGTGAAAAGTAGCCCGGAGAGGGCGATGAAATAGTATCTGAAACCGTGCGCCTACAAAGAGCGGGAGTCTTATGTCGCAAGACATGGATGACCGTGTTCCTATTGAAGAATGAGCCTGCGAGTATGTTGTGTGTCGCAATGCTTAAGCCCCTTTGGGGTGGAGGCGCAGCGAAAGCGAGTCTTAACGGGCGTTAAGTGGCACGCATATAACCCGAAACCGGGTGAGCTATCCATGGCCAGGATGAACCTTTTAGAAATAAAAGGGGAGGTCCGAACTCACGAGCTGTGCAACACTCGGAGATGAGTTGTGGATGGGAGAGAAATTCTAATCGAACTCGGTAATAGCTGGTTTTCCTCGAAATATATCTAGGTATAGCCTTAAGTGTTCCTGCTGGTGGTAGAGCACTGGATGAGAATTGGGTCCTTCGGGATACCGTTTTTAATCAAACTCCGAATACCAGTAGCCAAAACTTAGGAGTCAGGCAGTGGGGGCTAAGCTTCATTGCCAAAAGGGGAACAGCCCAGATCGCTAGCTAAGGTCCCTAAATCCATATTAAGTGTAACGAAGGTGGTTTTAATTCTCTAACAACCAGGAGGTTTGCTTAGAAGCAGCAATCCTTTAAAGAAAGCGTAACAGCTCACTGGTCAAGAGTTTTAGCGCCGAAAATGTACGGGACTAAAATATGGTACCGAAGCTGCGAACTTTATTACTCCTTCGGGAGTAGTAATTTGGTAGAGGAATGTTCCTTGCGCGCTGAAGCCGCAGACGTGAGTCACGGTGGAGTGCAAGGAAGTAAGAATGCAGGCATAAGTAGCAAAAAGGCAGGTGTGAATCCTGCCCGCCGAAAATCCGAGGTTTCCTGGGCAACGAGAATCGCCCCAGGGTTAGTCGGTCCTAAGGCCAGGCCGAAAGGCGTAACCGATGGAAGAGCTGGTTAATATTCCAGCACTGTGTATAGTTTGATTTTTATTGCACATCTTTAAGCTTATAGCGTATTTTGGTTATATACGTATCGCAAGATGAAGACAAAGCCTTCGGGTGGAGTCAACTATAGGTCACGAGGTGTCTAGAAAAGGTAGAAATCGTTAAGCTATACATAACCGTACCGGAAACCGACACAGGTGGATAGGTCGAGTAGACCAAGGCGTATGAGAGAACCCTCGTTAAGGAACTCTGCAATACAACGGCCGTAACTTCGGGATAAGGCCTGCCCATAGCAATATGGGCTACAACAAAAGACCAGCTGCGACTGTTTACCAAAAACACAGCTCCCTGCTAAATCGTAAGATGATGTATAGGGGGTGATGCCTGGCCAGTGTCAGAACGTTAAGGGGAGAGGTTAATCGCAAGATGAAGCCTTGAGCCGAAGCGCTGATGAACGCCGGCGGTAACTATAACCGTCCTAAGGTTGTGGATTCAAGCAATTGAGTTCACTAGGATTGGGACGATTATAGCAAATAGTAAACAGTGACAAAAAATAATTACCATTGCAGATAATTAATTTTTTAAAGCCATTTAAAAAAGCTGCCTTATTTTATAGCAATATAAAATATAATCCGATCATAGCTATATGCTGGAAAGCCGTCAAAAGCCAATCAGCAGGGAAGGCTCCGCTCAAGGCGGAGAACCCTCAGAGACTAAATGCTATGCCCCAGCCTCTCTCGAGAATCTGGGTGAAGATAGAGTCCATTGTAGAGGAATCAGTAAGCGAAATTCCTTGTCGGGTGAGTTCCGACCCGCACGAATGGCATAACGATAGCTGGACTGTCTCAACGAGGGACTCAGTGAAATTGCAAGGGAGGTGAAGATGCCTCCTACCCGCAACTAGACGAAAAGACCCCGTGAAGCTTTACTACAATTTGATATTGGTATAAGAATAAATATGTTGAGAGTAGGTGGGAGCCGCAAGGCGACGATGAGACACCACCCTTACTTGTTTTTATGCCTAATTTTCTGACATGAATCTGCCAGAGAAAACAGTGTCTGATGGGTAGTTTAACTGGGGCGGTTGCCTCCTAAAATGTAACGGAGGCGTTTACAAAGGTCAGCTTAGCTCGGATGGAAATCGAGCTGGACGCGCAAACGCAAAAGCTGGCTTTACTGCAAGAGCTACAACTCGAGCAGTTACGAAAGTAGAAGTTAGTGAACCGACCACCTCAAATAGGAGAGTGGAAGATCAACGGATAAAAGCTACTCCGGGGATAACAGGCTGATCGGACCCGATAGTCCTTATAGACGGTCCGGTTTGGCACCTCGATGTCGGCTCATCGCATCCTGGGACTGAAGAAGGCCCCAAGGGTTTGGCTGTTCGCCAATTAAAGCGGTACGCGAGCTGGGTTCAGAACGTCGTGAGACAGTTCGGTCTCCTATCTGTTGCGGGCGTAGAATGTTGAGAAGGCTCTTTCCTAGTACGAGAGGACCGGAAAGAACAAATCTCTGGTGTACCAGTTGTCCTACCAAGGGCATTGCTGGGTAGCTATTATTTGGCACGGATAAACGCTGAAAGCATATAAGCGTGAAGCCGTCTTCAAGATTAACATTCGTTATAGACCCCTCGTAGACTACGAGGTTGATAGGCTCTATGTGTAAGCATCGTAAGGTGTTAAGCTGAGGAGTACTAATCGGTCAAGCGCACGAAAGAAGCACTAAGAAGTGCTTTGATTCTAGAAGTCTTCGTCTGATTTCTAGAAAGACCCTGTTATTGTTGGATCAATGAATTGAATTTTTAAAATAAAAAGACCATTTTCTTGGTGACATGAGCGATTGGGTCACACCTGTTCCCATCCCGAACACAGAAGTTAAGCCAATCAGCGCCGATGATAGCCGCAAGGCAAAAGTAGGCCGTCGCCAGGACAATGGTCTTTTTTTAATTTAACGAAATTATGTCGCGTACCGTCCATTGAAACGCGGCGCTTTATTATTTTTTATAGGAGTGTTTTTTTATTTCTTTTTATGTTATTATTTCCTATATCCTAATTCCTGTATTCTAAATAATATGGATCTCTCAATTTTTCAAAATCAAGGCAAATATTTAATGTTGGCTTTTGACCATCGTGATAGTTTTAAAAAATATGTTAATCCTGCTAATCCAGATAAAGCTACTGACGAAGATTTAATCAAGGTTAAAAGCATGGTTATAAACGCCCTTGAAGATCAATTTAGCGGTGTGCTTTTAGATGTAGATTGGGGTTTAGCTGGCTACAAATCAAAAAATAAACCTTATCTGTTACCTTTAGAAAAAAGCGGTTACACAGATGTTGAAGGTGATAGAACAACAGAATTAGAATACACAGCCAAACAATTAAAAGATCTGGGAGCAAGCGGAACAAAATTATTATTGTATTTTAATCCAGAAGCCAAAAATTGTGACGAGCAGCTAGAAACTGCTAAACAAGCCTTGGAAGATTCGCGTCAAAACGACCTGCCTTTATTTTTGGAAATTGTGACATATGGTAATGAAGAATTAGGCAAGAGCCGATGTGAGTGGGTTCTGCGCTCGGTGCAAATGTTATTAGAAAGCGAAGTTGTGCCAGATGTGTGGAAATTGGAGTATCCAGGTGATTTGGAATCATGTAAAAAAATAGATGAGTTGGTTGGGAATATTCCTTGGATTCTTCTAACTCGAGGAGAAAAGTTTGATAAATTTGATGAGCAACTGAAAGACGCGGTGGCAGCCGGAGCGGTTGGATTTTTGGCTGGCAGAGCCTTGTGGCAGGAGATAGGAGAGTGCAGGACAGATGAAGATAGACAGGAGTTTTTGGACAAAACAGTGAAAAATAGGTTTAAGATTATTTCAGATATTGTTTTAGGAAAATAAATTTTTTTTGTTCCACCTTTTGTAACCAAAAGCTGGAGTGAAAAGTTTCCGAAGCCTTATACTCGCCGTCGGTACTTCCATCGGTTCAAACTCACTGTTGTCCTGAACTCAATCGGCCGTCTCTAACGGCCGATCTCACACAGCAGGACAACTTCCAGTCGCTCAAGCGACTGGCAACCGCTCGTTTTCACCGTGGCAAGTACACGCCGTTTTGTATAGGCTCGGATAGACAATCGTTGTTGTTGGTGCGAGACTTGAAATTAGGAGGTAGCAGACAGAGATGAGCCGGAGCGGTTCTTCAAAAGAATTCGCCCTGCTGTTTGAGTCCGCCCAAGGCGGATGAGTTCAGGGCGGAAGCGAGGGTGAGTCCTGTCTGGCTCCGAGTAGTTTCATTAGCTCGCGCTTCTTGCTTACTTCTTCTAAAGAAGTAAGGAAAAGTACTTTATCCACAGAAAAGCTGTCAGAAAAAAATTGACAGCTTTTTTTGTCTATGTTATGCTTATTTTAGCCAAAATATGCATACTAATTTCTTACAAAAACTTGGTTTTTCTGACAAGATGTCTACTGTGTATGTAGGCTTGCTTCGTTTGGGGCCATCTTCAGTACGAGAAGTGGCTGAAAATACAGGTATTAACCGTGGTACCGTCCATGAGCTCCTGAAAGAGTTGAGAGAAAAGGACTTGGTTGGTTTTTATGAAAAGGATTCTAAGCAGTATTTTGTTGCTGAAGATCCAGCTCGTCTCAATGTCTTGCTTGCCAAGCAGATGGAAGATTTACAAGAAGTAAAAAAAGATATAGATCAGCTCGTACCGGAATTGAAATCCTTGCACGACAAAGGCGGAGAGCGCCCGGTAGCTCGTTATTTTGAAAAAGAAAAAATCCATGAAATTTTAGAAGATGTTTTGGAAGTTTGTGAACGAACTGGAGAAATGGAATATCGGATTTATTCTACGGCTGGAATTCGTGAATATATTTATGATGGTTTTGAAACATTTAGCGACGCGCGTTTGGCTAAAGGCATTGCAGTTAAAGTAATTGCGATTGGTAAAGGTGGTGAGTTGCGCGGTTTGGATGAGCGTAAGTGGCTCGAAGCATCTTCAGACACACAAACATATATTATTATCTATCCTGGTAAAACTGCATATATTTCTTTGGATGCCAAAAATGAACCAGTGGGAGTAGTGATAGAGAATTCCGGCGTCTATGAAACCCAAAAAAATATTTTTGATAGTTTGTGGATTAAAATTTAGCATATGTTTAATTATTCTTTTATAGATTGGGATAATACTTTATATGACACTGTGGCTCTGCAAGCCGATATTTTTGGTATCTTTTCTAAGTTTGGAGCCACTGAAAATCATATTAAAGAAACTTTTCAGCGTTCGCTTTGTACAGTATCTCCTCATCAGTACGACTATACATTTGAGGAACATGCACAGTTTTTGCGGGAATTAGGTTATAATATTCCAAGTATTGTCGAAGACGAGCTTAACGCTTTGTTTTTAAAAGACTATCTTTTTTCAGATACGGTATTATTTTTAGACTTTTTAAAAAAAATTTCAAAAAACCTTATTTTACTTTCCGCTGGAGATGAAAAATTTCAGTTAAATAAGATTAAAAATAGTAAAATTTATAAAAATTTTAATGAAGTAGTTATTGTTAGCGGTGGAAAAGAAAATTATTTATTAAATCGTTGCAAAAACGAAAAGATTTTTTTTGTTAATGATAATTTGCGAGAGAATGCATCTGTAAAAAATACATTGCCATCTGTTGTTTTAATTACAAAGCTTAATACGACGCGTTACTCAGAAGAAGATGCTAAACAAATCAAAGTTCCTTATTTTTCAACCTTAACTCAAATTAAACAATATGTTGAACAACAACTTGGATAAAGTAGGAGTAGTAGTGTTGGCCGCTGGTAAGGGCACTCGCCTCAATTGTGTAGACAAGCCAAAAGTAATGCTTGAAATTGGCGGTAGGCCCATTATTAGTTATATTACAGAAACCTTAAAAGAAGTAGGTTTTCAAAATAGTCAGATAATGCTGGTTGTGGGTTTTTTTAGAGAAAAGGTAAAAGAATTTTTACAAAACGAAGTGCTTTATGCAGATCAAAATGAGCAAAAGGGCACTGCTCACGCTGCCTTTACAGGGTCTCAGATGTTGTCTCCCGAAGCAGATAATATCTTGGTTATAAATGGAGATGATAGCGCTTTTTATAAAGAAGAAACTATTGTTAATTTTATTAATGAACATTTGTCCGCTCAAGCAACGGTGTCTGTTTTGTCGGCTGAGATTGAAGACCCGAGCGCACTTGGAAGAATTATCAGACATGATGATGGCAAAATTGAAATAATCGAAAAAGAATATTTAACAGATGAGCAAAAAATGATAAAAGAAATTAGCACAGGCACTTTTTGCTTTGATCGTAAATGGTTTGAGGCTATGTTTCCGTCTATGCCACCCCTTCGTAAATTAGGGGAATATGGTTTGCCAACAGCCTTAACAGTAGCCGGTAATGAGAATAAAAAAATCCAAGTAGTAAAATTAAAAAATAGCAATGAGTGGTTTGGTATAAACACACCGGCAGAACTGGAAGAGGCAGACAAACGTAAGCGGGCGGTGTTATAAGGAAGAGTTAAGTAAGTTTTTCTATCATAAATCATATGTGTGGAATTGTTGCCTACATTGGAAATAAGCAAGCCCTGCCAATTTTGATAAATGGTCTGCGTCGTTTGGAATACCGCGGTTATGATAGTGCTGGTATTGCTGTTTTTGATGACGGTAAACCTTGTACAATCAAAGCGGTTGGTAAGATTGATAATTTGGCCGAGAAACTAAAAACTCAAAATTTTGATAGCACATTTGGTATTGCTCATACGCGCTGGGCTACTCACGGTAGCGTGACTGAAAGCAACGCTCACCCGCACGCTGACTGCACCGGCAAAATTATTCTAGCTCATAATGGTATTATTGAAAATTATCGAGAGTTAAAAGAAAAGCTTGGTGCAAATCATGTATATAAATCAGAAACAGACTCTGAAGTTTTGGCGCACTTGATTGAAACATATTACACAGGTGATTTGCGCAAAGCGGTCTTGGAAGCATTAGCCCGTGTTCGAGGTACTTATGGACTCGTTGTGATGCATGCAGACCGCCCTGGACAGCTCGTAGTGGCTCGCATGGGGAGTCCGCTGGTAGTTGGCATTGGTGAAGAGGAATATTTTGTGGCTAGCGATGCGACACCGATGTTGGCTTATACCAAGAAAGTAATTTTTCTTGAAGATGGCGAGGTGGCCGATATTAGCCGAACCCAGCTACATACGGTAAATCTCAAAGATCATAATGTGACTAAACATGTAGAAGAGATTGAATGGGATGAAGCACAAGCTCAGAAACAAGGCTTTCCTCATTTTATGTTGAAAGAGATTTTTGATCAGCCAAATGTAGTCCAGGACGCTATTCGTGGACGGTATAAATTAGAAGATGGTACCGCTCATCTAGGTGGGCTCAATATGAGTGATGAACAAATGCGTAGTATCAAAAGAATTATTCTTATTGCTTGTGGAACTGCTTCATATGCTGGTATTGTGGGAAAATATATGTTTGAAAGGTTGGCCGGAATTCCAACCGAAGTTGATGTGGCTAGTGAATTTCGTTATCGTGATCCTATTATTGATAATCAAACTTTGGTCTTTGGTATTTCTCAGTCTGGAGAAACGGCCGATACCCTTGCGGCTCTCAAAGAAGCCAAGAGAAAAGGTGCTTTTGTGCGCGGGATTGTCAATGTGGTTGGTTCAACCATTGCCAGAGAAACTGATGGTGGTACTTATATTCATGCCGGACCAGAGTTGGCGGTTGCTTCTACTAAAGCCTACACAAACATGGTGGCAGTATTACTTTTGTATGCGTTGCAGTTTGGCCGGTTGAATAAACTTAGTATTGCCACCGGGCAAAGATTGTTGCAAGCTCTCGTAGAGATTCCAGAAAAAATGAAATCTATTTTGAGTCAGAGTGATAAAATAAAAGAGTTAGCTGAAAAGTATAAGAATTCTCGGGATATGTTGTATTTAGGTAGAGGGATAAATTTTCCAGTTGCCTTGGAAGGCTCTCTCAAGTTAAAAGAAATTTCCTATATTCATAGCGAAGCTTATCCTGGAGGAGAAATGAAGCATGGTGCGATTGCGCTTCTTTCGCCAGAATTTCCCGTCATGGCGATTATGACCAAGAATCAATTATATGATAAGATGCGCAGTAATGTCGAAGAAATAAAAGCGCGAAAAGCGCCAATAATTCTAGTAGCTACCGAAGGGGATGATAAGGCAATTGAACTGGCGCAAGACGTGATTTATGTGCCACCGACGATGGAGCTGCTTGAACCTTTATTAAACACCCTTCCGCTTCAGCTTTTTGCCTACCATACAGCGGTGGCACTGGGTAGAGATGTAGACCGACCACGTAATTTAGCAAAGAGTGTTACGGTTGAATAATTTAATTTTAAATTTTTATGAGGGCGTTAGTTTTTGATAAGAGCAAAACAGACTGGGAAAGTTCGCGCGGGTTTGATTTGGTAGATATTCCAAAGCCAGTTTTGGATAAAACAAATTCAGCCGAAGACAATCATGTTATTTTGAAAGTTCGTTATGCTGGGATTTGTGGTACCGACAGAGGTATTTGGAATAGGGTTGCTTTTCGAGATGCTATTTTAAACACGATTGATAAGCAGATAGAAAATGGTGGCAACTCGTATCGCATTATTGGTCATGAATTTTTTGGAGAAATAATGGATGTTGGATCTAAGGTAGAAAATGTTAAGGTTGGAGATTTAGTTTCGTCAGAGTCACATCTTTTTTGTCAGAAATGTTATCAGTGTGCCCGCGGGCAACGAGAGGTTTGTACTAATGAAACAATTTTGGGCATTCATCATGATGGCGGTTTGGCGGAATTTATAAAATTACCAGATCATGTGTTACGCAAAACTGATACGAGTAAAATCCGTCCGGAAATTGCGGCTATGCAAGAGCCATTTGGTAACGCCGTGCATGCGGGTAGTAAAGTTGATGTAAAAGATAAAACTGTCGCTATTTTTGGTTTAGGGCCAATTGGTTTATTTTTGACTTTAGTCATGAAGGGTTTGGGAGCAAAAACAATTATTGGTGTCGAGCCAAATCTGACCGCTATTGAAATGGCCAAAAAATTAGGAATTGATCACGTAATACCTCTTGGCAAATCAGACAACGCGAAACCATACGCGCACGATATGGCTGTGGCCGAAGAAATCAAAAAATTGACTGATGATGTTGGTGTAGATGTAAGTTTTGAAATGTCAGGATTTAATTCGTCTGCTAATAATTGTTTATACGCTACCCGCCGAGGCGGAGATATTATCTTATTTGGAATTAAACAGGGAGATTTTGTTTTTGAAGATTACAACAGGATGATATTTAATGGATTCACACTTCATTTAGTGATTGGCCGGCAATTATGGCGCACATGGGATATTACAAAGCAGTTATTTGAAGACCAAACAAACGGTATTCAGGAAAAGTTATTTGATGTGATTTTAAATGGTGGTCAGGGCACTATTTTGCCAATCGCTGAATATTCCAAAGAAAAATTCGAAGAGATGATGACTAAGCACCCTAAACTTTTGATCAAGTTTTAATTACAAATTATGTACACAAATTACAAACAACAATTTGAACAAGAATTACAAGAAATAAAAGATGGAGGTATGTGGAAAGATGTGGGCGTGCTTGATGGCAAACAAGAACCAGAAATATCGGTTGGTGGTAAGACGTTGTTAAATTTTTGTGCTAATAACTATTTGGGACTAGCTTCGTCGGAAGAATTAGCTGAGGCGGCAATTGCTGGTGTCAAAAAATATGGCTTTGGCGAAGCTTCGGTGCGTTTTATAGTTGGCACCTCGTCTGTGCATAAAGATTTAGAAGCGGAAATCTGTAAGTTTTTTGGCATGGAAGATGCTATTAGCTACACTTCTTGTTTTGATGCTAATACCGGATTATTTGAAACTATTCTTAAAGAAGGTGATGCGATTTTTTCAGATGAACTCAATCATGCTAGTATTATCGATGGCGTTCGGTTGTGTAAGGCCGAAAGATATCGTTATAAAAATAGCGATATGGAAGATTTGGAGAATCAACTCAAAGCTTGTTTAGCCGTATCTAAACCTCGTCGGATACTTATTGCCACTGACGGCGTATTCTCTATGGATGGTATAACTGCTAAGTTAAAAGAAATTTGTGACTTGGCAGACAAGTATTGCGCTATGGTAATGGTAGATGATAGTCATGCCAGTGGCGTGCTTGGCAAAACCGGTCGGGGGAGTATTGAACAAGCGGGAGTGATGGGTAGAGTAGATATTTTGACTTCTACTTTTGGTAAAGCCTTGGGTGGAGCAGGGGGAGGATTTACTGCTGGACGCAAAGAAATTATACAAGTTTTACACCAAAGAAGCCGTACGAGTTTGTTTAGTAATTCTTTGCCACCGATGATTGTCAGCGCCGCTTTGTATGTGTTGCAAAATTATGACAATAAGTTTATAAAAAGCAGAGAAAGGTTAGAAGAAAATACAAATTACTTTAGAAGTAAAATGGAAGCGCTTGGGTTTAGTCTTGGTGGTGACGGTAAACACCCAATAACACCAGTTATGCTTATGGAGGAAACACTCGCCAGAGATATGGCTTCAGCTTTATTTAAGAAAGGTATCTATGTTCGCGGGTTTACTTATCCGGTTGTGCCTAAAGGCAAAGCACGCATTAGAGTTCAGATCTCCGCAGCCCACACTAAGGAACAGATGGATCAGGCCCTGTCTGCTTTTGCTGAGGTAGGTAAGGCTATGAATATTATCAAATAATAATTTGTATGAAAAATGTAGTCGTAATTGGCGGAGGTAATGGTTCGGCAATTTGTTTGGAAGCGTTGAAAAAATATGCAGATGATTTGGGTATCTCAGCGATAGTTTCTATGAGTGATTCCGGGGGTTCTTCTGGTAAGCTTCGCAAAGAATTAAATACTTTACCACCAGGGGATGTGTTGCGGGCGATTTTGTCTCTTTCTATCTATGATTATCAATCTCTTAAAAAGATTTTTTATAAGCCAAGATTTAAAAATACCGGTAGATTAAATAGTCATAACTTAGGTAATTTATTTTTAACTTTATCTGGTCAATTTTCCGGTAATTTTATTTATGCTTTGGACGCCTTATCCCAGAGTGTAGAAGCGCAAGGAAAAGTTTTTCCAGTCACCTTGGAAAATACCGATTTAGTAGCTGAGTTAGATAATGGTAAAATTATAAGAACAGAAGAGTTTATAGATACTCCGAGGTATAATAGGGGTTGGAAGATAAAACGAGTTTGGTTAGAGCCAAATTGTCGAGCTTATCCTCAAGCTGTACAGGCAATAACAAAAGCAGATACAATAGTAATTGGCTCTGGTAGTCTATATACAAGTTTGGTAGCGACCTTATTACCTGTTGGAATAAAAGAAGCGATAAAAAAATCCAAAGCTAAAATAATATTTTTGGCTGGTAGTGCTTATAGGCTCAATGGTGAGACTGGGCCAGAAAAACTAAGTGAAATGGTGGCGCAATTAGAGAAGTATCTGCCTAGAAAGGTTGATATGGTTATTCATAATAGTCATAAACTTAATGCTAAACAAAAAAAGATTTATCAAGAAAATAGTTGGGGAGTTTTTTCTTTTGATAAAGAAAATTTGAAAAATAGAAAGGTTGTAAGTGTAGGTTTTGAAAGAAATGAAGGCGGGCTGGATCCAAAAAAACTAAGTCCTATTTTAAAAAAGTATATTTAATTATGGAATTACAGAAAGAAATTTTAAAAGATAGCTATGCGGTTAAGATAACCGCTCGAGAAAATAGCCAAGAAGTTGGTAGGGTTCGATTGTATATTATTTATAATGATGTGCATAAAGAACCAGTTGGTTTATTAGAGGATGTGTTTGTTGATGAATCACAGAGAGGAAGTGGTCTAGGTACAAAGTTAGTAGAGTCAGCTATAGATGAAGCCAAGAAAATTGGTTGTTATAAGGTAATTTGCACCAGTCGTTTTGGCAGAGAAAAACTCCATGCATGGTACGAGAAATTAGGATTTAAAAAACATGGAGTAGAATTTAGAATGGATTTTATATAGTATGAATTTATACGAATTTGAAGGGAAAAATTTATTTGCCAAGCATGGTGTAGCTACTCCGAAAGGGGTGGTAGTTTGGCGCGGGGATGATATCAAAAGTAAATACCACGAACTAGGAGTTTCTAGCGTCGTGGTGAAAGCTCAGATTTTGGCAGGCAAACGTGGTAAGAATAATGGTATCAAGTTTTGCGCTAGCTCTGAAGAAGTGGAAACTGCTGTTACAGAACTTTTTAGTGGTAATATCAAAGGCCAATATGTAGAAGCGGTTTTGATTGAAGAAAAATTGGATATTGCCGAAGAGCATTATATTTCTATTACTTACGATACTATTACTAAACAGCCAATTTTAATTTACAGTTCGCAAGGTGGAATGGATATAGAAGATGTAGCTGAAGATAAAATAACTAAAAAGTTGTTAGATATAAGAAGCGAAGTTATTGTTTCAGGCTTGCCATGCGCAGAAAAATTATGGCAATGTTTTTTGCAAGAAGACGCACGTGTGGTAGAAATAAATCCACTTGTTAAAACAAAAGATGGGGAGTGGTTTGCGGCTGATGCCAAAATTGCTTTGGATGACGATGCTTTTTATCGCCATGAAGAATGGAATAGTTTGGCGCCACGCACCATGATGGGGCGCCTGCCTACCGAAAGAGAATTATCCGCCAAAAAAATAGATGAGGGCGAAGCCTATTATCGTGGTACGGCTGGCAAGTATATTGAAATGGATGGAGATATTGCAGTTATTTTAAATGGTGGTGGTGCTAGTATCGCCAATATGGACGCACTTATAGGTGTTGGTCTCAAGCCGGCAAATTATACTGAGTATTCTGGTAATCCTCCGCGTGAAAAAGTTTATGCTTTGGCCAAAGTGGTTTTGTCCAAACCTGGTATTCGTGGGCTCTGGATGGCAGGAGTAGTCGCCAACTTTACCAACATTAAAGAAACATTTTTAGGTATTATTGATGCTTTGGATGAAATTAAACCCACCTATCCAATCGTAGTTCGTCGTGACGGTACAGAGAGCGCTGAAGCTTTTAGGCTTTTGGCAGAATGCGCCGAGCGTAATCATTTAAATATTAAAATGTTTAAAAAAGAAATCGGTATGAGCGCCACCGCTCAGATTTTGGCTGATATGGTTAGTAAAAATTAATCATATGTCATGGCAGGATATCGTTCTTACCCTCACTAGCGTCGCTTTTTGTGTGTCGCTGATGCCACAGGCTATCCAGGGGTTTAGAGAGAAGAGAGGGCCGATTACATTGCAAACTTCAATCCCGACATTTATCGGTTTGTATATTACGTCTGCAGTTTATTTTTCCCTATCATTTTATTTTGCGACGGTAACGTGTTTTATTACCGGTACAATATGGCTTATTTTATTTATTCAGCGAGTGATCTATAAAAAGTAGATATGAGCATTTTAATATCCCAAAATACAAAAGTATTGGTGCAAGGCATTACCGGTAAAGAAGGTGCTAAAGGCGCTAAGGCTATGTTAGATTATGGCACCAATGTCCTTTGTGGTGTCACGCCAAAAAAAGGTGGACAAGAGGTAGAAGGCAAACCAGTTTTTAATTCTATTGCTGAAGCTTTTGCTCAGTTCCCAGAGATAAATACATCGGTTGTATATGTGCCTCCTTTTGCTGCGAAGGCCGCCATTCTTGAGGCAATTGAAAGTGGTATAAGTCTAATCAATGTTTTTGTAGAACGAATACCAATTAAGGATACAGCCTATTGTCTGGCAGTGGCCAAAGAAAAAAATATTCAAATCTTGGGACCTAGTTCTCTGGGTTTAGTTGTTCCTGGTATTGGTCGCTTGGGAGTGATGGGTGGTCCACTGGTAAATGAAATTTTTAAACCGGGTTCAATTGGCGTTATCTCTCGTTCTGGTGGAATGAGTAACGAACTATCATGGCAACTCTCTCAAAACGGTTTAGGTCAAAGCGCTACCGTGCATGTTGGGGGAGATTTACTAATGGGTACCACTTATGCGGACTTGTTAAAATTATTTGAAAAAGATGAGCAGACAAAAGGGGTGGTAATTTTTGGAGAACATGGCGGTGGCTTTGAGTTTGAGATAGTTGATTTAATCAATAATAAAGAATATACTAAACCATTGGCTATCTATATCGGCGGTAAGTTTGCCAATGTTTTCCCCGAAGGCGCTAATATTGGCCATGCTGGGGCTATTGTGGGCCGTGGTCAGAGCGCAGAGGAAAAAGAAGTAGCCCTGTTAGCCGTGGGAGTCCAAATCGCAGATAAGTACGAAGACTTGGCAATACTAGCTAAATCATTTTAAATTACAGACTATGCAATGGAAAACAGCTATTACAAATGTAAACAACGGGCAAGAAATAATCCGTGGTCAAAGTCATGATAAATTAGCGCTTGAAAAAAGCTTTACCGATGTAATTTTTTTGATTTTAAAAGAAGTTTTACCGACCGAAAAAGAAGCAAGAATGATGAATACGATACTTGTGGAAATGATAGATCATGGTCCGGGTACTCCTTCGGCTCTTGCTGCTCGTATTGTTGCTTCCACAAGCACAAGTCTTTACAGCTCAGTCGCAGCTGGATTAATAGGTCTTGGTGGTATTCGACATGGTGGGGCGTTGGGAAGCGCAGCCAAGTTTTTTGTTGAAAATATTAATATAAACGACTTACCAGGATTACTCGCTGAACTGAAATCCAAAAAAATCTATGTCCCTGGATTTGGTCATAAAGTTTTAAAAGTAGATAACCGTGCAGAAACATTATTAAAAGTGGCAAAAGAAAATGGTTTTTTTGGTAAGTATAGCGAGTTTGCTGTTAAAGTTAAAGAAGAAATAAATAAAACTTCTTCAAAACCATTGCCATTAAATATGGATGGCGCTAATGCGGCCATTTTATTGGATATGGGTTTTAGTCAGAAATTGATCGACGGATTTTTTATTATCGCCCGTACGCCTGGGCTCGTAGCTCATGCGGTAGAGGAAGTCGAGTCGGGTGAAGGTTTGCGACGACTTGATGAAAAAGATATTGAATATATTGGTAAATAATATGACTGATTATAATATTTTAACTATTCCGTCAGAAAAAGACTACGAATTATTAGACAGTGGTGATGGAGAAAAATTAGAACGCTATGGCGATGTGGTGGTGGCTAGACCAGATCCGCAAACTTTGTGGAAAAAAAATCTAAGCGAAGAAGATTGGCAGAAAGCCGACGCTTATTTTTATCGCGACAGCACCGATGCCAATTGGAATGTGCGTCGTGAATTACCAGAACGTTGGCCGATAGAAATCGCTGGTTTGAAGTTTTGGATTAAGCTCTCTGCTTTCAAGCATACAGGTGTCTTTCCAGAACAGGCTAGTAATTGGAATTGGATTCGAGAAAAAATCAAGAAAGCAAAGAGAGCTGAGAGTCCAAAAGTCTTAAATCTTTTTGGTTATACCGGTGGTGCAACTTTGGCGGCTGCTCAAGCTGGAGCCGAGGTAGTCCATATTGATGGCTCCAAATCAGCTATTGGTTGGGCTCGTGATAATGCTGAATTATCTGGTTTGTCAGAGAAGCCAGTTCGCTGGATTTTGGATGATGCGCAAAAATTTGTGACTCGAGAGATAAAACGTGGTAAAAAATATGACGGCATTATTATGGATCCGCCAGCTTTTGGTCATGGTCCGGGCGGAGAAATGTGGAAAATAGAAGAAGACTTTTTGGGGCTTTTAGATTCTTGTAAAGAAATACTGAGCGACAAACCTCTATTTTTTATTGTTAATGGTTATGCTTCTGGTTATTCGGCGATTGCCTATAAAAATAGCTTGGGTGATTTGCTGAAAGATTTTGGTGGTGAGATTGAAATTGGAGAATTGACTATGGGAGAATCGTCCAGCGACCGAGTTTTGCCAGCTGGTATTTTTGCGCGCTGGAGCTCTATTTAAAAAATTATGTCCATTCAAATATTATACGAAGATAACCATTTAGTGGCTGTTTATAAACCACTTGGACTTTTGGTGCAAGGAGATAAGAGTGGAGATATTTGTTTGATGGATGAAGTTAAGGAATATTTAAAAAATAAGTACGAAAAACCGGGTAATGTTTTTTTGGGGCTAATTCATAGGCTCGATCGTAATGTGCAAGGTATTGTTTTGTTTGCCAAAACCAGCAAAGGCGCTAGCCGTTTGTCTGAGCAATTTCGTGAGCATACTGTCGAAAAAATTTATCATGCGGTGGTGGTTGGCAGACCTTCAAAAAATAAAGATACTTTATTGCATTGGTTAAAAAAAGATGAAAATGCCAACCGCACTACGGTTTATAATCAAAAAACCAAAGACGCTCAAGAAGCCCAATTGTCCTATGAAGTTGTAAAATCAAATGGAAATTATTCTTTGCTTAAAATTAAATTAGGCACTGGCAGATCTCATCAAATCCGTGCCCAGCTTGCTTTTATGGGGTGTCCGATTATTGGTGATATTAAATATGGTGCACCTGATGTTTTGCCAGACCACGCTATAATGCTCGCAGCCACTTCTCTTAGCTTTGATTTGGCAACTGGTGAGGAAAGAAAAAATATTACTGTTTCAGTGCCAAAAGATTGGGCCGAAGTGTATGCTTAAAAAATTTTTAGATTTTCATATTCATTCTCGTTACTCTCGCGCTTGCTCGAAGGATTTAGACTTACCAAATATTGCCCGAGCCTGTGAGCAAAAGGGGATAAATATTGTTTCAACTGGCGACTTCACGCACCCAGCCTGGTTTAAACACATCCAAGAAAATTTGGCTGAAGACAATCAAGGGCTGTATAAATTAAAAAATAATACTAGTCAGACCAGGTTTATTTTAGGCACCGAAATTTCTTGTATTTACAAAGACAAAGACGTGACTCGTCGCGTGCACTTACTTATCCTAGCACCTAGCATAGAAGCGGTAGCTAAGTTTAATCAAGTTTTGACTGATAAAGGCGTAAATATTCGTTCGGATGGTCGCCCGATAATGGGTCTGTCCGCCAAAAATATCCTACAAATTTTATTAGATATTGACCCTGGCTTTGTCTTGATCCCTGCCCATATTTGGACGCCCTGGTTTGCTGTTTTTGGTTCAAAATCAGGCTATGATAGGCTGGAGGATTGTTTTGAAGAGCTAACTCCGTATATTCGAGCTATCGAAACTGGACTGTCTAGCGACCCGACGATGAATCATCGTTTATCGGCTTTGGATAATATTACTTTGCTTTCAAATTCAGATGCACATAGTTTGAGTAATTTAGGTAGAGAAGCTAACGTTTTTGCATTTGATAGTGATAAAGAAATAACTTTTTATGAAATAAAAAGAATTATCCAAACGGGTGATCGTAAAAAGTTTTTGTATAGTGTAGAATTTTACCCTGAAGAGGGGAAGTACCATTATGACGGCCATGCGACTTGTGAAGTTTGTTTGTCGCCAGTCCAGACGAAGCAAAATAAATTTATTTGTCCAAAGTGTAAAAAAAATTTAACGGTTGGAGTTTTACACCGCGTTGAAGATTTAGCTGACAGAAAAAAAATTGATATTCCGATAGAAAAGTTTATTCCACATCGATACATTGTCCCCCTTCGAGAGATTATTGCCAAAGTTTTTGAAGTGGGAGTGAGTAGTAAGAAAGTTTTAAAAGAGTATGATTTGTTAATCAGTAAAATTGGTAATGAATTTTTTATTTTATTAGATGCGGATGTTGGAGAAATCAAAAAACAAACAACTGATAAAAATATTGCGTTAGCTATCGCCAATATGCGTGAGGGAAATGTCAAAGTTAGTCCTGGTTATGATGGAATTTTTGGCTCAGTTGAGGTAAATTTACCGGTTGCTAAATTTAATAAAAAACAGAGCCGACTTTTTTAATTGTCATCCTGAACTTGCTTCAGGATCTCTATATACTAATGGATGCTGAAATAAATTCAGCATCACAGAATTTTAAGAATAAAAAAACTCCTCGAATTTAATCGGGGAGTTTTTTGAAGACTATCTGCGAGCCTTTTTAGCTGTTTTCTTTTTTGCTACTTTCTTAGCCTTAGCTTTCTTTTTAGCTGCCATATTGTGCACCTCCTCTCATTTTTATAATTTATATAAGTTTTTTCTACTCGCGAGGAAAGAAAAAACTTATTGAAGAAACTTTTACAAGACAAGCATTGCTGTAAAAATTTATCTCGACTTATTTATTATAGAATGTTTTTTATAAATTGTGAATAGTAAAAGTGAAAGTTATACACAGGGTAGGTAAAATTTTATTTTTTTAAAAATAAAATAAAAAATATTTTATTAAAAAATTATAAATAAAAAATTCCGATGAAGTCGGAATTTTAAATTTATCTTATGTGCTCCCGAAGGGAATCGAACCCCTGTCTTCAGGTTCGAAGCCTGATATTCTATCCGCTGAACTACGGGAGCAATTTATTTTTGTTTGTGTGGGACGCTTAGCGTCCCAGGTACAACGCTTAACGTTGTGGGTCGCGTGGGGATCGAACCCACGACCTTATCCTTAAGAGGGATCTGCTCTACCAGCTGAGCTAGCGACCCGATTGTGCATTGACTATGCTTTATCGGAAAAATTTATTTTATTTATAACTGATTATAGTGTGTCGCTAGCGAGGCTGTAAGCTGCCTGCCCCGCTACTGCGGGGAGCTAGCGACCCGGTTGTTTTATTCGTTTAGTTTTATTATATTTATCTTTGGTCCTTTCCATCCTTTGATTTTGAGTCCTGCCTCAGCCGCTTCAGTTTGGGCTTCTTGTTTGCTAGTACCGCTACCGGTAGCGATTAATTCTTTGTTTAAATAAATACCTACTTTAAACGATTTGATATGGTCAGGCCCTTCTTCTTCTAGAACTTTGTAGGTTGGGGTAACTCCTTCTATTTCTTGGGCAGATTCTTGGAAGCGACTCTTTGCATCCATATATAGTCCATTTTCTAAAATGTAAGGAAGTTTTGGTAAAACCCATTGGCCGATAAATTTTTGGGTTACTTCATAACCTCTGTCTATATAGATAGAGCCGATGAGCGCTTCGATGGCATTGGCCATAATATAGTCTCGAGCTTTGGTGCCTGCGTCTTTGGCTTCGCCATGACTAAGGAATAAATATTCTTCCATGCCAATTTCGTAAGCGATGCTTGCGAGAATTTTGGCATTAACGAGAGCTGCGCGCCAGTTGGTAAGTTCGCCTTCAGGGTTGCCGTATTCTCGAAAAAGAAATTCAGTGACAATAAGTTCCAAAACCGCATCTCCCAAAAATTCTAAACGTTCATTATGTCCCAAAATAAAATCATGATGTTCGTTGAGGTATGATCGGTGGACAAAAGCTTGTACCAAAATTTCAGGATGCTTAAATTTGATATCTAATTTTTCCTGTAATCCTGGAAAATCTTTTTCCTTAACTTCTTCCAGATCAAAAACTTTTGACATAATAATTTTATTTACTTGTTTCTTTTTCTTTATCATCCATTTCTTTGTAGATAGCGCCAAGGACGCCATTTACAAATCTACCAGAGGATGGACCGCCAAAATTTTTAGCTAGTTCGATTGCCTCATTGATGGCTACTTTGGGCGGGACTTCGTTCTTAAATTTGAGTTCGTAGATACCAATACGTAAGACATTTCTATCAATAATAGTAATTTGATCAATCGGCCATTGCGGAGCATATTTTTGGATCAAAGTGTCTATTTCTTTCATATTGCCCACAACTTCCTCTATAATTTTTTTGGCAAATTCAGTTTCGTCCAACCCCGGGCCAAACTCTCTTAGATCTCTATCCATAATAGTCGGCAAAATATCCGCCGGTTGCCCGCGGAAATCCCATTCAAAGAGTGCCTGCATAGCAATACTTCTTGCTAAATGGCGGTTAGACATATGTTATGTGCGAAGATAGGAAATTGAAGAATCAAACTATTTAGAAGCCTTTGTTTTTCTTGTGGTGCGAGTAGCGCGTTTGTCAACATTTACTACACTGCGTCCCTTGTAAGTGCCACAAAAAGCGCACGCGCGATGTGGGCGAAGAGGTTTTTTGCATTTAGGACAAGCGTTGAAAGCGGTTGTCTCAAGCGCAAAATGCGCGGCGCGTCGGCGTTTGTGTGAAGATGTTCGTCTATGGCCAGGTAAACCCATATTTTTTAAGGTTGAGCCAAATGAAAAAAATGTTGTTTTTTCATTTGCGAAGCCTGACAAAAATTCAAGCTTTGCTTCTATGTCTGAATTTAAGGTAAGTAAATTAGGTTAATGATGAATAATATTCTACTATAAATTGATAATTTTGGCAAGAGCTAGGCCAAAAATAGTGCCAAAAACCCTATATTTTAAGCAATTTGGATTGACAAAATGGCTAAAATATGCTATAATATTTAAGTAAATTTAGTTATTTTAAGTTATTTTTTATGAGAGTACCAGAGGGGGAACAATTATTTAAAATAGACACTAGTTCCTTAGTTCACAGCAAGGGAGCCAGAACCAAGTCTGTAGTTGTTGACTCCCGGTATTTACAGGCGATTGAAGAGGAAAAAAATGCCCTTGAACAAGGTAAACCAGTAGCTACAACAGAGGTTGCTTTAACAGCCTCTAATGCAAAAAATTTAGAAAGAGATGGAGTTGATAATCTTGCAAGAGAACTTGAATTGTTAAGCGAACAAATTGCTCCAGAAAGTAACCTTATTAGAGATAACCTAAGGGCTACTAGGGAAATGAAAAATGCAAAATTAATAGCTGAAAATGAATTTGCAAAAAAAATAGTAGCAGACTTTTCAAGTGCCGCAATGTTGAGAAAAGATCATATTTTAAAAGATAAAACAGTCAAGCCGTTAGGTAAAAATAAAAAAGTATCAGCCAAGATTTCTAATACTGATACTACTTATACTGAGAAACAAATGGTTGGCTCGACTCCAAAAATAATGACTATGGCCGAGGCTAAACGTATTTTAGATAAGAAAAACAATCCAGTTCAGACAATTTTTGTTCATGAATCGGCATCCCAGCTTTCAGATGCTCAATTAAGAGATATTGAAGCTAAGAAAATCGAAGTAATAAGAAAGCATAAACAGGAAGAGGTGAATATTAGAAATCAAAAAGAAGAGATAAGGAAAACACGATTTATAGCAGACGGTTTTCAAGTAGCTTATGCTACGGCTTTAAGAGAAGTGTATCCCCAAAAGTATGGCAAAGTAAGTGTTGAGGATCTTGTTTTTGAAAAACCACCTAAAGTGACTTGGTTTTCAAGAAATAAGACAAAAAAACAATCTTTAAATGATCTTTATAATAAAATGATTTTAGCCGTGGATGTGGCAGATGAGGCAGCTGGGCAAAGTACGATATATAAAAATGCGCTAAAATTAAAAGAAAATATTGATTTAGATCTAGAATCAATTAATGCCAAAGATCCTGAATTTTTAAAAGTTAAGGAGCAATTGCCAAATTTAAGAAAAGCAATTCAAGAGGCTGAAGAGAAAGAAAGTCAAGTAATACATTCAAAAAACATTACAGAAGGTTTGTATTTGCCTAAAGAACATCTAGCCTTCCAGTTAAAAGCTGGTGAAGCTGAAGAAGAGAGAGAGCTGGCAAAAATGAGATTGCAAAATGAAGCAGAGGGCATAGAGTATTTAAGTGAAGCTGAACTGCAAAAGCAGTTAAAGCCCAGAGATCTGAAATTTGATGAAGCAAATATAGAAAATTGGTATATTAAAGACAATGAACAGCTACCTGAACAAAAGGTAGAATCAAAGCCGGGTCTTTGGGGGAAGTTAAAGAGTGGATTAAAAGGAATTTTTTCCAAATCTAAATAATTTTTAATTTAAAATTATATGAGCCCAGAAGTAGGAACAAGATCTCCCCATGAAGAAACAGTGCATATGCGACCATCGGGTCGTGAACATCAAGATGCCGGTGGCGATACAGAGCACGTATTAACTGACGGTGATTTGGAGTTATTGAACAAAGATGAAAACGGTGATGCTGAAACAGTCGATGAATTTAAAGACGAGTACACAGCTGTAACCCCATCTCCGTTTAAAGTTAAGGATACAAGGGGCACAATTGAAGATATTGTCGCAGCAAGCCCTCAAATGAATCCTAATAGAAATATTAGTCACCGAGATGTTAGTAGACCAATCGGTCAGTTTGCCAAAGGCACATCTCCACGCAAGAGAGAGTTGCCTTTAAAGCCCCCGTCTGATAATGATGCAGTCGCAACACGAGATTTTTCAGCTTTGACTAGAGAGCTCCAAACTGGAGAAGTTGCGACAAGAACTAGTGTTAAGCTAAAGAGCGGGGATTATGTTGAAGATGTAGATGATGTTGATCTGGAACCAGATGATATAACACGTGAGCAGCTCTTAGCTGACGTTCATGGTGAAAGAAAATTTATTAATCATCTTACTCCAGTAGAGGTTGTAGAAATTATGAATCGAGAGCCCGTAATGGAATTAGGTATTAATGATTTAGAGGAAATTACAGTCAAGGATTTTGAAGGTAAAGCCGGCGAAAAATTACGTGCCAAACTTACCGGAGAAGAAGTGTATCAGATTATGGCTAGAGAAGCTGAAGAACTTAAGGGGGCCGAGCCAATCTTGGATCATCAACTTCAGCAGGTAACTGTAGCAGATTTAAATAATCCAAACATTATTAGACAACTTGGTAAAGAAGGAGTTTGGCAGGTTGTAAACCAAAAACCAGCAAAAATGGGCCTTGGCGCAAAAATTGCATCTTTCGGAAGAAAATTATTTGGTATATCTAAATAATTTATTAACGTAAATTGTATGAAACAGCCTAGACCAGAAAATTTTTACCAGGATCTTAACAGAGTAAGAAAATCAGTAAAAATCCCTGATAAAAAACTGGAAAAAATATTAGCAGATCAAGCAGCTGATAATGGGCGTTTGTTAGACTCAGAGGTTCCATACCAACAAGCTATGGCAGAAGGAATTGAAAAAAGCGATCAAAGGTTAAATGCTGAAATAGCTAATCGAGAAGCAAGTCGGGAAGCTGCAATAGCAAAATCCATGGCGGAAATAAGAGCTGCCCGTGAAGTAGCTGATGAAAATAGACGAGCGGAAATAAAAGCAAAATTTAATATTGAATAATTTATAAAAAGACCCTTGTAGGGTCTTTTTAAGTACTCTAATTTGATTTTTCATCTCTATTTAGGTAAGATGGGCTAATGGAAATACAAAATATTATGCCGATTTTGCCTCAGCAAAATCGAGCATCCACGATCTCTATGCGAATCGAGATCGGGACAGATCAAAAACACTGGGATCAGTGGCTTGTAGACAACGCAAGCTCGGGAAATTTTACTCAGTCTTGGGCTTGGGGCGATGTTTTGATTGCAGAAGGAAAAAAGGTAGAACGATTGGTAGTGGTAGAAAATGGTGAAGTGTTAGCGCAAGCGCAGGTGGTTTATAGCCAGATTTTTTTTAGTTGGCAGTATGCTTTTTGCTCACAAGGACCCATTATTAGTTCACAGTTTGCAGTTCATAGCCTGCCTGCCGGACAGGCAGGTTCGCAGGTTTACGAATGCATTTTAAAATATTTAGAAAATAAAAACTGTATTTTTTTTAGAGTAGAGCCCGAAACAATGGTTCCCAGTTCCAAGTTTGCAGTTCAGAAAACAATTGATATAAATCCATCTGCGACGTTAGTTTTAGATTTGAATAAATCTTTAGATGGTTTACTTGGAGGTATGCACAGTAAAACTAGATATAATATTCATCTGGCAGAAAAGAAAAATTTGGAAATTAAAAATGAAAAGAACTTGGAAGTATTTTGGGGCTTGATGAATAAAACCGGCAGTCGAGATAAGTTTGGTTTGCACCATAAGAGTCATTATGAGAAGGTCCTAGCTTCGCCAATGGTGTATCAATTAACGGCTTATCACCGCCTAAGTGGGACCCCGCCTCATGGCGGTGGCGAACAAGATAAGCCGGTGGCTTGTGCTGTCTTTGTTAGATTTGGCAATACATTTACTTATCTTTACGGCGCTTCGGATTATGAATTCAGAAATTTGATGGCGCCATATCTGTTGCAATGGGAAGGAATGAAAATGGGAAAAAAATTTGGTTGTGAGCGATATGATTTTTTTGGGGTGGCACCACGGCTAAATGTCATTCCCGCCACAAGCGGGAATCCAGACAATTTGAACGTACCCTGGATTCCCAATCAAGTTGGGAATGACAACGGACAAACCGGACAGGGATCCTTCGGGGCGTTAACCTCTCAGGATGACAGTTATAAATACGACTCCAAGCATCAGTATGCAGGTGTCACTCGTTTTAAATTAGGTTTTGGTGGTGCATCTCAACAAATGCCAGGCACTTTTGATTTAGTGATTGATAGAAAAAAATATTTTATTTATGGACTGTTGAGAAAATTACGGCGACTGTTTTAAGTGCGTTGTCATTCCGACCGAAGGAGCTTCTGCGATTGAGTGGAGGAATCCCTTAAACATATTATTTGCAAAAACTTAGTATAAGGGATCCCTCGACTTCGCTCGGGATGACAGCTTGGTATCGCCTTCGTAGTCCAATGGATAGGATACCAGCTTCCGAAGCTGATGATGCAGGTTCGATCCCTACCGAAGGCACGAGTTTAAAACAAAAAACTCCCAAGTATTTAGGGAGTTTTTTGTTTGTATTTTTATTCTTCGGTAGGAGTTTTTTCAGCTTCAGTTGGTGTGGTGTCTTCAGCTTCTTTTTTGAAATCACATTCTTTACTAGAGCATTTGATAACACCTTTGGCCGCATAGACGAGCGGTTGTTTGCACTTAGGGCAGTATTCACCATTTGGTTTTTCCCATAACGCAAAATCACAGTCAGGGTATTTATTACAACCGTAAAATGGCTTGCCACGCTTGCTTCGGCGCTGACAAATATCACCCTCGCCACACTTAGGGCATTTCATGTTCATTTTTACCTCAATATTTTTGATGTTCTTGCACTTTGGGTAACCAGAACAACCTAAGAATGGACCAAAGCGTCCGCGACGCAAGCTCATCGGTTCGCCACACTTTTCGCATTTTTCATTGGTGGCTTCCACCGCTTCTTGTTGCTTGGCTTCTTCGGGATTGAGAGATTTGGTGTGTTTGCATTCTGGATAATTACTACAAGCCAAGAATTTACCAAAGCGTCCCGTTTTGATAATCATTGGTGAATTACATTTTTCACAAACTTCATCGGACTTTTCTTCAGTCAGTTCTTTTTTGGAAATTTCTATTTCTTTTTTATCCAGGTTAGCTTTGAATGGTGCCCAAAAACCGCCAATGACTTTACGCCATTCTTTTTTGCCGTGGCCGATTTCATCTAGACTGTTTTCCATCTCAGCGGTAAATTGATAATCAACCACATGTGGAAAATGCTCAACCAGTAAATCGTTAACTACGTAGGCGATATCATTTGGGAAAAACTTTTTTCGTTCATCTCGCGCGATATAGCCACGGTCTTCGATAGTGGCAATAGTTGGCGCGTAAGTAGAAGGTCGGCCAATCCCATAGGCTTCCATTTCTTTGACCAGAGTTGCGTCTGAATATCGAGCGGGCGGTTCGGTAAAGTGTTGTTCGGGTTTGAGTTCGGCGCAGGTCAGAGGTTCTCCGGTGTTTACTTTTGGTAGTAGATTTTCTTTGGTACGGTCAGGGAAAAGTTTGAGAAAGCCATCAAAAATAATTGTCTGGCCATTGGCGCGGAATGTGTAATTCTTATCGGAAGCAATATTGATGGTGGTAGCGTTGAGTTCGGCCGGCGCCATTTGGGTGGCGGTGGCTCGGCGCCAGATGAGATCGTAGAGCCTGAATTGATTTCTATCCAAGTATTGTTCGATTGACTGTGGAGTGTGACTGACTTCAGTCGGGCGGATAGCTTCGTGGGCTTCTTGAGCATTTTTACTTTTATTGTTATATTTTCTTGGCTCAGATAGTTGGTATTTTTTACCAAACTCAGTACCAATCAATTCTTTGGCTTCGGTCAGAAATTTGTCAGAGAGGTTGACGGCGTCGGTACGCATGTAGGTGATAAGACCAATGGCGCCCTTGGTGCCGAGCTCCACACCTTCGTAAAGTTGTTGTGCCAAGCGCATGGTTTGTTTGGCAGAAAAACCCAAGTGGTTATTGGCCTCTTGTTGTAATGTAGAAGTGGTAAAAGGAGGAGAGGGGAGGCGTTTGGTTTTTTTCTCTTCTACTTCGGTAATTTTATAATTACTTTTTGCCAAGTCAGCCAAAATTTTATCTACCTGTTCTTTGTTTTTTATTTCTAGTTTGTCTATTTTTTTATCGCCAATAGTATAAAGTTTGGCAGTGATTTGATCTTTGGTGTTTGTATTAAAAATACCATCAATACCCCAGTATTCTTCAGGGACAAAGGCTTTGATTTCTCGTTCTCGCTCCACTACTAGTCTCACAGCCACAGACTGTACACGGCCTGCGGAGAGGCCTTTGGCTACCTTTCTCCACAAGAAGGGTGATAGTTCATAGCCAACCAGTCTATCGAGCACACGACGGGCTTGTTGGGCATCTACCATCTTAAGGTCCAAGGGGCGAGGATTTTCGATAGCATGAATAATGGCATGTTTGGTGATTTCATGGAAAACAATACGCTTTGCTTTTTCCGGTTCTACTCCCAAGATACTGGCTAAATGCCAAGAGATAGCTTCTCCTTCACGGTCCTCATCAGTTGCAAATAGGATCGCGTCACATTTTTTGGCTGCCTCTTTGAGTTCCTTGGCAATCTTGGTTTTGTCTCGGCTGACAATATAGTGTGGTTCAAAATTGTGTTCAACATCAACACCAAGTTTGCTTTTCGGCAAATCTCGCACATGACCAAAAGAAGATTTAACAATATAATCTCTGCCAAGAAATTTGGAAATGGTTTTGGCTTTGGTGGGGGATTCTACAATTACGAGGTTTTTCATAGCACAGATTTAAGCAGATTTTGAACGGATTTAGACAGATTAATGAGTGTGAGTTTGTCTAACGATAATATAAAAAAATGCAATTGTCAATCTAAGTCAATTTATCTCAATACAAAATTCATCCCACCCAAGTTGCGAATCATACCTTTCATTTCCATTAAAATCATAGCGCTACTAATGGTAGAACTATCCAAACCGCTTGTTTTTATAATTACATCTATATGTTGTGGTTCTTTGGAAAGGCAGGTCAGAATTCCAGCTTCAGTAGGGCTGGAGGGTAAAATCTCTCGATTCTTAATAGTTTCAACTAATCCTTCAATATTAAAAGCTTCGGTAATATCTTGAGATTGGGTAGTTAGTTTAGCGCCCATTTTTATGAGGTTGTTTGGGCCAATGCCCGTGGGTGAATGAATTGGGTGTGGAATAGCAAAAACTTCTCGGTTGTAATCTAAGGCGCAACGGGCAGTAATGAGAGCCCCGGAAGTTTCTGGAGCTTCTATGACAAGTGTGCCCAAGCTTAGACCGGCAATAATACGATTGCGAGCGGGAAAAGAATATTGAGTTGGGGCAAAACCGGGAGGATATTCGGAGATAACAGCTCCGCCTGAATTGATAATTTTTTCTGCCAAGGGTTGATGAAAAGTTGGGTAGACACTACTTTTGTTGATACCAGTACCAAGCACAGCTACGGTTGTGCCGCCGTTATCAAGAGTGATTTGGTGCGCAACACCATCAATCCCAAGCGCTAGACCGCTAATGATGACAAAGCCTTGTTTAGCGAGCGGACCGACAATATCTTCGCAAGCTCGTTTGCCATAAGAAGTAAATTTACGGGTGCCGACTACGCCCAAAGTTGGTAGACCGTCAGCTGGTAATTTACCGCGAATAAATAATGTGTGCGGTGGGTCAGAAATTTCTTTGAGTAGTTTTGGGTAACTGGTTTCGTTGATAGAAACAGTTTCTATTTTTTCTTTCTCCAATCTCTCCATAATTTTCTCTATTGGATTGGCTTCGCGCCAAACCAAAAATTCTTGCGCAATATTTTCTTCCAGACCAGAGGGGATAAGGTCGCTAATTTCGGCTTCCCAAACATTTTTCAGATCAGAAAAATAAGCCGCAAGTTTTTGATAGCGGTTGTAGGTGATTTTTGGGAAGTGCGCCAAGGCGGCGTGGTATTTCATGTATGTTAGCTTTTTAGGTTGTAGCTGGTTAGCTTATTAGGATTGTCCGTATTGTCATCCCGAGTGAGGCCGTAGCCGACGAGGGATCTTTCCGAAAATTAGTTCTGTTAACGGAAAGATTCTTCGCCTTGCTCAGAATGACAACTATGCCAGAGTTTGTAGTTCCTTAATAATATTTTCAGTCACCTGATTCAAAACCTTTTTTTCAGAAGCGGTAAATTTTCCTAACACAAAACTAGCTGTATCTTTAATACCTCCTTGTTCGGTTGGAGCGACACCAACACGGATGCGAGTGAAATCTTGAGTGCCTAGATGTTCGATAATAGATTTTATGCCATTATGTCCGGCTGGACCGCGATTAGTTTGGATGCGAGTTTCACCAAGCGGAATATCTTTGTCATCGTGAATAACAATAATATCTTTCATTGTAAGTTTATAAAAATCAAGAAGAGCTCGGACAGCTACGCCAGAATGGTTCATATATGTTTGAGGCATGGCCAAGACTACGCGTTTGCTGTCGGCTTCTCCTTTGGAGATCAAAGAGTTTGTTTTTTTGTTGAAGCTAAATTCTGGAAGTTTGTAGTAGGTAACCAGTTTTTCTAAAATTAAAAATCCGGCATTATGGCGAGTGTTTTCGTATTCTTTTTCTGGATTGCCGAGGCCAACTATAAGGCGCATAAGAAGGTTTGTATGTTTAACTTCTATACTTATTCGGATTAAATTTCGTAATGTCATTTTGTAATTCCTGTAACATTGATATTGCGTTGTCTATTTTTTTTGTGTCGTATCCGCTTTGTAAATAAAATTGCACAATATTATCTAGTCTATTTGAAAATTCGTGTATTCTTTGCACCCCACGGTTGGAAAAATTTCTTAATCTACTACAATAAATTATTGTATTATTGAGAGCAACACCAATAATATCTCTAAGTTCATTATATTGATTTTCTTTAGATTTTAAAACTTCTTCCCGTTGCCCCCCCCAACTAAACCAGTCTCTCATATACTATTTTAAGTTTGTCACATTCCTTCGAAGTTTAGTTAATTTTATCACAATTGGCGAAGCAAAAAAACCAAATCTGGCGCGCAGGCGATTTTGGATATAGTGCACGTACGAAAAGTGAATAGAAGTTTTGAATTTGATCATCATCTCAAATAGCGGTGGGTTGTTGTGCAATTGATGGAAGGATAAAATATCTGGATGGCGTGTACCCTTACCGCGAGAAGGGCGATGGTCTTTGGTCGCTTCTTTGAAAAATGTTTTTAGTTCATCTTCAGGTACAATAGTATGTCTTTCTTCCCAAGCGCGCATGATGAGCGGGAAAATTTGATGGATTTTATATTTGGTTTTGGCGCTAGTAAAAATAACAGGCGCGAAATCAAGATGGGGGAAGTCGGCATAAATCCTGTCTCTGAATTTGTTTCGGAATTCTTCCGTGCCAGCGCCGTCACGAGATGGAGTGCCGCCTTGTTGGTAGTTTTCTATTAAGTCCCATTTGTTGACCACAATAATAGTGCTCCGAGTGTTTTCTCTCAGTAGCCCGGCTAATTGTTGATCTTGAGTACTGATAGGTTCGGATGCATCAAGAATTAAAAGTACAATGTCAGATTTTTTAATCATGTTTAAGCTCTTGCCAATACCAGCTCTTTCTAGTTCGCCATCAACTCGGGCTTTGCGACGGATACCAGCAGTGTCGACAAAAATTATTGGCTGTCCATCTACTTCTACGAGAGTATCGTGCGGTTCACGAGTGGTGTGTGCCAAACTACTAACAATCACTTCTTCTTTGCCAATCAAATCGTTAAATAGTGAAGACTTACCGACGTTGGGTTTGCCGATTAGAGCTACCTTGATAGGTTTTACATCTTTTAATTTCTTTGGTTTTTTGGAAGTTTTGGTTAAACGTTTGTAAATTTGATCTAACAAATTGCCGACGTTGGCGCCGTTGGTAGCCGAAATTGGAAATGGTTCACCAAGCCCTAGTTTGAGCCATTCGCCTTCGTGGACCATTACTCGTAATTTTTCACTGTCAGCTTTGTTGGCCACAAAAATTATTTTGCTTTTATCTTTGATGAGGCGTTTAGCTATCTCTCTTTCTTGGGGGAGAAGTCCGGTTTGAGCGTCAACGACAAAAATAATCAAATCGGATTCTTTGATAGCCAGTTCGGTTTGTTTAACTATTTCATCTTCAAGTTCAATGTCTTCGGCAAAAGTAATACCGCCAGTATCTACAAGAGTAAAGTTTTTACCTCGCCAAGTCACTAGGCCAATATTTCTGGTACGAGTGGTGCCGGGAATAGTGGAGACAATCGCCTTATTTTCATCGATCATTTTATTGAAGAGAGTTGATTTGCCAACGTTAACTCGGCCAACCAGGGCAACGGAAGGGAGTTCTTGGTCTATAATTTTTGCGGGAGTAGCCATATCATTTCATTTTAAATCTCCACCGCCATGAGGCGGGGTCCCGCTGTAGCGGGATAAATTACAACGCGTCTTCTCCTAGCATAATCACAATGTCCGGTTCGGGCGGACGTGCTTCTGTAGAGGTATTGGCCTCAGTATACGCTATTTTTAGCCATTCTGGCAAGTTGGTCGTAAAAGGAGCCTTTAGTTTGGCTGCTAGGGTAGTTATTACCTTATCAGGCACGTTTTTATTAACAATATATATAGTAGTGTTAGCAATAGGTCTTTTGGCGCTATTGGCTAGATTGGAGATGAAAACTCCGTCTTTTTCTAGATCCTGTTTCTTTGAGGCTGCAAGACCAGCTCGCCAAGTACCGTTTTGAATATCTATTCTAGCGCTAGGGATAGTCATTGATGGTGCATTTGTCTTTGTTTCTGTTGGTGTATAGAGAGCAGGTGTTGTCGTGCTATCAAAAATAGTATTAATAGAAGTTTCTATGTCTGAGAAATTGCCGGTTTTTGGTACAAGCAGGTAGGCACCCCCTTCGCCTATAATGGATTTTAAAAATCCATTTGGTGAATCATCTAAAACCAGAGTTTTAATTTGGTCCGTGTTTATTTCTTTAGCAAAACTAGCCAAAAACATCATCTGACCAAAATCAACGTTTGTGACTATATGTTGGGAAAGAGACGAGACAATTTTTTGCAAAGTGAGAGGGTTGAGAAAAGTTTCGGTAGAGAGAAGTTTTTTCTTGAAAGCGGCTAAAACCATTTGCTGTCTTTTAGCACGAGCAAAATCCGAACCCTCGCCGTTTGAGCCATGACGGGAGCGGCTAAAAATTAAAGCTCTATCTCCATTCATATGTTGTGGACCAGCATCAAATATTACAGTCTGGTAAGAGTCGTTCTCTCCAGGGTAAGAACTATCTACAAAAGACCTCTCTACATCGAGGTTTACTCCGCCGATTGCATCTATCAATTCTTTGAAGGCGGTAAAATCAACTCTGGCATAGTAAGGTATACTGATTCCAAAAGTTTCTTCAAAAATTTTTCTGGCGTATTCTCCACCATTGCCAGACTGAGCCGCTTCACCAAAAGCATTGGCATTATTTATTTTTCTGACTCCATGTCCAGGAATTTTTACAGAAAGATCTCTAGGGACAGAAACCATGGAGACTTGTTTGGTGCTTGGTTTGATGCTTAAAATAATATTAGTATCGCTTAGGTAGGCTCCGTCATGACCGGGACCGCCAATTCCCAAAAGTAAAATATTTATTCTGTCATCCTGCTGGCCGACCATCACATTGTCCGATTTGAAAATAAAATTTCTGACATTTTGTAAGAAACCAATTTTTTTTGGTTTGAGTGTAAGCGGGTCATAATCAGACGCTCCTCCTGGCCATTTGGTCATATTATGGTTTCTGACAAGCAATACAACAATGATAGCTATGCCAATAAACAAAAATCCCAACCTTTTTGTTTTATTTTTAGGTGGGGGAGAAAGGGGTAAATCTTGAGGTTGTAGAAGGTTTATTTTTTGATCATCCATAATTTTTAGAGTGTTAAGTCAGAACTGGATTATTTTTTTAGCGAATAATTAATTTTAACATAGAGAAGGGGTAAAAGCAACCTTGGAATTTATTAAATATTTTTATTTTTTCTTTGACTCAAAACTATAAAATATGGTATAGTTTGTCACAAGGAGGGTCGCTTTAAGCGGCCACTTGGCTCAGTTGGTTAGAGCGTTGCATTCACATTGCAAAGGTCACTGGTTCGAATCCAGTAGTGGCCACATGAGATAAATTCTAAATTTAATTTTAGTATTTATAATTTAGCTCTTAGTATTTTATAAATCGTATGTCCGTAAACTTAAATAGAGAAGATGCAAGCACGGGTGAGCTGGTTTTTTCTTGGACTGTTCCCGAATACGATCAGCATGATCGTAGTCGTCAGTGGTATATCATTGCCGGGGTGATTGGCGCCGGGCTCTTGCTTTTTTCTCTTATTTCTGGTAATTATCTATTTACCCTTATAGTGGTACTGTTTGGGATTATCCTGTTCTTGCAGGATATTCAACCTCCAATGGATGTTTTCTTCGGAATTACCGAGGCTGGCATCATTGTTGGAGATATATACTATCCTTTTAAAGACATTGTTAACTACTGGATAGTCTATAATCCACCGGGAGTAAAAAATCTGTATTTTACAACCAACAACATTCTCAAACATCGTTTACAAGTTCCGCTTTTGGACAATGATCCTCGGCCGATTAGGGATTTTCTTAATCAGTTTATTGTAGAGGATTTAGATCAAGAAGAAGAGCCTTTGAGCGACAGGTTGGGGAGAGTTCTAAAGTTGCATTAGGAATAGAAAAGATACGTCCTCGTGCCGACTTTGCTTCGGCAAAGTCGAGCATCCACGATTCTGTGCGAACAGAATCGGGATCGTTCAATGGATATGAAATCGTATGTTCCAAATGTATATTTTGAAACTTATTGACGGGTCATATTATGTTGGTAGCACTGAGAACTTAGAAAAACGACTGGATAAACATTCGAAAGGAAGGGTTAGTTCGACTAAGAGTAAGTTACCGTTTACATTGGTGTATGAAGAATCATTTGTGAGTAGGAGCGAAGCTCAGAGTCGTGAGTATCAGATTAAAAAATGGAAAAGTAGAAAAGCGATTGAAAGGTTAATTGGTAAGTAGTATTAGTCCTCGTCGTTCAATGGATAGGACACTAGCCTGCGAAGCCGGAAATCCAGGTTCGACTCCTGGCGAGGACACAATTTGTATTCATCAAGTTAAAGTTATACACAGCTAGGTAATACCTAGCTTTTGTGGTATAATATTTGTGGTCAATAGTGTTTTTACTGTTGGCTGTGAACTATTTTATCAATAACTAAAACTTATGATCACTCATAGAGTTACCACTCAACTTGCGCCTGAACCGCCAGTGCGTTTTTATCGTACTATTGCTGTTACTTTTTTAGTTGTCACTTTGCTTTTGTTAGGTGTGATAATATTTTTTACTTCCAAAAAAGCTTCTATTGTTATTGTTGCCAAGACTGATAATAAAAATGTAAATCTAATGGTAGATGTTGGTGAAAGAAAAAATGGCGACATGTCTATTTTAGGTCTTGTGACCACTACTAAGTTTAGTTATTCTCAAAGATATTCTCCAACCGGAAATAAAACAACCGATGGTCTGGCTGGTGGGGAAGTGACTTTGTATAATGAAACTTCTGCTCCGCAAACTTTGGTAAAGACTACTAGGCTACTCACATCTAGTGGTGTTTTGTTCCACTTATCAAATCAAGTTATTGTGCCAGCTAAAGGAGATGTAGTCGCTACGGTCTATGCAGATCAACCGGGAGTGACTGGTAATATTGGTCCAAGCAAGTTTACTATACCAGGTCTTAATGAAGAAAAACAAAAAGTTATTTATGCTTCCAGCGACAAAGATATGAGTGGAGGTGTTCGCACTATCGGTGTGCTTAGCGCTGAAGATATCAAATCCGCCAAAGTTGATTTCTCAACCAAGATAAAACAAGCTGTAGAAAAATCTTTGTCTCCAGTTGGTTCGTATAATCAAAAATTACTTTTTGTTCCGGACAATAACGTAGTAGTTGATAAAGATATTGGTCAAGAAGTTTCTGAATTTAATTTGTCTGGCACGAGCACTGTAGTAGTTGTGTATTACAATAACGAAGACCTCAAAACACTTTTATCAAAAGAAGTTGCGAATCGAGTTGATGCCACTACCGAAAAAGCTTTGTCTATCGGTAAAGATTCTCAAGTGACACTAGCTAGTTATGATTTGGAAAAACAAAAAGCGCAATTATCAGTTTATCAGGATGTGCTTGTTACCTTAGATGTTAATGCTGAAAAATTAGCCGTAAATAATTTCTTTGGCAAGAAAAAAGATGAAATAGAAAGGTATGTTTTTGGTCTCGGCCATGTGGTCGGAGTAGATGTTAAGTTTTCACCTGGTTGGATCCGCACTGCGCCATCAGTTCCAGACAAGGTGCAGGTAGTGGTGAAAAATGTAGAGTAATTGACTCTGTTAAATCCCCGCTAAGCGGGGTCGCCGAAGGCGAATTTAACTGGGTTGACAATCTAATTGGTTTAGATTAAGATAAATTAAAAGCGCGTTAATAAGAGAACCAGCCCAGTTGTGCAAAGCGCAATATGGTACCACTCTCTGAGTGCTTGTAGTTCACCCCGTTAAATCCCCGCTAAGCGGGGTCGCCGAAGGCGAATTTAACTGGGTAAAAAAGTGAAACGTTCGGGTGGAACCGTCTTAAATAACATTTAGGACCCCGATATACAGAATTTTTGTATATCGGGGTTTTTGTTTAAATAAATTTAATTTAATAAATCGACTAAACAAAGTACACATATATTCATTCGCCCCGCTTAGCGGGGGCTAACTCATTTCGTATATGAACCCAGAAAAATTAGACCACATGCGCCACTCTGCCGCTCACATGCTTGCTGCTGCGGTGTTAGAATTATACCCAGGCACCAAACTGGCTATTGGTCCAACCATTGAAAATGGTTTTTATTATGATTTCAAATTTCCAGAAGGCGTTTCGGTTTCAGAAAATGATTTGGAAAAAATTGAAGAAAAAATGAAGAGTATTGCTAGTGGAGCGCATTCTTTTGTGCGCAAAGAAGTTTCTGTAGATGAAGCCAAAAATTTTGAAAAAGATCAGCAATTTAAATTGGAACTTATTGAGGATTTTGCTAAAGAAAGTAAAACGCTTACTTTGTATGAATCAGGTCCTTTTACTGATCTGTGTCGTGGTGGCCATGCGGAAAACACAAAAGAGATTCCGCTTGATGGTTTGAAACTACATAAAGTAGCTGGGGCTTATTGGCGTGGGAGTGAAAAAAATCCTATGTTAACCAGAATTTACGGGTTATTGTTTGCCAACAAGAATGAGCTAGATGAGTATTTGGCAATGCTTGAAGAAGCCAAAAAACGAGATCATCGCAAGATTGGTCAAGAACAAAATTTGTTCTTTTTTGATGATCTAATTGGTAAAGGTTTAGTCTTATGGCAACCAAATGGCACAATTATTCGTGATGAAGTAGAAAAATTTGCTAAGGAAGTTGAGCAGCAGTATGGTTATGTGCGTGTGTCTACTCCGCATTTAGCAAAAGAAGAAACCTATCTTACTTCCGGTCACTTACCATACTATAAAGATAGTATGTATCCGGCTATGGTTATGGATGATGGTACCTATTATCTCAAAGCCATGAACTGTCCTCACCACCATGTGATTTATCGTCATGAGATGCGAAGTTACCGCAGTCTACCTGTGCGTATTGCCGAATACGGCACTTGTTATCGTAATGAACTTTCGGGCGCTTTGGCTGGATTGTTGCGTGTACGTGCGCTTACTATGAATGACGCCCACATATATTGCCGCAAGGATCAGATTAAACAAGAGTTTAGAAGTGTGTTAGAAATGACCATGCAGTACTTTAAAGTTTTTGGTCTATCAAATTACTGGTTCCGTTTGTCAAAATGGAGTTCTGCGCATACTGATAAATATATCAATGAACCAGAGAACTGGGAAATTGCCGAACAGTCTTTGCGAGAAGTATTGCAAGAAATGGGAGTGCAGTTTACTGAAGCCGAAGACGAAGCTGCTTTTTATGGACCAAAGGTGGATGTGCAGTTTAAGTCTGTGGTTGGTCGAGAAGAGACAATGTCTACGGTCCAGCTTGATTTTGCGGCCAAGAAACGGTTTGAACTTAAGTATACTGATGAAACTGGCCAGGAAAATAATGAAGTATTTGTTATTCACCGCGCCCCGTTATCTACCCATGAACGCTTTATGGCTTTTTTGATTGAGCATTATGCCGGCGTATGGCCACTATGGCTTTCACCTGTACAAGTGTTACTTGCTCCAGTTTCTTCTAAGCACGTAGATGGCGCTAGGGTTTTGCTTAAAGAATTAGAAGAAGCAGGTATCCGTGTCGCGACAGACGAAGCCGACGAAACTATTGGCAATAAAGTTCGAAAAGCCGCTGGGCAGAAAATTCCTTATATCGTGGTCGTGGGAGATAAAGAGCTTGGCGGTGAGCCCTGGATGATTAGGGTGCGGGGTCAAAAGGATCAAGTTCAGATGACTAAGCAAGAATTCATAGAAAGAGTAAAGAAAGAAATTAAGGAAAAAATTAGCTGAGATTAGCCTAAATTTGGCTAAAATCTATTGACAAAATGGGCAAAATTTGATATAATATATTTTATAAACCTCCTTAAGTTTAAGAGTAAAATATAAGGGAGAAAGAGCTACGCCCCGGGAAATAAGAGCTGGTCTTAACAAAGCGGCTGAGATTAAAAGCCAGAGACGGGCATTGGTTGGCGAACCTTCTTATAAAACAGGAACAGTCAGGCAAGGTAAGCCTATTGAAGTGGTGCATGTTATATCTGCCGATCACGCAGAAGAAGCGCTAAGAATAGCTAGTAGTAATTATGGTGGTTTAAGTGAGAAAGAAACTGATATAAATTAAAATTTAAAAATAAAAAACATCCAAAAAATAAAAGGATGTTTTTTAATCCTAAAACATGCAAAATATTTTGCCAAAAATTATAATCATTCTTGGTCCCACCGCTTCTGGTAAGACAGGCCTTGGTTTGTTGTTGGCAAAAAAATATAACGGCGAAATAATCTCTGCGGACTCTCGTCAGGTCTATAAAAAAATGGATATTGGGACGGCGAAGACGATAGGTGAGTGGGTAAATGATGACTATATTGTTGATGGTATCCCGCATCACCTGATAGATATTATAAATCCAGATATAGATTTTAGTTTGGCGGATTTTAAGAAAATGGCCGTTGATTCTATAAATGGTATTTTAAAAAGAGGTAAATTGCCGATTGTGGTCGGAGGTACTGGTTTGTATATTTGGGCTTTGGTAGATAATTTGGATATCCCCAAAACTCAGCCTGATAATACGTTAAGGGGAGGGCTAGAAAGGAAACCACTAGTAGAGTTGGTAAACATGCTAACCGAAAAGGATCCAGAGAGCGCCCAAAAAATAGACCTAAAAAATCCTCGTCGTGTTATTCGTGCCCTTGAAGTAGTAATGACTACGGGTCAATCTTTTTTTAATCAACGGACAAAATCAAATCCGCTTTTTGAAGCTTTGCAAATTGGGCTTGATGTACCAAAAGAAGAATTATTTAAGCGTATTAATGAAAGGGTTGATAGGCAGATTGAAGCAGGGCTAGTTGAAGAAGTAAAGCAACTTGTTAATGATGGTTATAGTTGGGATTTGCCTAGTATGAGTGGAATTGGGTATAGACAAATCGGGTTGCATTTGAGAGGTGAAGTGACGTTAGCAGAAGCTATGGAAATATTAAAACAAGATACTCGGCAATATGCCAAACGACAGATGACTTGGTTTAAGAGGGATAAGCGGATACAGTGGGTAAAGAATATAGAAGAGGCAGAGAAAAAAGTCACAGATTTTTTAACATAATACTTCGGCAAACCACCCCTACCCCTCCTTGGAAAGGAGGGGATTTGACTACGGTTTAATTGGAGTTTCATCTCCCATAAAATCAAGCTTCTCGCCAGAAACCATATCATCAGCCTGGACAAGAACTTTGGAAACCAGTAATTCTTGAGCGGGATCGGTTTTGTTAATAGTGATTGTAATTGGTAAAGCCAGCACATCTACACTATCTGGCATCTCGGCAATAGTCCAAGTAATTTTTTTGGTTTTAGCGTCAAATTTTACTTCTCCAGCTGGGGTTGGTGTTGGTAATTCTACATTTACATCTCCGATTATATCAGCAGAAAGAATTATATTTTTGAGCGGGTGGAAATTATTAGTTAAGACCCAGTTGATTTTGTGCGCTAAGCCATTGGCGCTATCACGTGCTTCAAATTTAAGATCGGAATTTACAGTAATAGCTATTTGGTTGCTGGAAATTTTTTGATCCTTTTTGTCAGCGTCTTTAAATGCTAATTCTGCTAAGGCGATGATTTTATTGGAATCTTTCAAGTCTGATAAATTGATGGCGGTCGCATCTCGTAGTGGTAATACTACATCAATCGTTATTTCTTGGCCTTTTTTTAATGATGCAAGAGCCGGGATTTTTGCCTTGTCCCAAGTAATTTCTCCGCGCCTGATGCTGTCGCTGATTTGAGAGCCGACAATGTTGCCGTCATATTTATCTTCTATCTTTGCCCAATTGAGGAGCGTTTGTTTTTTGATAGCTGGACCATTGAGTCCAAGCTTGAGCACAGCGTTATCTATATCTTCATCGCTAGTATTTTTTATAGTAAGAGTCATGTTTAGCTCGCCACCAGGTTGAATGCTAAATTTATTTAATTGTCCGTTGATAGCTAGATTAATGTCTAAATCGTTTTTGGCAACCTGAGGAGCGATTTTGGTGTCGGCAATAGTAAAGAGTTTATTGTTTGCCAAGGTTAATAGAGCGCCGTTAATTTCACTTGTCTCTTCGGTGGACGTGTTAAAGCGACCAGAAAGTTTGAATGTCCAACTATCTGGTATGGAAGATGATGGTGTAGGTAATTTGTTTGGTTCGATTATCCATTTGAAATCTTTGTTAATCGCCGGAGAAGAAGAAATAAGAACAAAGTTTTTTGGCCACGTTGGTTTGAGTTCAAGCTTGGTAACTCCTGATAGGGCTATCTTTTTGGCAGTAAAAGTATATTCTGCCGTATTACCCGCCAGAGTCTTATTGGAACCGTCTAAAGTCAAAGAGAAGGGGCTTTTATCTGTGATGATATCGAGAATGGCGCTTTTTTGTAGTTCAGAACTAAAATCTTCGGGTTGATAGGTAAGAAATACTCTCCAGGATTGTTTTTGGTTTAGGGCGCCATAAGTTAGGCCAGTAATAGAAATCTCTCTTTTTTTGCCAGCCTCTATCCTACCTAAATCCCATTCAGTATGCCCTGCATTTTTTGGTTCAACACTACTTGATAAGAAGACAAATCCGTCAGGATATTGGATATTTAGAGTTGCTTTTTTAAAAGCGATACTTTGATTATTTTCATAAGCTATTTGGTAGGTGGTAGTGGTGCCAGTCATAATGTTGGTTGGTCCATTAAGACGTAAGGCTACTTTATCTTCGGAAAATTTATTTGTGTTGCTAGGCATAAAGAAGAAGCCGGCCCAAGCCACAGCCGCCAAAAGACCGCCAACAAGTATAACTGTCAAAAAAGTTTTGAAAGCGGTATGAGTTTTAGTAATTTTTATTCGTCTCATATCAGGCATGTGTCCCTGATCGTCTTGGTATATCTCCGCGAGTTGCTTGGAGATCTTAGTTTGTTTTTTTTCTTCAACGTATTCTTCCAGACTTTCTTTTTTGCGAGTTGTTTTTTTTCTAACGATTTTTTTTGGTTTTTTTTCTTCACCGGGTTCGTTGATTGGCTTGGTTGAAAAGGATGGTTCTTCGTTCATAAAATTATTGGTTATTTTTTAATGGTTTGTCATCCTGAACCCCCTAAAGGGGATAAACTCCATGAAGGATCCCTGTCTGGTTTTTTATTGGACAGAGATTCTTCGTTTCACTCAGAATGACAATTGATTAAAGTTAATTATTAATCTTTTTTTTGCATCACCAAAACCCAGATCTGATCTGTGTTTAGTTTGGTGTTTTTGATCGCAATGCCATTGGTAGCCACAGTGAGGTCTCGACCATCTTGCCAGATAGGTGACCAACCTTCAAGATAAATAACTTGGCTTTCAAAATCGCTATTTATGCCAGATTGTTTTTGGGCGATAAGTTGGTATTTTGATAAAGGATTTTGTGATTGAAAAATCTTTGCCCAGTTGCTGAGATTGGAGTTGGCGCTTTCTTCCCAAGCTTTGAAAGGTAATTTATAAGTAAATTGTACTTGGGTAGTTTGGCCAGGTTCGGTAATAATCCAATTACCAAAAGCAGTCTTGCCAAACTCTTGGCTAATGCGAGTACCCGACTGATCGTCAATATCTATTTCTTTTTCAAGAGTAATTAGTCTTGTGTCTTTTTGATACCAAGGTTCCGGAACTTTAAAAGCTTTTTCATCTGGCCAAGTGAAACCACTGGCACGCACAAGTTGGCTACCTTCGGGTACATAAATTCTCAAATAATCAATATTTGTTTTTCCATAAAATTCTTCACCATCGACTCCGGTATGTTTTCTGGTGACAACTACGTTATCTAAAATAGTGCCGTCTAGTTGGACTACCGCTTGGTGGCTTATAGTTTGTTCTATTCTGGCATCGCTTTTTTGGCCTTGGATATTAGTATTAACGACAAATAAATAATCTTGGTCAGGCGTGGTCTGAACTATCTCTCCGCTCCAGCCAAACTCCTTCATTGTATTTTGAGTGTTGTCGTCTACGAAATATGCTTGAATTTCTTTTTGTTGTAAGGCTTCAGACAAGTTAGTTAGTAGTGGCAAGACTGCTTGTGCCTTCATTTTTTTGAAATTTTCTATAAAGACGGGAGCCAGGTCGGAGAGGATTTGTTTTGGTTTATGATCTTTTTTTTCTGAACCATTTTCAACTACGTTTTGAATGGTAGAGAGAGCGTTGTCTTTATCAATTACTAAGCCTCGGTTTTGGTCAGATACCGGTCCGATGATAGATAGCAACCTGTTGAGCACGTCGGCGTTAATAGCTATTACGCCATCAGCAGTGAGGTTGCGACTGTGTCTGTAGAACCAAAGCATTTTTTCAGCGCTGGCAGAGAAATCAGGGAACCAGTTCGCGTCTTGAAACTCCCAACGTTTGTTGGATAGTAAAAGTGGGGTAGGAGGGGTAACAAATTCTTTGAGTTGGCCTTGGAGATCGTAGGAGCCACCAGCCGGGATATCTATATTAACAATCTCACCATCTTTGATATCAAGTAAAGCAAAGCTTCCCATAAAGCCTCCAGTCGGTCTGATCTCAGCTGGGTTTTGGAAGACAAGTAAATATCGACGTAAGCCCTTGCCACCAAATATTTCTTGAACAGAATTGTTTAGTTTGTTTATACTGTCCAAGTCTTTGACGTACAGGTTGAACAGAACGCGGAATTCTTTGAAAGTATCTTGGTATTCAAAAGGTAAAATATCAGAATCAACTTTGTTAAGGTCACTTAGGGCTTCTTGGTAGTGGGGAAGAGAATAATTAAGGTGGTCGCCCAGAGATTTGAGATTGTTGGTTAGGGTTGAGGATCGATATTGGATTTCGGATAATCCTTTGATGAGGTAGGTATTACCCAGAGAGATTTCTTGTCCGGCAGTAATAAGTCTTTGGCGACTTTGGATTTGGTTGTTCATGACTGGTACTACGCCCACGATTTTTTGAAGGATACTATATTTGGTATTTAAAAGTTCGACCGCTTGATCAAAACTATGTAAAGCGTTTGTTAAAGATTCTTGAGCATTACCAATGTTGCCACTCATCAAAGCTGAAGTTGAATCATGTAAAGCCGAAAAACCAGCCGTGCTATTGTCGGCGATTTGGTCGGTAGTTGATTTGAGATCAAAATAATAAGTGCGCGCGGTGGTTGGAGCAAGGAGAAGAAAAACTACGGCTAGAGCTATACCAGCCACACGTTTTGGAGAAGCAAGTGTTCGAATTTTGTCAGTAGGGAAATTAATTTTAGGGATGGTAAACTTTGGAACTGAGACTTGGTAATTTTTTATTTGTGAAAACTTATTAGATATCTTTTGAGATAGTTCATTGGCTTTTTGCAAAGTTGCAGAAGGAGTTTTGGCTTCAGTTATTTTTTCCGGATCAAAAGAAATTTTTGGAATATTAAGTGGTTCGCTTTTTGGGGATGGGTTGTTAGGAGGGAGTTCGTGGAAGAAGTACAAGTCTTTGTTTTGGGAGGGAGCAGAGGCATGAATATTTTGGGAGAGGTTGCTAGTATTATCTTTTAAATTTACCAAATTTGATGATTCGTGATTTTGATATTGAACATGGTGTACAAAAAATTTGAGCGGTTGGCGAACCGATTGGTTATTTTGGTTTGTCGTTGAATTTATTGGATACGGTTTTTGTTCAAATCTTTCCAGTCTTTCTTGGAAGGCCTGCCTGCCGACTAGGCAGGTAGATTTGTTGTGTCCCATTTTTTGACAAACCGCGCAACGACGCAGATGAATTTTTGGCTCGATTTTGGCTTTCTTGGCCATTAGAGAAAATCAAAAATTATAGCTATATTATACACTATTTTTTTGATTTTGAGGATGCAATTTTGTCTAGCTAGACTGTGTATAATTTGTGAGGCCTAAAATTTTTTTCATTTGCTCTGTAAAAGCCTTTTCACTGAACTTTTCTGCAGTCTGGTAGCAGTTGTTTTCCATCTGTTTGGCTAGCTCAGGAGTGATTTTCTTTATAGCTTCTTGCAAATCACTAATTGTAAAGTCTGGTGGCAGTAAAAGTCCGTTTTTTTGATCAGTAATAATCTCAAGTAATCCGCCATCAGCCACACCAATGACCGGTTTACCTGCTTGCATAGACTCAACTGCGCTCATTCCAAAGTCTTCACGGATGGGAATATAGATTGTGGCTAGGCATTTACCTAAGTATTCCAGGAGTTGGGCGTCATTTATCCATCCAAGAATGGTAATATTTGGATGTCCCTCTGCCATTTTTTGGATTCTTTCTAGTTCTGGACCGCCTGAAGCTACTACCAGCTTTTTGTCTGGCATGCCAATGAAGGCTTGTACAATCTGGTCTACACGTTTTACGTCATAGAGTCTAGCCCAGGAGAAAAAATACAGGTCCCCATATTTACTCATTCGCTCGGAAGAGTAAGCAAGCTTGCTCTTCTCTCGCTCATTTCCTAAATAGTTGCCGTAGCCAAGATTTTTGAATGGTAGGGTGTCGCAAGGCGGGTAGGCCACAATTGAGTCAAGACCAAGATATTTCTTGATGCGATTTTTGGTATTTTCGGAATTGGTGACAATAAGGTTGAGATGTCTGGACAAAGTTTCAAAACGCCAGCGATTGAACCAAACAAAAGGAATAAACAGAATTTTTTTCCACAGAGGGTATGAGTCCAGTCTGGTTTGGTAGTTGTCGTAGAGGTGGCGGGGAGGGGTATGCATGTAAGCCACATGTTTGGACGGTCTATCTTTTTTGCTAAAAAATTTCCAGCCTAAAATCCGAAGCATGGCTATGAGGCAATCACCGCTATAAATTATTATATCGTAATCTTTAGCGAAGCCGGTTTTGAACAAAAAAGAAAGCTGGACTTGCAAGTAGCGAAATCCTGGCAGTTGCGACCAAGGTTTTTCTTTGTAGAGTTCTATGGTGTAGATACCTTCCGCCCGAGGATCAAAAGAGTCCTTGGCAATAAAGGCCGTGGCAATGTCGGCGCCAAGGTTTTTAGCCAGGCTGATGATGAGTCGTTCGCCCCCGCCTTTATAGACAAAATAGTCGTGGAGAATGAGGATTTTTGGATTTTGAGCCATATTTGCTGGATTTATAGGGGTGTGTTATGATTTTAAAGTATAACTTGTATATTATTGCTTATTGTAGAGGATGTTGCAAGGTGGTAGTTTAATTAGGGGAATAATTCTTTATTAATAAAACTGTATGAGTAATTTAAAAGATAATGTGATTGGAATTACTGTCGGTATTAGGTATAATCGTTCGTTTAGGATACCTGACATATCTGGAGATATCGTAGATAATATTTTATATAGTAGTAAGACACCCTTTAGTACAGATTTTTTTCCTAATTTTCAAGAAAATTCAAATCGAGAAAAAACCTTATTTAATAAGAGCACATCAGAATATTTACGAATAAACACTGATGATTTAATTTTGGCGATAGAAGTAGATAATAACTTTGCCAAAAAATTTGATTGGCTAAGAAATACAGTTTTACCATATTTTTCTAGTGAATTATTTAAAAATTATAAAATTCAAAATATACGTAGATTCGGTGTTATCTTTTCTCATAAAATTCCCAAGAACAATAAGCTTTCTGAGTCTATTGCATTACTAACAGAAAATGATGTTACTGAGGCGGATAATGTTAGTGTGTCATTTTCAAAAAAAGCTATAACGACTGAAGCTTTGTTTAGAAAAGGAGTAAATGATTATAAAAATCATATTTATAATTTACAGGAGTTAAAAGACTCTATTCATTCTGACTTGGATTATCAATATTACTATGAACCGGCTATAGAAGACTTAAGGGAGTGTTTCACAGAAAAAATCTTAGATGATGCGAATGTATTTTTAGAAAACAATTTTTATAATTGGCTAAATAAATATGAAAAGTAAAAAAGTTGATAGATTCAGTCATGCTGGAAAAAATGGATTCGAGAAAGAAGCATATAAAAATTTTTTAGCGTCACGGTTATTTTTGGATAAAACAGAAAAAGACCCTGTTGATTCTAGTAAAACAAATGAGTCTTCGTTTGATGAAGACGGACCTGAGCCTATAAAAATAATAAAAAAATCGAGATTGCTAAAAGTAAAGGATTTTCTTTATGATAACTGGGTAATTTCAATAATTTCTGGGGTGTTATTTTTAATATTAGGTGGGTATATAGCTATGTATCATGAGCAAGGAATACAAGGTAATCAGATTTCTACAATTAAAGACGATGTTGAAAAATTAGATTTATACAAACAAAAAAACGATGAAGGATTCCTTAGTTTAAAGGAAAATTTTGATATTTTTAAAACTTCGATCTCTAAAGATCTTGAATATATAAAGAAAAAAATAAAGTTATGACAATAGATAGGGGCTCAGTTTTGGAAGATGAATCAATTCCGTTTGATATTTCCAATCGTTTGAGAAGTATTATTGAGGTTGTTAATTTGGGAGTAGAAACAGGTGTTTCGGAGATTATGGCTTTACGTAAAGATTTAATGGGAAAAATGAGTATCACAATTAATCTTGATTTTAGTTTAAAGATTCTGACTCATACAAAACTTATTAAAGAATTATTTTTATTAAAACCCCTAGAAGGGGAATGGAAATTTACAGTCCGAGCCAATAAAATTCAAGGCGAAGAATTAAAGAAAGCATTTGGAGAATTAGTGGAAGTGGTTGAGGTGTAGTATTTTTTTATTAATTTTAAAATATGGGGGATATTATCAAGGTAAATTTTAGTGGAAAAGATAAGGTAAAAACAGATGTGGGTAGGGATAAAGACGCTGAAAAGATTTTGAAATCTGAATTTGAGTAGTGGTTGAAATCCTCCCTTGTGTATAGAAGTCTAAGAGGGCTAGCTAATGATATTAGCCATGATCATGTGTTAGATATGGTTGCGCATATCGAAGGTGATCCAGCATGGTATACTAGTAAAGCTTTAATGGAGAAATTAAGGTCAGGTATTGATGAATCTAAAGAGGATCTGGTTGATGCAGCTCCACGTCTCTTGGCCGCTATTCAAGTGCTGAGAAAAAGATTTGGAATTAAAATTTAATTTTATGGAAACAAATCAAGCCCAACAGCCAAAGACTCAGCATAAATTTATTTCCTACTTTAAATTTTTGTGTAGTCTGGTGCTATTATTAATAGCGTATAACACACTTAGTGATATTTCTGCCGGGAGTTCAGCTTTGGTAGCCCCCAATGTTTTGTGGGGTGCTATTTTCCTCATATGGGGAGTTTTATGGTGTCTCCAATTGCCGAGTCTGAGCAAAATACCGGTTATTCAAAAAATAATTGGCAATCTTAATTTTAAAAAGATCGTAAGGTGGTTAATGGTTTTGTTGTGCCTCGCTTTAGTTGTGGCTGTAATTATTGGCGCGTTCGATAATTTTATTCCAGGCTTAGGTGCGAAAGATTTATTTATTATTTTATTAGCTCCGGTTTTGCATTAAATTAGTATTTTAATAGAAGTATATGCAAACAAAATCATTAAAAATAATAATATTGTCGTTAGTGGTTGTTATACTTGTTATCCTTGGTTGGGCGCCTTGGCTAACTAATGCTAAGGTCAGAGAAATTATCACTGCAAATCCTAAATTTAAATATCAATATCCTTCAAAAATAGGGCCTGAGAATTTAGGGATTCATGTTTTGTCTACTCCTTTTTGTAGGTGGGTCACTACTTATGAAGGCGGTTGGTTTGTTTGTTTTTGGCAAGGTTTAAAAAATAATTCACAATATAATGACCGCCTTGTACAAAGTATCAAAGATGGCTACTGTAAGAAGTATTATGACGGGTGTAACACTTGTGAAAAGATGGGAATAGATGAAGTTTGTACAGAGAAATATTGTTCGGAGTTTGATGAGCCAAAATGTTTGGATGAAATAAAAAAATATTCATCAGCTCAATATGGTTTTCAATATTCAGCAGGCTATGTTGTAGAAGAGTCAAAGGAATTACCTTTTGTTTTGGTGGTGCGAGGAAGCAAGGGAAGGGTGGAAATTTTCAAAAACTCTGATTTCAAAGATCCGCTAACAAAGAAAGAGGGTGTGCGTTTGCATGGTTATTCTAGCTCTGGGTTTGATGAGTATGAGTCGGAGCTTGTGCCAAAAGAAAAGTTGGATATCGGCGGGCATGGCGTTTGGCTGTTTTATAGAAAAGGTGATGCACAGACGATGGAAGAAGTGCGCGGGATTTTTACTTCTATACAGGTTAAATAATTTTTGATTATTTTATATGACTAAAAACATAATGATAACGGTCGTTGCACATATCAACGCTCCCATAGAAAAAGTTTGGGAATATTATAACTTGCCCGAACATATAACTAAGTGGAATAATGCTTCTGAGGATTGGCATACGCCGAGAGCAGAGAACGATTTGCGAGTTGGTGGTAAGTTTGTTTTTAGAATGGAAGCAAAAGACGAAAGTATGGGGTTTGATTTTGGTGGAATTTATGATGAGATAGAAGAAAAAAAGTTAATAAAATATACTATAGATGATGGGAGAAAAGTAGTGGTTGAATTTACTGGAAATGCCAAAGAAACAAAAGTTGTGATAAATTTTGAAGCGGAAAATGAAAACCCTGTTGAAAGACAACGAGAAGGTTGGCAGGCAATTTTAAATAATTTTAAAAAATACGTAGAGGAAAAGTAGATAATTTTAAAATAGTAGAGTGTCTCGCGACAAAATTAGTAGTTTTTTTAAATTTACTATCTAAATTATTATATGTCAATTGCCTATAAGGTATCTGCATTTAATCGGAAAAGAAAATGGAGATTATTCAACGATTTATTAAAACCAACTTCTAATACTACTATCCTGGATGTAGGATTTAGTGAAGAAGAATATTCTGACACGGATAATTTTTTAGAAAAAAATTACCAATACCCAGAAAATTTAACAGCTCTAGGTATTGATGCGCCAGCGAAATTTATTAAAAAATATCCAAAAGTAAAAGTTTTTCAATATGACGGAGAAACATTCCCGTTTAAGGACAGGTCTTTTGATATCTGCTGGTCAAATGCTGTCATAGAACATGTTGGTGATAGAGCAAAACAGATTAATTTTTTAAAAGAGATAAAAAGGGTTGCTAAAAATGGTTTTATTACAACGCCCAACAAGAATTTTCCAGTAGAAGTTCATACCAGAACGCCCTTGCTTCATTTTTTGCCAAAGAATTTGTTTGATAAATACTTATGTTTAGTAGGCAAGAAATGGGCTACGGGCACTTATATGAACCTGCTTTCATTAAAAGATATAAAAACGTTATTACAGGATTCAGGAATTAACAATTATAAAATAATTCAGAATAAGTTATTATTTTTTTTCACCCTGGATTTTGTAATTTATTTTAAAGAAGATTAAATCCAGCTACTTCTTACTTTGTTATTTTATTTTTTCCAGAAATTCTCTGGCCGTCTTCTCCCAAATAAATTTCTTCGCTTGCACCAAACCAAGAACTTTAAAATATTCTCTTAGTTTTTCGTTTTTTAAAATTTCTATTATAGCCCCCGCTAATTCTGACGGCCGATTTGGATTTACTAAATATGCAGATTGACCTGCGACTTCAGGTAGAGAAGATCGGTTGGAAGTAATTACTGGCACGCCACAGGCCATAGCTTCAACTACCGGAAAGCCAAAACCTTCATAAAAACTAGGGTAAATAAACAATGAAGCCAAGGAGTAAAGGGCTGATTTGTCTTTGGCGTCTATGGAGCCAATGAATTTTATTTTGTCTTTATAAGGTGAGGACTGAAATTTTTGGTAGATTTTTTTGTCGTTCCAGCCTTTGTGGCCAGCGATAATGAGTGAGTAAGGGGTAGGGAGTAGTGGGTAGGATTGTTCAAAGGCTTCTATTAATCCAATTATATTTTTGCGTGGTTCAATGGTGCCTAGGAATAAAATAAAATTGGTGGGTAGGTTGTATTTTTGTTTAAGTTGTAATTTTTTAGCGGACAGAGATTCTTCGCTCTGCTCAGAATGACAGTTGGTGCCAGGATAAATTACTTTTATTTTTTCGGCTGGAATTTTGTAAATATTAATCAAATCTCGTTTGGTATTTTCTGAAGGAGTAAGAATTATATTTGCTTTCTCGCATTGTTTTTTGGGGTTAATCGCCCAGTGCCAAAGTCTTTGTTTGAATGAATAAAACTGAGGGAAAAACTCAAAAGATAGATCGTGAACAGTAAGAATATATTTGGTTTTTTTTGAAAGAGTCGTGAAGTTAAAGTTAGTTGAGAAGAAGTAGTCTAAATTATTTTTATCTATCCTTGGGAAGTTAAAAAGTTTAGTGCAAGCATTGAATAATTTGTTTGGCCAATTTTTGTGTTCGTAGTGAATATTATCTTGCGACCATTTTGGAATATTTCCTGATACATCTTTGGCTGAATTATAAAACAAAAAATATTGATTGTTTTTATCAATCGCAAAAATGGCGTTTAGAAGTTCGTAGGTATATTCACCTACGCCCGAGCGGGTAGGTGACATGAGGGGGCGAATGTCTATGCCAATGTTCATAAAGTTTTTTTTGTCATTCCGACCGAGCCTTAAGGCGAGTGGAGGGAGGAGTCCCTTAAAAATAATTTTTGCAATAACACAGTATAAGGGATCCCTCGACTGCGCTCGGGATGACAACGAGACAGAGATTCTTCGCGTTGCTCAGAATGACATTTATTGTATTAAAACTCCTTGATTAAATCCTTTTCGGAATTCTTCGTATCTATCTTCTACGTATTTTTTTATATTATTTTTAAAAATCCTATCTTCAAATTTGGCCGCATGCTCGCGGATTTTGCCACTGTCCCAGCTCTCGTAATTGAAATGTAAAATTTTATCAAACAAAGATTCCCATGTTTGCTGGTTGAAAAAAACACCAGTTTCATTGGGAATAATAGTTTCGGTAGCGCCACCTTCGGAGAAAGCAATCACTGGTCGGCCACAGGCCATGGCTTCTACGGCGGTAATGCCAAAGTCCTCAAGTTGAGGGTGGATGAAGGCGCGCGCGCCAGATAATACCTGCCCCTTAGTCTCATCACTAATTTGACCCAAAAATTCTATGTTATCTTTGGCCATATAACGCAGGGCATTAAATTCCGGGCCAGTGCCAAAAATTTTGAGTGGCCATTTGAGACGATTAAACGCCTTGATAATCAAATCAAATCTTTTGTAGCCCACCAGTCTGCCTCCAGCTGCATAATAGTCGCTCGTTTTTTGTAATGAACAGGATGATAGTTCTACCGGTGGGTAGATAACGTCGCTTTCTCGGCGGTAGTATTTGTTTATTCTTTGTTGGACAGTGCGTGAGTTGGCAATAAAATTATCAACTCTATCTACACTCATTTTATCCCAAATACGCAAACGATGAATAAAGTGGGGGAGAAAAAATTTGATAAATCTATTTTGTTTGAGATCGGAAATGTAAGCGTAGTTGTCAGCCCAAAGAAAGCGTGGCGGGGTGTGACAATAGGAAATATGCAAAGTATTCGGGCTAGTAATAACACCTTTGGCGAACATACTCGCTGTAGAAATCACTACATCAAAATCTTTGAGTTGGTGCTGTTCGGTCGCTAGAGGCATGAGGGGTAAAAACCATTGGTAGGTAGAATTTTTAAATGGAAATTTATCCAAAAAAGAAGTCTTAATATTTGCTTGATTAAAGAATTTTATTTTTTCTTTATCATGAAATAAAACAAAAATTGGCGCTTCTGGCCAAAGCTCATGCAAAGACTTTAAAACTCTCTCGGCGCCCCCATCCTGCGCGAGATAATCATGTACGAGAGCGATGCGCATACAATTCTTATACAACCGATCCTTTTTTAGCTAAGACGATAAAGGGGGTTTTGATTAAAATGATAAAGTCCATGTACAGATTCCAATTTTCTATATAGAACGTATCTAGATTTATTTCTTCTTCATAAGTCAAATTACTGCGTCCGGAGATTTGGGACATGCCAGTAATGCCCGGCTTTATGGCAAGCACAATTTTGTGTTGGCGTTTGTAGCCCTGAACTTCACGTGGCTGGTGTGGGCGAGGGCCTACAAGGCTCATTTCTCCCTTTAAAACGTTGAAAAACTGAGGAAGTTCATCTAGGCTGGATCGGCGTAAGAATCGGCCTAAGCGGGTAATACGAGGGTCATTTTTGATTTTATAAATAGGGCCGGATTTGATGCTTTGGGTGGCAATGAGCTCTTGTTCTGTTTTGAGCGCCTCTGCGTCCTGCTTGCTAAATTGAGAGCCGGTACAAAATTTTTGATACATGGTTCTGAATTTGAGGGTAAAGAATTTTTTATCTTCTTGACCAACTCTTTCATTTTTATAAATTACTGGAAAGCCAGTTTCTAAGATGATAGCAATGGAAATTAAAATAAAAAGTGGAGAGAAGAGAATGATGAAAAAAATACTGCCAACAATATCAACCAGACGTTTGATAATTCTGTTCCAACCAGTGAGGCGAGTGAGACGAAGTTCAATAATTGGAATCCCGCCAATAGTGCTCACGGCCATATTAGTAGAAATTGTTGAAAAAAGGTCGGCAGAATATTTGAAAGTAATGTGATGTTCGTTGGCAAAATCAATCGCTTCGATAGATTCGTCGCCATGAGCCTTAGGGTCAGTGAAAATTATTTCATCAGGTCGATTTTTTTTCAGAAATTCCTGACTTGCTAGATTAAAATGTGGAAAAATTTTAATTATTTTATATCCCAAAGATTGGCGAACAGTCATAACTTCTTTAATTTGGTCGGCGATAGTTTCTCTACCGATAATCACGATATTGCGCAAGCCAAATCCGGCGCGGTGCATTAGTTTTTTGAGTCCGTTCATGAGAATGCGACCGAGGCAAACATAGATAATTGCCAAGACCCAACCGACCAAAACTAAAAATCTGGAATCAAATTTTTGCAAAGCGAAAAAAACGTAGATGGTAATGGCCGCAAAACCGGTGGAGCAAGCTAGAACGACACGTGTAAGATCGCCCGCTAGCTTTCGGCTCGGAGTGGTGTTATAAAGTCCTGATAAAGCAAAAATAATTATCCAAACTAAAGCGGTAAAAAGTACTAGAGGCCAGTATTTATTCCATGCTAAATCAAACAATACCGGACGGATACTAGTGGTAAAAGAAGTAAAACGCAAGGCATAGGCAGTAAAGCCAGCCAGGACAATGAGCAGGTAGTCTAAAGGTAGTTGAGCAAAGGCAAAAGTAAGATCGAATTTTTTCATAGGTTGGTTTTGTTGTCATCCTGAACCCTTTACGGGGTGAAGGATCTCTGTCGGTTTATTAATTGTCATCCCCAACTTGATTGGGGATTTAGTATTAGTTTGAGTTGTCTGGATTCCCGCTCGTAGGCGGGAATGACATTGTGCGGACAGGAATTTTTCGTTGCGCTCAGAATGACATTTTTAGTTTGATTACAATGGATAGTTTACTACTTTTTATTCCTTTGAGCAAGGTAAATCTTAGGTGTTTATGGTTGACAAACGGGCTTTTTTATGCTAGTATTGGCCTGTATAGTAGACAATCGCCTGATCTTCGGATTGGGAGGAAAGTCCGAACATTCCCTCTGTCTAGTCACGCCGGAGGAGAAGGGTAGTGGGTAATTCCCATCATCGAAAGATGAGGTGCGAGCAGAGACGTTTCTTTTTGAAAAGAAAGAAAGAGCCAACCTTAAGTTCTTGGTAAATCAAGAATAATGCTTAGCTCTCAATGGAGGTAAGAAGTTGAGAGGTGAAACGGCTAAATCCTTACTCGAATGCAAGAACAGCCTTAGACTTTGCCGTAAGGCGAAGTTCTCTGGAAAAGTTCGTTCGCTTGAGGTCAATAGTAATATTGATCCTAGATAAATGATTGTCACGGTTTTGTTTGGGAGTTTAAGCAAGGTCAAATGACAGGTTACCCCGCCTTGGCGGGATGCTCGATTTTGTAGCCTCGCTTTGCTCAGACAAAATCGGCACAAAATTCGGCTTATGCTATACAAAAAAAATAATCCCGAGCAATCGGGATTATTTTTTTTGATTTTTTATTTAGCCTCAGGAATTTGATTAATAGTTTTTCCGTATATAAAAGATTTTATATTTTCTACCGTTGTATCAATTATTCTTTCCAGGGCTTCTGTACTGTTAAACGCGTTATGAGGAGTGATAATGGTGTTGGGGTGGTCAATAATAATATTATTAAGCAAGGTTGTTTTTATTTCTCGCTGAGTGTAACCGACCAACTCTTCGTGATTTTGAATTAAGTTTTCATCTTCTAGTACATCCAATCCTGCACCAGCTATCTGGTCATGTTGCAGAGCCCAAACCAAAGCCTCTGGTTCGATGAGAGCGCCACGAGCGGTGTTAATCAGATACGCTCCTTTTTTAATTTTCCTAACATTTTTTTGGTTGATCAGGTGAGTGGTTGTCTTAAGCAGTGGCGTGTGGAGGGTAATAATATCTGATTGAGCCAGTAATTTGTCTAGTGTCAGATAGGTAAAGCCAAGTTTGTCAGCTAAGTCAGAGTTGGGGAAAGCGTCATAAGCGACAATATTCATCTCAAAACCTTTGGCCATTTTTATCACGTGCGCTCCGATATGGCCTGTACCAACCACACCTAAAGTTTTATTTTTCAAATCGACACCTCGTAAACCGTGAAAATCGTACAAGCCTTCTTTGACCCGTTTGACCGAAGGAAAAAGTTTTCGAGTAAGTCCGAGAATCAAAGCCATGGTATGTTCGGCTACGGTGTTTTCGCCATAGGTCGGCACATTACATACAGGAATATTTTGTTTTTTGGCAGCAGCCAAGTCGATATGATCAAAACCCGTGCTCATAGTGGCAATCATTTTGAGGTGGGGGAGCTGTTCTATAATTTTGCTGGTAAGCGGAGATTCTACAAATACGGCTAGGATTTCGGTTTTTTGGTCTAGATTATTTTCGCCAATTTTGTCGCTGGAAATAGAAGGGTTTAGTCCCTTCATTTTGTTTTTTAAATAGTCTGCCATTTCTGGCCAGATGCCGTAGAAGGCGATTTTGGGTTTAGACATAATATTAATAGTTAAATTAGTTAGTGTTATTGTACTCGCTTTTTCTTAAAAGTAAAATATATACAGA
>CAZBWU010000005.1:0-4428 GCA_964496095.1 uncultured Gammaproteobacteria bacterium
GTGGGCGAAAAGGGACTCGAACCCTCAAGGATTGCTTCATCCCGCTGAGCGGGACTCGTATACCGTTGTGCCGGGGAGAGGACTCGAACCTCCATTCTCTTGCGAGAACTAACTTCTGAAGCTAGCGTGTCTACCAATTTCACCACCTCGGCTTGTGAATTAGTTTGTTATTTATTTCCACTGACGTTCGGTTTTTATATACCAACTGGTTAGATTGTTGAATCTATCGGCTGGTGCAAAAATGTTCTCAAAAGTAATACCTTTGATTTCTTTACTAGCAATAAAATTATAGGTTGGAGTGTATAGAAAAACCGCCGGCAATTCTTTGGCCAAGATTTCTTGGAATTTTTCATAATTACCAGTGCGAATTTTTTCGGAAGTGGTAGCTCTTGCATCTTCCAAAAGTGTATCAGCGGTACGATCGGTAAACATAGACAAGTTAAGACCTGGATAATTAATCTGTGATGAGTGCCAGAATGGATATGGGTCAGGATCAGCGCCAACAATTTCTCCGTAAAGTAAAATTTCGTAAGTTCGTTCTTTGAGCACATTACGAGTGATTTGGTTGCTGTTATAAATTTCAATATCAATTTTTACACCAACTGCGCGCCACATATTAGCAATTTCTTCAGCTACAAATTTGTATTCTGGAGTATCGGCAGTCGTTAGTTTTAGTTGCAAAATTTCGTTGGCTTTATTTTTTCTATAAAAAGTTTGATTTGGGCTCATGCTTTTGCGAATTGCATCGCTCGTAGCGTTTTCTATATCTTTGATTTGAGCGGTTATCTCTTCGGTTGGGGTAGTTGAATTGCTTTTTATATCATCAATTTCAGCTTGTCTGGTTTTGAATAAAGTATCATAAGCATTTTTAAAAAACTCTTCAGGTTGAATTCGGCTCCAATTTTTGTCTAAGATTTTATTGGCTTGTTCTGTGTCAAAACCAGGGAAAGCTATATCTGGTTTGTATCCCAGCTCACCTTTTAAGATAGGTGAGTTAATAATTTCTCCATTTTTATTTAGAGCTCGTTCTACTATTTTATTTTTGTCAATCGCTAAGTTGAGAGCTAAACGTGAGTCAGAATTTTTTAAAAATTGACTATTATTTTCATTGAAGAATAAAGCGTTGTATTGGGGTAATCTAAATTTGTATAATTTAAAATTTTTCCCTACGATTTTATCGGTTAAATCTTGAGGAACAAAACTAATAGCTTTAACTTCCTGACTTTTGAGAGCGCTGGCTATTTGAGAAAAGTCGCCATAGAATTTAAAAGTTAGGTTTTTTAGGAAAGGTTGATTGTCGTAGTAATTTGTGTTTCTTTCTAAAATATAACTTTCAATACTGCCGCTAGAATCTTTTTTGGTGAGTTTGCTAAATTTCCATGGACCAGAACCAACTGGCTGCAGGTTCATTTTAGCTAACCTTATACTAGATGGAGGCACATCTGACCATATATGTTCAGGCAAAATTCCAATTGTCAAACTATTTAAAAATGGAGCAAATGGTTCTTTTAAAGTAAGGCTTATGGAATAATCGCCAGTGCGTTCTATATTTATGTTTTGGAAGGCGGCCAGGAGCGGACTGCCAACCTCCGGGTTTTGGATAGATTCAAAAGTATAAATGACATCATCGGCGTTAAATGGTTCACCGTCAGACCACTTGATATCTTGGCGTAGATTAATATTATAAGTTAGGCCATCCGCTGTAATAGTATAGTCACTAGCTAAATCAGGGGTCAATTTTTGAGATTCATCGTATTTGAATAATCCAGAATATAATAGTGAAACTAAGTCCGCATCTACATCGTTAGCGGAAGAAAATAACGGGTTAACAAATTTTGGTTCTCCAATCAAAGCTTCGCTGTATTCACCGCCATTAGTCGGAACCGTTTCGGTGTTCTTAAAAAAACGGAAAGACCCCCAAGTGATAGAACTCAAAAAAAATACTATCAAAGCGGTGGTAATAATTTTTTTTTCAAGAATTGATAAAAAACTGCCTAGGTAGCGCAGTTGGGGCCATTTGGGTATTAAGTTCGGTTGGATTTTTTTTACAATTTTTCTATCAAAATTTTGAGTGGGCATTGAGATAGCCGAAGAGCCTTGTTTTTTTTTAATCCAAAAAAATATTTTTGACCAATTCATGAGAAATGGAAGTAAGAATTATAAGCGAGATATAAAAATCTTTCTAAAAGAAGAGGTGTTAGACCACTAGTCTGATTAGAGAAATACTGAAGAAAATAACGGCGATAACAATTGTAAAAATATGGAGAATTCTGTCAACTCCTCGTTTGGTGCTATAAATATTGCTAGATCCACCAAAAACACCACTTAGACCAGTGCCTTTTTGTTGGAGTAATATGGCGGTAGTAAGTAAGGCGGCCAGGACAAACTGAACTATATTAAAGACGTACATATATAAAGAAGAATTTTTAGTGATTTAACTATACCATAGGTATCTATTTTTGTCAATCAAGTTGGAGTGTAGTATAATATTAACAAATGTCATGCCGAACTTGTTTCGGCATCCCAAGGTCTGCTCGGGTATTCTGAAACAAGTTCAGAATGACAGAAGCTAGACAGAGATTCCTCGTCCCATAAAAGGTTCGGAATGACAAGTAAAATTAATTTATTTATGACTGTTCGTTGGTATCAAACTTTTTGGGGAATATCCTTGCTTGGTCTGGCTGGATTAATACTGCTAGGCGCTGGTGTTTTTGGTTTTTTTACTATTAAATTTTGGTGGCAAATAAAAAGTGGTAAAGGCGATTTTTTGCAACAGCAAGTCTACAGCGGTTTTGATAGACAGGTCAAAGAAACTCAAGCCGAAAAAGTAGATAGAGAGATTTTGGAAAAAGGTGGGGATAAAAAAGGCGATTTGCCTTTTTTGGGAAATCCAAGCGCGCCAATTTCAATTGTAGTGTTCGGAGATTTTCGTTGTCCTAATACGAAAAAAGCTTGGCCAATATTGCAAAGACTGGTCAGTCAATATGGTTCAACCAAAGTTAAGTTAATATATCGTCAGTTTCCAGGCGAGTCAATTCATCCTGGCACAAACAAACTTTCGCAAATTGCAATGTGTGCCTATAATCAAGGTCCGGAAAAATATTGGGGCGTTCATAATTATTTATTTAATCATCAGAATGATTTAACAGTCTCTCTGACAGAGGCGGAACTGCAAGATTTAGCAGATGAGACTGGATTAGATTTTGCTAAATTAGGTGGTTGCTTAAACTCTGTATCAGCTTCGGCTTTGATAAAAATAAATCGAGATTATGCTGACGGCGCCAGATTTGGCGTGGCTGGCACGCCGACTTTTTTTGTAAATGGTCAAAAAATAGAAGGAGTTGTACCATGGGAGGCATGGGACGGATTTGTTAAACAATTTTAAAGTATGATTAAAAAAACTGCAGTTATTTTATTATTACTTTTTACTATATTTGAAGCTAGACCGGTTTTTGCAGTTGACGCATCTAGTCAAATTCCCGCAATGAATCCTTTTTGTTGGAAAAGGAAGGATTGCTGGCAAGTTAGATCCTATTATTTATCAGGAATTAGTTCGCTTTCTAGCCCTTCTGAACAGGATAAAAAAAAATTAGACGAAGGGTTTGTGTCTAATTCTTCGGCGGCTCCATGCACTGGAGGTGAAGGGGAAAATCAGTGGGGTAGATGTTTGCCAGCAGGGGTTACAAAAACAGAAATAAATTTTGGTGGTAAGTCAGAATTTTCAAATGTTGGTGATTTTATTTTACTAATGTATAAATGGTTAGTGACTGTAGCGAGTATTGTGGCTGTGATAATGATTATCGTGGCAGGCATACAATGGGTTACTTCTGGGGGTAATAGCGAGTCTATAAGTAGTGCTAAGAGTAGGATTGCTGGAGCGGTGATAGGATTATTTATCGCGTATATGTCTTATTTTATTTTAAATACAATTAATCCAAATTTAGTTAATTTTAGGCTACCCCAGGTTTGGTTGGTTAGACCGCAAAGTCTTTTGCCGCAGTTTTGTAAAGATTTACCGGGAGCAAAGGACGCTACTTCTGGGAAAAGAATTATGTTCTCTTATTATGCAGAATCAAACGATCAGCAGTCTGAAGTTGATCTGAAAAAGGCAAAAGTAGATTATATTCACATGTATGAAAATTTTACGCTTGATAGCAATCTAACTGATCATACCTATATGTTTGCCTGTGGCAGAAGATTTTTAGCAGAAGAAAGTGGTACACAGACATGTTTTGGTGATGTTTGTAATTCTACTCGTGGTAATAGGTATATGTGTACTGATAGTGGAGAAAAAAATTCTAATTATTCTTGTCAAAGGGGGGAGTTGTTTATACATTATTTTTTAGATGATGCTTATGATATAGAGGCGCAACTGAGAGCTGCGGCAGCAAAATTAAATAAAAATTTAATTATTTCTAAAGCAGTGCA
>CAZBWU010000005.1:4528-10096 GCA_964496095.1 uncultured Gammaproteobacteria bacterium
TGAGAGCTGCGGCAGCAAAATTAAATAAAAATTTAATTATTTCTAAAGCAGTGCACACAGACTGGTTATTAGCAGATCAGCGTTTTTGGGGTGTTTGTGATGCCGGTAAAAGTATATATATAAATGGAGACAAACCAAAAAAATATCCTATGCGTTATTATTTAGCAAATAACGGGGAGAGTAAATTATGGGAAAGTAATACAGATAAGGCGTATGTGGCATTTAAGAAAAAGAATGGAACTAGTTATGAGTATGGCATTGCTCATTCCAAATTAGCTGATTGGGAAGATCAGGGTTGGGAATGTAAAGAAGGAGGAGAATTTGTAGGTTATTTAATGCGAGTGGAAACTGCTTCTGATCAATCAACCTGGGATGATCTTAAAGATGTAGTTACCCTTGATAGTGGAAAAGGCTATTATCCTAACTTATCCATCGGATATAACAGCTCAACAGGAAAAGCGGTATTTGGGACAATGTCTGAAGATGTGGGGTTTGGTATTAATGATTTTTCTAACTATATTCCTGTGAGTAAATTACGAGACGATGGTTTAAGATTAGAAGTTGGTGTTACTATAGGAAAATTTAAGAGGATGTTTGAAAAGTCGGCTCAGAATCCTGGATCTTTTAATAAATATTGTTTAGGGAAATCTGACTTTTATTGTTTAATTGGTGCTGATGTAATTAACAAACCCGTTCCTTCAAATTGACAATTCAGTAAAACCTGCTACAATATACGACTGATTTAAGATTTCAACTTCATTGTATGCAGGATAAACTCATCATCAAAGGTGCTCGTGTTCACAACCTCAAAAACATCTCCTTAGAAATCCCCAAGAATAAATTAGTCGTTATTACCGGCCTCTCCGGTTCAGGCAAATCCAGCCTGGCTTTTGATACCATTTATGCCGAAGGACAGCGTCGTTATGCTGAGTCTTTGTCTTCTTATGCCCGTCAGTTTATGGAAGTGCGGGACAAGCCAGATGTAGATAGTATAGAAGGCCTTTCGCCAACCATTGCCATTGATCAAAAAAGTTATACCCAGAATCCTCGCTCAACAGTGGGAACGGTAACTGAAATTTATGATTACCTTCGTTTGTTGTTTGCGCGCGTGGGTCAACAATATTGTCCAGATTGCCAAGAGCCAGTCAAAGCTTATACAACCGGTGCGATTTTGGAAGAAGTCCGTCGTTTGGCAAGAAAGAGCGCAGAACTTTTAATTTTGTCTCCGCTAGTAAGAAAAGGAAAAGTGGTTCGCGCTAGTCTTATTGAAAAAGTGGAAAAATCAGGTTGTGAGTGGGTGCGAGTAAATGGAGCTTTATTAAAAATAAATGATTTGGCAAAATATAATTTTATTGAAAATAAATTATATAGCGTCGAGATTTTGATTGATAAGGTGACTGATTTTAAAAAACAAAATCTGATGAAAATGGTAGATACGGCTTTGGATTTGAGTAATGGCTTGGTAGTAGTAGCCAGCCAGTCTGGGTCTGAAGATCAAATATTTTCTACATCAGGATTGTGTCCAAATTGTGGCAAAATCATGCCGGTTTTGGATATGCGTAGTTTTAGCTTTAATAGTCCTTATGGCGCTTGTAGTCGTTGTACTGGTTTGGGTGTCACTCAAGAAGTAGATACAGCTCTTGTAATGCCAAACGATAGGCTTACTTTGGCTGAAGGTGCTATCCAGCCATGGACACGTATTACTGGTAATCAAAGTTGGTACCAAAAAATAATTGTAGCTGTCTCTCAAAAACATGGATTTTCAATCAATACTCCAGTCAAAGATTTAAGCACCAAAGTGCAAAATACTATTTTACAAGGCACAGGTGACGATGAATATATAGTTGATGGCAAGAAAGCCAAGTTTACGGGTGTGATTCCGAACCTTTTGCAAAGACATTTAGAAACTGACTCTGAGTATGTCCGTCGCGAAATAGAGCAGTATATGCGAGAGACAGTTTGTCCGCTTTGCCAAGGTAAAAGACTAAGCAAAAATTCTTTGGCTGTTAAAATCGGAGATTATAATATTGCCGATTTGTCTTCTTTTAGTATTGAGGATAATATTAATTTTTTCAAAAAATTTACTACCGCATCTGCTGAAAAAACAACCATATCCAAACCAGTCCTTAAAGAAATTTTGCAAAGACTAGAAAGTCTATATAAAGTTGGTTTAAGCTATCTATCAATGGATAGGTCAATGAACACTTTGTCTGGTGGGGAAGTCACTCGTACTAGACTGGCTACCCAGCTTTCAACTGGCCTCATTGGTGTTATTTATATTTTGGATGAACCGTCTATTGGTTTACACCCAAAAGATAATAAACTTCTGATTGAAAGTTTGAGATCTTTGCGCGATTTGGGCAACAGTGTGATTGTGGTAGAGCATGATAGTGCGATGATGGAAGCAGCTGATTATATTATTGATGTGGGGCCTGGTGCCGGGGTCAGTGGTGGACAGATTATGGCTCAGGGTAATTTAGCACAAATTAAAAAAAGTAAAAACTCTTTAACTGGTGATTATTTGTCCGGTCGCAACCGAATTACTTGTGCTCAAGAAATTACTAAGCCTAGCGCCAAAAAAACAATTCCAGCTTTAAAAATAATCGGTGCCAAGGCGTTTAATTTGCAAAATATAGATGTAGAAATCCCATTGGGTAAACTTGTTTGTGTGACTGGTGTCTCCGGATCTGGTAAATCAAGTTTGGTAATAGATATTTTGGGTAAATCATTATCTAAGCATTTTTATAGAGCCAAGGAAGAGCCGGGCTTTCATAAAGAAATCAAAGGCATTGAAAATCTTGATAAGGTCATCGCTATCGACCAATCTCCAATTGGTCGTACCCCAAGATCTAGCCCTGCAACCTACACTGGCGTCTTTACGTTGATTAGAGATTTGTTTGCCGATTTACCGGAAGCAAGAATGAACAACTATGATGCCGGTAAGTTTAGTTTTAATGTTAAAGGCGGAGGTCGTTGTGAAGCTTGCGCTGGTGAGGGTTATACTCGTATCCCGATGCAATTTTTGGCTGATGTCTATGTGCATTGTGCCGAATGTGATGGCGCTCGCTACAACAAAGAAGCTCTTGAAATTCATTATCGTGATAAAACTATTGCCGATGTCCTTAGTATGACCGTGGACGAAGCCAGGTTATTCTTTAGTGATATTTCTAATATTTCTGATAAGCTAAATATTTTACGTGAAGTTGGTCTTGGTTATATGCACTTGGGTCAACCAGCCACTAATCTATCTGGTGGAGAAGCGCAAAGAATTAAATTGGCTACAGAGTTATCTCGTAGTTCGACTGGAAAGACTTTGTATATTTTGGATGAACCTACAACTGGTCTGCACTTCCAGGACATCCAGCATTTATTGCAAGTTCTTAATCGTTTAGTTAGCAAAGGTAATTCAGTTGTGTTAATCGAACACAACTTAGAAATTATTGCCTGTTCAGATTGGGTGATAGATATGGGTCCAGGCGGAGGCAAGCATGGGGGGAAGGTAATTGCCAAGGGTACAGTCAAGGATTTGATTTCAAATAAAGAAAGTTGGACTGGGCAGTATCTGAAAACTTTGTATAAATAAGTAAAAAATTATATATAAACAAAAACCCCGCCTTTCACGAGAGGCGGGGTTTTAAATTTATTTTTTAACTTTAGCTTTCTTTTCTTCCATCTTTCGTTTGTATTCTGGATTGCGGAGGAAGTGAAGTTTGGCGCGTCTGACTTCGTATTCTTTGACTACTTCAATCTTGTCGATAATAGGGGAATGAATTGGGAAAACTTTTTCTACACCAATTGCATTTGAGATTTTGCGTACTGTGATAGTAGCGCCAGCCTCTTTGCCGTGTTTGGCAGCAATGATTGTGCCTTCAAAGATCTGGATACGGTCTTTTTCTTCACCTTTAGTATTGGTTTCTTTGATTTTTTGGTGAACTTTGACCAACATACCTGGTCTATAGGTGATATTTTTTACAGCAGTTTCTTCAGTCATATTAATATGAAGTGATAATTAAGTGGGTTAATCTTAGCTTATTATTCATTTTTTGTCAACCCTGTTAAATTTTGCCAAAGGCAAACCCCGCTTTTTGCGGGGATTTAGTAGGGTCAACCCCACATCTTGGCCTTATTCGGTTTTTAAGGCATTTTGGATAATTTCAGTTATTTTCGCTATAGTTTCATCTAATTTCCCCTCTACATTTACTATTCTATATTGATAATCAGCTGATTCCTTAATTTCTTTTTTGGCGATTTCAAGACGTTTTTCTATCTGATCAGGTTCAACGCCACCACGTTTTTCTATGCGTTTGCGAAGAACTTCGAGATTTTCAGGGGCAAGAAAAATAGCGAGGTGGGGAAATTTAATTTTATCAAGGGCATGTTTGCCGGTAACATCAATTTGGGTAAAGACAATATCAAAATTAGCAAGGCAATTATCCAGGATGGCTTTTTCTTCGCCATAGTAGTTCCCAGCATAAATATTGTATTCAAGAAAAGCGCCAGCCTCCAGACGGCGTTTAAACTCATCAACTGTGACAAAATAATAATCAACACCTTCAACATTTCCAGGGCGTGGTGGGCGGGAAGTGGTCGTTATGAGACGTGTTGCCTTTGGTAATAGTTTGGCTAGAGCATTTATAACTGTGTCTTTACCGCCACCAGAAGGCGAAGATATTATAACTAAAAGTCCCATAATTATTTTATTTCCTTTAAAAAGTTTTTTAGTTCTTTTGGAAGAGGGGATTCAAAAGTTTGTTTTACGCCTTCTAAATCAGTAAAGCCTAATTTGGTAGAATGTAAAAATAATCGGCCCAGTTTTTCATCCCAATGGCGTTTTTGTTTTTTTTGAAAATATAATGGGTCGCCTACCAGTGGGTGGTCGTAAGCCAAAAAGTGCACGCGGATTTGGTGCATACGCCCGGTGTGGATTTTTACTTTCAAAAGACTGAAGTTTACAAATTGTTCTTCAACCAAAAATTCAGTCTTGGCTTCTTTGGCATCGTTTCCAGCCTGAGAAGGCAGGGCGGCCATGCGCGCGGATGTCTCTGAGCGAGCGATAGGGAAATTTATTTCACCCCAATTTCTGGCTACCGGATCATGAACTAGAGCCGTGTATTCTTTTTCAATGGTGCGGTTTTTAAATTGTTCTTTGAGATGGACAAACATTTTTTGGGTACGAGCGACAACCATCAGTCCAGAAGCTTCTCTATCCAGTCTGTGCACTATGCCTGGACGAGCAGGGTCTTCACCTACTTTTTTAACTTCAGGAAATTTGTTGGTAATAAAATCTGCCAAAGTATCAGTCTCGCCAGCCATAGTGGGGTGGCTAAGCATGCCAGTAGGTTTTTCAACTACTATATAGTCGAGGGTTTCGGCGATGATTTTTGGTGTCATTGCGAGCGACTCTGCTTTGGCAGAGGAGCGCGGCAATCCCACTGTTTTATGGGCTGAGCTTGGATGTTTTTGGGATTGCTTCGTCGCTTCACTCCTCGCAATGACAATTATATCTTTGTCCCTTAAATTATCTCCGGCTTTCTTTGGTAATTTTTCGTTAATAAGTACCAGATCTTT
>CAZBWU010000005.1:10196-99127 GCA_964496095.1 uncultured Gammaproteobacteria bacterium
TTAAATTATCTCCGGCTTTCTTTGGTAATTTTTCGTTAATAAGTACCAGATCTTTGGCAATCATTTTTTGAACTTGGGATCTAGTTGTTTTTAATTTTTCAGCTAAAAAAATATCAAGCCTTTGGCCGGACTCTTCTTCGCTTACGATAATTTTTTTAGGATTAGGCATTTATTTAATTAATGGTTTAAAATTTTGATTGGTAGGGGAGTTGGGGTTATTGATTGGTTTGGTAGTGGTTGGGTTGGTTTTATTTTTTATAGCTGAGTTGATACTGCCAAAAATTTTACCAGACCGATCAGAACCAGAAGTACGGCTGACAGCATCGCCAAATTGATGAAAGTTAGATGTGGTTATTTGGTGGGCGATACTAGTGACGCCAGGCTTCAGTTTGCCTGAAAAGTTGGCTGTACCAGGTTTGGAAACAGGTCTTATATTTAATGATGAGCTTGGCATTTTTATCATATAAGAATATTTTGGTGCGCCCGGATGGACTTGAACCGTCGACCCCTGCCTTATAAGGGCAGTGCTCTAACCACTGAGCTACGGGCGCCTAATGGACAAAGTATAGCATTTACTGTAAGAAATTCAAGACCTAGGTATTGTTGCCAAACCCTGGTCAAACTGTTAAAGTATATACACTTTATCCTAGATACATGGACATAAATTCCAAAATATTTCTCAAAATCAACAGTCTGGTAGGCAAATCCAAGTTGCTGGATAATTTTGGTCGGGCTGGAGCAGAGTGGTTGTTTATTGGTATGGTGGGGTGGTATTTTACTGGCGCGCTAGTCAACGGTTTACCTGATAAAAGCAAAGCGCTCTTGCCTTTAGTTTTTCTTTGCGGAGCTTGGCTGGTAGGTTGGCTGATCAATTTAGGCTTGGCTTTTGCTGTGCGTGAACCTCGTCCGTTTATCACTTACCCTCAAATCAAAATTTTATTTAGACCCCTGATGAGTTGGCGGTCTTTTCCATCAGATCACTCTATGGCTGTGTTTACGATTGTTTTCACCGCCTATCTTTTACATTTACCTAGCGCCTGGGCACTTATACCGATGGCGTTGTGGGTAGTGTGGGGGAGGATGTTTGCCGGTGTACATTATCCACTAGATATTTTGGGAGGAATGGCAGTGGCGGGTTTTGTGGCTACAATTACTTCGGCAATAATAAAATTATTAAATTTTTAGTTTTAGTCTATGAATATTGTGATTCTCGCAGGAGGTGTTGGCACCAGGCTTTGGCCGTTGGCTAGAAAAAATACTGCCAAACAATTTTTTCCTATCATGTCTGAAGAACCGATGATATGTCAGGCCTATAATCGTTTTATTAAAACTTACAAAAAAGAAAAAATATTTTTTTCAACTACCAAAGATTTGCTCCCGCAACTTAAAAAATTATTTCCAAAAATCTCAGCTAGTCAATTTATGGTAGAGCCATCGCGTCGGGACACTGCCGGCGCTATGGGTTTTGTTGCAGCAGCTCTATATTTAAAAGACCCCGATGAGCCTATGGTTTTTGTGCCGTCTGATCATTATATTGAGAACCGGGAGAAGTTTTTAGGTTGTTTTAAAGTGGGAGAAGAAATTATTAAAAGAACGGGTAAGATGGTAGATATTGGCGTGGTAGCGGACTTTCCCAGTACGGTTTTGGGATATACAAAAATTGGCAAATTGATTAAAAATTACGCGGGCACAGAAGTATATGAATTCAAAGGACATACGGAAAAGCCAGATTTGAAAACAGCTACCAAATATTTGGCTCAGGGTAGTTATCTGTGGCACGGAAATTATTACATGTGGACTCCGCGTAAGTTTTTGGAAACTTTAGCAAAAAATGCGCCTGCCATTTATGATGTGTTGGCTCAAATTCAAACCGCGTTTAAAAAAGGATTAAAGGATGTTTCATCGTTATATGCCACCATTGAAAAGACCTCCTTTGATTATGCGGTGACAGAAAAAATAAGCAAGAGTCAAGTTTGTATTATTAAAGGTGATTTTGGTTGGAGCGATATTGGCGCTTGGGATGTGTTGCACAACCAATTCAAACACACGGGCGACGAACATGGGAATGTGAAAAAAGGTATGGTGATGTACCAAAACACAAAAAATTCACTTGTCTTTGGTATGCCTAAAAAATTGATTGGCATTGTTGGTTTGGAAGATGTAGTTGTTATAGATACAAAGGATGCTTTGCTAGTTTGCCATAAAGATAAAGCCCAGGATGTAAAAAAATTAATTGCTGAAATTGAGAAGCGTGGAATGGCAAAATATTTATAATATGTCCTTCAATCAAAAAGCAATTTATACTTCGTTTTTTATTCTGGTGTTGGTTTTTGGTTATGGTTCTTGGTATTACAAAAAAACTCATCCGAAGTATATTCCTATTCCTCCGCGAGAAGAAGTGACGCTTACTATTATTCCTGGCTGGAACTTGCGCCAGATTGCTGAATATATAGTAAAAATGGGTTTTGCCTCTAGTACTGATGATGTTTATAAATTTACCGGCGAACCGGGTCGAGATTACCGTACGGTAGCTTCAACTTTTCCAAAACTTGTTGATGGATTAGAAATTTTAAAAGAAAAACCAGATCATGTTTCATATGAAGGGTATCTTGCGCCTGAGACCTATCGGGTTTTTCGAGATGCGAGCGTGTTAGATATTTTAAAAAAGTTAATTAATCAGCGGGACCAGGAAGTAGATTCAGAGATTTGGGCAGATATCAAGAAGTCTAGGGGTCCGCTATATGAAGTATTAACCATCGCCAGCTTGTTGGAAAAAGAAGTGCAGACAGCACCTGATAAAGCGAGAGTGGCGGATATTATAGAGCGTAGGTTAGCTCGTAATTGGGCTCTGCAATTCGACTCAACTGTGCATTATGCGGTATCTAGAAGTGGAGATGTTTTTACCACCAGCCAAGAACGAGCGCTCGATTCACCATGGAATACATACAAATACCCAGGATTACCGCTCGGGCCAATTGCCACCCCGAGCGCAGATTCAATTAAAGCTGTACTGTACCCTGAAAAAAATGATTATTGGTATTTTTTAACCGGCAAAGACGGTACGGTTTATTATGGTCGGACTTTGGAAGAACATAATGCAAATAAAAGACATTTATAATATATGATGACTTCAGATTTTGATTACAATTTGCCAAAAGAACTTATCGCTCAAACTCCGTTAGAGCCAAGGGATGGCTCTCGGTTAATGGTGATAGATAGGGACAATAAAAAGATAGAAGAGAGCCACTTTTTTGATATTGTGGATTATTTACAGCCGGGGGATTTGTTGGTTTGGAATAATACCAAAGTGTTTAAAGCCAGACTTCGTGGTAGCTTAGTGTTGGATGAAAGTGTGATGGAAATGGGAAAGGTAGATTCGACTGATAAAATCTGGAATTCATCGCCAATAGAAATATTTTTGGTTAAGCCAATGGAGAATAATAAAGTCTGGACAGTTTTGGCCAAACCTGGGAGAAAATTAAGACTTGGAATGCAAATTGTTTTTGCGGAAGATTTTCGAGCTGAAGTAATGCTCAAAGAAAAAGACGGAACGTTTCTGATTCAGTTTGATGAGGATGATATGTCGGTACGAGCTAAGGCGAATAAGTACGGTGAAGTGCCACTGCCACCATACATTGAAAATCCTAAACCACAAACTCTAAATTCTAAAATTGACGACCAGTATCAAACAGTTTATGCCAAAGAGGAAGGGTCGGTGGCTGCGCCTACGGCTGGTTTTCATTTCACTCCAGAGTTGATAGAAAAATTAAAAGCCAAAGGCGTGGAGTTTGCCGAGGTCACTTTGCATGTTGGGTTGGGCACTTTTTTGCCAGTTAAAACCGAAAAAATAGAAGAACATAAAATGCATAGCGAGCATGTGGAACTGACTGCTAAAAATGCGGATTTGATCAATCAAGCCAAAGCCGAAGGTAGGCGAGTGGTGGCGGTTGGGACAACTACTGTGAGAGTTTTGGAAGGTATAACCAAGACAGAAGGTGTGCTTCGTCCTTACACCGGCGATATAAATATTTTTATTTTTCCTGGTTTTGAATTTCAGATTGTAGACGCTCTTGTTACCAATTTTCATCTGCCAAAATCAACTCTACTCATGCTCGTCTCTGCCTTTGCGGGTGATAAGGATTTTGTGTTAGGATGTTACCAGAGAGCAGTAGTGCAAAAGTATAGGTTTTTTAGTTTTGGTGATGCGATGTTTATTTATTAATTTAATTAACTAGTATGGTAAACACACCTTCAGAGCACAGGCCTCGACCTCAGTTTGGGCAAGAAACAAATCGAGATAGAACAGGGAATTTAGTTGAAAACTTACAATTGTTTGGAGGGCTAGTCACTATTAAAGGATCCGGACAGCCAGACCAACCAGTTCGATTTAGCAAAGCTGTTAGTGAGGGTGGCTTCGATTTGTTACATTTTAAACTGCCTAACTCAGATCAGACCGTGGCAATTATAGACGTAGCAGATATTGAATCAGGCAAGGTATCCTTATCATATTAATAAATAATACAAACAAAAAACTGAGCCACAAGCTCAGTTTTTTGTTTGTATTATTTATTATCCTTCTACCACCACACCCATACTCTTAGCTGTACCTTCTACCATTCTCATCGCTGCCTCTACAGTGTGGCAGTTTAAGTCTGGCATTTTCTTTTCAGCAATAGCGCGGATTTGAGCTTTAGTAATTTTTCCAACTTTTTCTTGTAAAGGTTTTGCAGATCCTTTTGCGAGGTTGATTGCTTTTTTGATAAGTTCAGGAACCGGTGCGGTCTTCATGATGAAATCAAAAGTGCGATCGGCGTAGACGGAAATGATGATTGGCACCACTTCGCCTTTTCTGTCTTGAGTTTTATCATTGAATTCTTTACAAAAACTTTGGATATTCAAACCGTGTTGACCCAAAGCTGGACCGATTGGTGGTGCTGGGTTGGCAGCGCCTCCGACAACTTGTAATTTGATTTGGGCGATTAATTTTTTTGCCATAATATTTAATTATCTAGACAGAGAAGCTCTCAATAATTGAGACAGTCTAGGGTAATAATTAATTAACTCTTTTTAACTTGCATTGCATCCAATTCAACCGGTGTTTCACGTCCAAACATTGTAATTAGGACTTTAACTTTACCTCTTTCTTGATCAACATTACTGATCTTACCTTCAAAGTTCTTGAAAGGTCCGTCTGTAATATGTACCACATCATTGATATCAAGGTCAATCTTGTGTTGTGGGTCAGATGCGGACATGCGTTTGAGTAGGGAATCAACTTCGGATTGGTCAATTGGTGTCGGAGTAGTACCTGAGCCAACGAAACCAGTGACGTTTGGGGTGTTGCGAACAACATACCAAGAATCATCAGTCACAATCATTTCTACGAGTACATAACCAGGGAAGATTTTTTCTTCAATCACAGTACGTTTACTGTTTTTGATTTTGATCTTCTTTTCTTTTGGTACTAGGACATTAAAAATTTTGTCTTGCATCGCAAAAGATTCAATACGTTGTTCCAAATTACTTTTTACATTTTCCTCGTAGCCACTATAAGTGTGGAGCACATACCAGCGTCTGCCGAGGTTGAGATTTTGTTTTGCCATAGTTTTGTTATTTGTCATCCCGAGCGAGGCCGTAGCCGACGAGGGATCTCTGCTTAAATGAATAGATTCCTCACCCCAAAAAATGGGGATTCGGAATGACAGCTAAATTATTTTAAAAACAAAGTAGTGATACCGTAGTTGAAAACAAAGTCCAATAATCCCAAAAACAAAGCCATACCAACACTAAGTCCAATAACCAAAACACTATAGTTTATAGTTTGACTTTTGGTTGGCCAGGTGACTTTTTTCATTTCCTGGAAAGATCCGACAAAGTAGTTTTTAATTGCTGTAAACATAGTATAAAATTTATTTGTTTTTTAAAACAGCCTTTCGGCTGTCTTAATGGTTTTATAGTACCTTATTATGTGCAAAATGTCAAGAGGGTTGTGGGAAAATACTAGATATCCAAATTACTAACACTTTTAGCATGAGTCTGTATAAAGTTCTTGCGTGGTCCCACTTCGTCACCCATCAAAATCTCAAAGACTTCGTTTGCTAGCTCTGCATCTTCTACAGTTACTCGTTTCATCAAACGATTTTTTGGATCCATAGTTGTTTCCCAAAGTTGTTCAGGGTTCATTTCCCCCAAACCTTTATAGCGTTGTATATTTACTTTAATGCCATTTATTTCCAGTCCTTGTACTTCGTTTTCTTCACCTTCTTTTATTTCCGTTTGTTGTTCTTCGCTCGTGGCTTTTTCGGTCTCTGATTTTTTAGCGGTTGAAGCCTTAGCTGAAGCGGCGGTAGGAGTATTTCTAATATCATTTATAATTTTTTCTTTTTCTTCATCATTGTAGGCATACTTGGTATTTTTGCCATACTTCAAACTATAGAGTGGTGGTTGGGCAATCAGCACATGTCCGCCAGAAATAAGAGTAGGGTAGTAGCGATAGAAGAAAGTCAAAAGTAAAGTACGGATATGAGCGCCGTCTACATCGGCATCGGTCATGATCACCAAGCGGTGGTAGCGGAGTTTGGTAATATCAAACTGTTCGCCGATATTTGTACCCATGGCAATGATAAGAGATTTTAGTTCGTTGTTAACCAAAATTTTATCGAGACGCGCGCGCTCAACGTTAAGCACTTTACCGCGTAGTGGCAAGATAGCTTGGTGTTCACGGTCGCGTCCTTGTTTGGCGCTACCGCCAGCAGAGTCTCCCTCTACGATAAAGAGTTCAGATTCTTCAGCATGGCGACTACTGCAGTCAGCCAACTTGCCAGGCAAAGTAAATCCTTCCAAAGCGCCTTTACGTAAAATTGTATCACGAGCCAGTTTGGCCGCATTGCGAGCGCGAGCAGACAGCAAACATTTTTCGACAATGCCTTCGGCATCCTTTGGATGTTCTTCCAAGAAAATCAAAAAGGCGTCGTTCATGACGGTTTCGACCGCGGCCTTAACTTCGGTGTTTCCGAGTTTGGCTTTGGTCTGACCTTCAAATTGTGGTTCGGTAACTTTGACAGAAATAATACAAGTTAGGCCTTCACGCACATCTTCACCAGTCAGGTTGGCATCTTTGTCTTTGAGGAAGCCTTTGTTGCGGGAATAGGTGTTGAGAGAGCGAGTAAGGGCAGTGCGAAAACCGGCCGTGTGGGTACCGCCTTCAGGATTGAAAATATTATTGGTAAAAGCAAAAAGGGTTTCACTAAATTCTTCGCTGTATTGCAAAGCGACCTCTACTTTGACATCGTCTTGTTCTTTTTCTATATAGAAAACATTTTCGTTTTTGACGCCTTTGTTTTGGTTGAGGTGGCGGACATAGGAAGCGATACCACCTTCAAAATAAAATCCATAAGTTGGGTTTGGAAAATCAAGCGCGGTTTTATCTTTGGCTTTTTCTTCGCCGACCCGTTTGTCAGTAATAGAAATACGAATACCTTTTGATAGGTATACTTGTTGGCGGATATGATCCACGATTGTTTTCCATTCGTAGTCTATGGTTTCAAAGATAGTGTCATCGGCACGGAAAGTAATAGTTGTACCACGATCTTTACAAGTTCCTATTTCCTTTGCTTTTTTTACCGGATTACCACCGTCTCTGAATTCTTGCATCCAGATTTTTCCATCACGATGAACCTCGGCTTTGGTATAAGAAGATAAAGCGTTAACAACCGAGACACCCACACCGTGCAAACCACCGGAGACTTTATAACTACCAGCGTCAAATTTACCACCAGCGTGAAGTTTGGTCATAACTACTTCCAAGGCGCTAATGCCAAGTTGCGGATGAATATCAACCGGAATACCACGACCATTGTCGCGCACTTCTATATGATGATCTGGAAGTAAGGCAATATCAATCTGGTCACAAAAGCCAGCCATGGATTCGTCGATGGAGTTATCGACAACTTCCCAGATGAGATGGTGAAGACCAACCGGTCCAGTAGAACCGATATACATACCAGGACGTCGACGAACAGCTTCTAGGCCTTCAAGGACAGTAATATTTTTGGCGCTATAGCTAGCATCTGCTTTGTCGGAAACTTTGGCTTTGGATTTTTGTAATCCTGCTTTGACGGGAGCTGGAGCGGTCTTTACTTCTTCTTGTTCTTCTTCAATTCGTCCCTTTTCTACTTTTTTTGTAGGCATATAGTTTGGAAATCTTAAAAATCAAAAACTCATTATTAAAGTAAGCGAACTTTTTAACAGGTATATTTTAGCATACCAGGTTGGAAGGGGCAAGACCAGGGCTTTGTTTATTGGGTTAAGGTAAAAGTGGGTGGTGGATAAATACATTGACAATCTGGGTCTTCAGGTGTAATTTATCCCTTGTTCAAAAATCGGTTGTTCTTTATTGGGAGGGGATTCGTTCATTTCATTTGAAGGAAGTTGGCTAAGCAAGGCGCAGAAGTGGTTCATCCCTAGCACCAAGAAGGTGCAGGGTAAAAATTTGGTCAGGAAGTCGTTACTCTTAAACATTGCCATGTAGGGATTTTGTCTCTACATGGACTATGGAAAAGAGGGTAATATCATCCTGACCAGTCGACCTACGGATGGTCCGTGGTGTTGGTTGGAATCAAAACTTTTGGGGGGTCTATGTCGTCGCAGCAACTGATGAGCGAGAGCGCAAAAGAGGGTCTTCCTCTCGTTGCCCAGACCGTCTGGGCCGGTCTGTCCGATCAGTCGGTCGTCGAGCTCAACGCTCGGCGTAGGCGCAGGTTCTGGATGGAGTTCGCGCTCTTCGGCGGAGCCGGGGCTTTCGCCCTCGTGGCAGCCGTCGTTGGCATCTCGCTCTAGCCGACACTTCTTCCTTCCCCAGTAGCTACCGCAGCTGGGGAGCTCGATTCGTCGGGTTGGTCGTCGCGGTGTCGTTTCATTGTTTTTAATTTTTTTGAGAACAGTGAAGAATAAAATACAATCCTAATTCGGGATTGTATTTTGTTTTAGTTTTTTTTGAGGTATAATATACACGTTGAAAATTATAAAATCTAAATTGCAAATCCTAAATTTTTTGTCATCCCGAGCGAGCTCTCAAGAGCGACGAGGGGTCTTTCCGAGAAAAAGTTTTGTTAACGGAAAGATTCCTCACCCCTAAAGGGGATTCGGAATGACATGTTAAAGTGTTGTTTATGATCAACCTCTACAATCGTCGAAACAATCAAGAAGATGAAATTCCAAACAAACCTGTTCTGTCAGTAGATCCTTCTTCTGAAAAAACGAAAGTAAATATTCCTAAATATGAAGATCCGACTCAGGAATTTACTGCCAAAGAATTAAAGTGGAGTTTTTGGTATGTGCGAAATAAAGCTTTATTGTATAGGCTGACTTTGATATTGCTTGTAGTTATCAATTTTGGCTTTTTGGCTTTTGGCGGATGGAAATGGGGAGTGTATTTATGGGGAATACCAGATAGTCAGAATTTGGAAAGAAATCTGACTGATTCTGTAAATTATGTCGGCATTCATTCACACTTTGGTGCGCAAGCGGTGCAAGTTTTAAATACTCAAGTTTTTTCTAGTGGAGAGAATAAATTTAATGTAGTGGCTGAGCTGGTCAATCCAAACAAACAGTTTTTGGTTAAGTTCAATTATTATTTTATCGTGAATGATAAAAAAACATCTGCGCAAGCAGGATTCTTGCTTCCAGGCGAGACTAGGCCTGTGGCTGAATTGGGCTTGGCTGATGGTGTTGGTGCTACACCAACCATAGTGTTGGAGAATATAAAATATGAAAGGATTAATAATCGCATGACTCCAGACCCAATGGGCTGGCAAGCTTATAGATTGAATTTTCAAGTGAGTGATTTTGTTTTCTTGAAATCTTTGGCGCAAGAAGGGAATAATGCCGATGCCATTCAATTTAAATTAACCAATGGTAGCCCGTATAGTTATGTGGCTCCGGATTTTTATGTGGCTTTATTGCAAAATGATCAGATGGTTGGTATCCTGCCTTTACATTTAGATTCTATAAATTCTTTGGAAACAAAAAACATTGACCTTCGCAGTTTGTTGCCGGGGTTAAATGTTAGTGCCATTTCTGTCTATCCGCTGATCAATGTCTATGATAGCGGTGTGTATGTCCCTTAATATAACTGTCATCCCGAGGGATCTCTGTCTCAATTGTCATTCCCGCAACAGCGGGAATCCAGATAATTTAATTGTGTATTTGATCCCCGATCAGGTCGGGTATAACAACGACTGAACGGGACAGAGATTCCTCACCCCGTAAAGGGTTCGGAATGACAAATAAAAATTATGTTCAATTTTGGTAAACTATCACCCCGAACTTTTGATTGGCAGATTTTTATCTGTATAGTTTTTTTGGTTATGATTGGTTTGGTATCTGTTTATAGTGTGGACCTTTCTCGTGGTTCTGAACTTTTTTATTTTAAAAAACAATTATTATCTTTTGGGATTGGTCTGGGGCTTTTTTTTACTGCTAGTCTCAGTCAACATAATCTGTGGCGCTACTTGGCCAAGTGGTGGTATTTATTTTCTGCGCTTTTACTTTTGGCGGTATTATTTTTGGGTGAGGTTATTAGAGGTACCAGAGGCTGGTTTTCTGTCGCCGGGTTTTCTTTTCAGCCAGTGGAGATGGCAAAGATCGGACTTATTTTAATGCTTGCCTATATTATTTCTCGTTTTGGTCGCAGGTTTGACCGGCCGTTATTCTTTTTTGGTACGGGTCTTGTCACTCTGGTTTTGATTGGTCTGGTAATGTTACAGCCAGATTTAGGTTCTGCTTTTTTGTTGGGCGCTATTTGGTTGGGAATGGTTTGGGCAGTCGGAGCTCGTCGCCTATATTTAGGTGGATTAGTAGTAGCTATGGCAGTATTAGCCGTTGTTGGTTGGTTTTTTTTCTTACAAGATTATCAAAAAGATCGTCTAGCAAATTTCATTGATCCTGGTCGGGATCCTTTTAATAGTGGTTACAATGTTGCTCAATCAGCGATTGCAATTGGGGCTGGTCAATTATTTGGTCGGGGGTTAGGTTTTGGTTCGCAGAGTCAGTTGCGATTTTTACCAGAAGCCCAGACAGACTTTGTTTTTTCGGTGATTGGCGAAGAGCTTGGTTTGGCTGGTGTGCTCGTAATGCTGGTTTTATTTGGTATTTTGTTTTGGCGATTTTTATTGATAATCAGAAAATCTAACGATGATTTTGTGGCTACAGCTGCCACCGGTATCTTAATCCTGTTTTTTGTGCAGTTGCTTACTAATGTTGGGGCCAATCTTGGCCTTTTGCCTATCACTGGTGTCACCCTGCCATTTGTCAGCTACGGGGGCTCTTCTTTGGTTATAAACCTACTCCTGGTGGGTATTTTGGAGAGTATGATCGTGAAGAATTATTGATTAGGATAGGTGGGGTTGACATTTTTTGCAAAATCCTTTAGTATTAGTCCATACAAAAATATATGTTAGAAAAAGATGGCAAGTCAGATTCTTGGAAAAAAACCTTAAAATTTATCAGTAATTGCCCAGTCTGCAAAACGGAATATAAACCGGAAGCGGTGAAATTGCTGAACAATGAAAATAATACCCAAAGTCATTTGGGACAGGATGAGTCTAGATTTGTGCATTTTACCTGCCATAATTGTAAAACCAATTTTATGGCCATGGTGATGATGATCTCAAAAGGCATCAGCACTGTCGGTATGATTACAGATTTAAATTTTTCCGATGTTGAGAGGTTATACAAAATGCCACCATTAACAGTAGATGAATTAATAGAAGCAAGACAATTTATAAACAGTAAAAATTTTAAGTTATAAGTATATGTCATTTAAACTATCAGCCACCACCCGCAATGTTAAAGGAGAAAAAATCAGAACCAGAACTGCTATTCCGGCTGTTGTTTATGGTATGGGCGGAAAAGCAACTTCAATCACAATTGGTTACGAAGATTTTGCGAAATTATATCGCGAAGCTGGTGAAGCTAGTTTGATTGATTTGTTTTTGGATGATAAAGAAGATGGTAAAGTTTTGATTCAAGACATTGCTTACGATCCAGTAAGTGACTTGATGACTCATGCTGATTTGCGCAGAATTGATATGAATAAGACTTTGACTGCGACTGTGGAGTTGCGATTCATTGGCGAAGCTTCAGTTATTAAGGAACAAGGCGGAACTTTGATGCGCAATCTTACTGAAGTTGAGGTACAATGTTTACCAAAGGATTTGATTTCCCATATTGATGTTGATATTTCTGTTCTTAAGACTTTTGATGATTTAATTAAAGTACAAGATTTGCCAGTCCCATCTACTGTTACTATTACAAGTCCTAATGCAGAAGATTTGGTAGCCAAAGCCACTCCAGCTATGAGTGAAGAAGAGATGAAGGCTTTGGAAGCGGTAGCTGCTCCAGTTGACTTGAGTAAGATTGAATCTGCTGGCAAGAAGAAAGAAGAGGGTGAAGAAGGCGATGAAGCAGAAGCTGGCGCACCTGCTAAAGGCGCTGCCCCTGCTGGTAAAGATGAGGCTAAGAAATAAAGTTATATATCTAACAACTTTCATTAAATTAAAAAACAGGCTACAATGTAAAGAGCCTGTTTTTTAATTATTATTAAGTCTATGCCAAAAAATTATAAACTACTTTCACTGATAGCCGGCCTGCTTACTTTGTCTTGTTTTTTAATTGGTTATTTTATTGTGGGTTATTTTTCTCTTATTCAATTTTCTCAGGCTATGGCTGATAATGATTTTCTTGTTAGCGCCAAAAGGTATACTAATAGTCTAGATGGACAAGTAGTAAAAACCAAAAATGAAACAGTTTCGGCTGTGGTAGGGATAATGATTGAAACTCACCCAGATGCCCGTCCAATGATTGGATTCTCCAAAGCCAAGATTGTTTATGAAGCTCCGGTAGAAGGAAGCTTTACTCGTTATCTAGCCATTTTTGATAGCAAACAAAATGTGCCAAAAATTGGACCAGTGCGTAGTGCTCGGCCATACTTTATAGATTGGTTGCAAGAATATGGCGCTGGGCTATATATGCATTCAGGTGGTTCGCCAGAGGCTTTGAGTTTAATAAAATCTAGAAATATTTTTGATGCCAATGAATTTTATTGGGGCCAGTATTATTGGCGTGACCAAGTGAGATTTGCTCCGCACAATCTGTATACAAGTAGTGATAATTGGAGGAAAATTTTGGATAAGTATGGCAATAACAAAGAACAATTTGGTCCGGCCAAGGCTTGGAAATATACAGCTATCGTGGGTAAGACGATTGCCAGTGACAGTAAGTTAAGTATTGATTTTAATTCAAGCTATGGCGTGATGTGGAATTATGATTCGAAGTCCTTGCTTTATGTTCGCAGTGTCAATGGCAACAAAGAAAAAGATGCCGATGGTGCCGGAGTTTTTGCTCGAAATGTGATTGTGCAATTTACCGATGTACAGCTAATTGCTGGTGATGATAGTGGTAGAAGAACTGTTCAGACTCTTGGTGGTGGTAAAGCTATGGTTTTAAAAAAAGGAAGTATTATTAATGGAACTTGGGAGAAGAAAACTTTGACTGACCGTACTAGGTTTTATGATAAAAATCACAGAGAAATTTTACTCGCCCCGGGTAATACTTGGGTAGAAGTAGTGCCAAATGAGGCCAAAATTTCAGGTTAGTCCTTCGTTATTTTAACTAGCCTGTCTAGTCCCGCCAAGTCTTTTTTTATTTCTATTTTTGCACCAGGTAATATTTGTGCAATTAAGTTTGAGATGGTTTTTGTTTGGGAGGGGTCTATCTCTAAAAGAAGGAGTAGGTTGTGGGGAGGGGGTAGTAATTTTATTTGTTTTAATAATTCTTCGTATAGGGTTAGGCCTTGTTTGTTTGCTACCAGTGCATTTTTTGGTTCTTTTTGAATAGACGGTTCGTTTTGAAATTGTTGTTCGGTGATGTAGGGAAGATTGGCACTTATAATAAGCTGATTAGCTTGCAGGTTGTAGTTTTTTAGAATTGGTTCAAGTAAATTGCCTTGTAAAAAATTTATTTTTACCTCATGTGTTTTTGCATTTTTTTTGGCTACTTGTAGAGCTGGTTTAGATATATCAATCGCAAAAGTTTGGGTAGGTTCTTTTATATTTTTCAAAATTGAAATTGGAATACAGCCACTGCCTGTGCCAACGTCAATTAAAATATTCTTTTCGTTTTTTGTTTTTAATTCGTTATTCAAAATGCTTACAACTTCTTCTACCATCATTTCTGTTTCTGGGCGGGGGATTAAGACTTTTTTATTCACAAAAAAATCAAGGCCATAGAATTCTTTGTGGCCAATAATAACAGCGACAGAGTAGCCTTTTTTTCGCAGATAAATAAAGTATGCTAAAGAGATCTTTTCTAAAAAAGATAGACTGTATTCTGGATGTATAAGTATGAAGTTCTTTGGTTTGTGAATGCTTTTGGCAAGGAGAAGTTCTAGGTCTAAGTTGTCTAGAGAGCTATATTTTTTTTGTAATTCACGAATGGTCATAACCCGGTTTATTCGTCATCGTCTTCTGCACCAGCGCTATCAAAGCCTTCGGCTTCAGCCTTGCGAACAGCTTCAATGATTGGTTCCAATTCGCCATTTAAAATTCTAGGAATACTGTTCCAGTTCTGGTGGATACGATGATCAGTGATGCGATCCTGAGGGAAATTATAAGTACGGATTTTTTCACTGCGATCGCCAGTACCGATCTGAGATCTGCGTTTTTCAGTAATTGCTTTCATTTTTTCTTCACGTTCGGCTGCGTAGATACGGGCGCGAAGCACGGCCATGGCTTTTTCTTTGTTCGCAGCTTGAGAGCGTTCGTCTTGGCACTGAACCATTATGTTTGTTGGAATATGGATAATACGCACAGCCGAGTAGGTAGTGTTAACACTTTGACCACCGGCGCCACCAGCACAGAAGGTGTCAATGCGTAAATCTTTAGCTTCAATTTTTATTTCAGTTTCTTCGATTTCTGGAAGTACGGCCACGGTAATAGTGGAAGTATGAATACGTCCGGCTTTTTCGGTGTCAGGCACTCTTTGGACTCTGTGCACACCCATTTCGTATTTGAGATCTTTGTAAACATTTTTACCTTTGATAGAAAAAATAACTTCTTTAAAACCGCCGATACCAATACGGTTAACATCAAGCATTTCGGTTTTCCAACGTCTATTTTCAGCGTAGTGGCAATACATGCGATATACTTCGGCTGCAAACAAAGCGGATTCATCTCCGCCCACACCGGCTCTGATTTCCATAATCACACTTTTTTTATCAAATGGATCTTGGGGTCTAGTCATTTCGTCTAGTTCTTTTTCAAGTGATGCTTTTTTGGTTTCCAAATCCGGTAGTTCGGCTTTGGCCATTTCTTTCATTTGTTCGTCTGTTTCATTATCTATAATTGACTGAGTTTCTGACAGGGCTTTTTCTATTGTGGCTAGTTCATTAATTTTTTCAGCTACGGGCTTGAGTTCGGTATATTCTTGAGATATCTCCTTTATTTTTTTAGGGTCATTAAGCACAGCCGGATTTTGTAAATCAGCTTCAAGTTGCTGGAATCTATTTTGAGCGTCTATGTATTTTTTTTGCATATTTTTTTGTTATCCCCTCCTTTCCAAGGAGGGGTAGGGGTGGTTTGCCGAAGTCGCAGTAACGGCAACCACCCCGACCATAAATGGTCGCCCCTCCTTGGAAAGGAGGGGATGCCGGACAGCTCCCCATTTATACAACTTATTAAAAAAACAGACTAAATCAAAAGTATTATAGTCTGTTTTTAGAAATTTTTATAGCTAAGCCTTTTTGTCAGCAGCTTTCTTTGCAGATTTTTTGTCAGCCGCTCTAGCCTTTTTTACTTTTTGGCCTTTGCGAACAGCAGCCGCGCCTGTTTGTTTGTCAGTGCGTTCTTGGAATTTCTCTACACGTCTAGCTGTGTCAACAAACTTTTGTTTGCCGGTATAAAAAGGATGACACTTGTTGCAAAGTTCCACGCGGATGGTTTTGAGGGTACTTCCAGTGATAAATTTGTTACCACAAGCACAGATTACTTCTGTATCATTGTTATATTGTGGGTGGATATCTTTCTGCATAAGTTTGAAAAAAGTTTTAATAATGGTATTATGTTAGCATAATATTTAAAGAATGTCAACTATGAATACCTATAAACGAGATATTGAGTTTCTGTTTGAAGTTGGCTCGATGCGTAATATGCAAAGAGGTTGGCGACAGCACCTGGCTATGGATTGTGCTAATGACTTAGAGCATACTTATAGAGTCCTTTGGCTAGCCCTAATCATTGCTCGTCATGAAGGCGTTTCTAATGAGGAAAAAATAATGAAAATGGCTTTAGTTCATGATGTGGCGGAAACCAGGGTAAGCGATTTGAGCTATGTACAGAAAGTTTATGTTGAGGCTGATGAAAAACGAGCTGGTTTCGATATGTTTCAGGCCACATGTTTAGAGGATTTGTTTAGTAGTACACTTCTCGATTATGAGAAGCGTGATTCAATTGAAGCAAAAATTGTAAAAGATGCTGATAATTTAGATATTGATTTTGAGTTAAAAGAAATGGCTGAACGTGGCTCAAAGCTACCAGAAAAATGGCAAGGATTTAGAGAAATGATAAGAAAGGAAAAACTATATACAGATTCGGCCAAAGAATTGTGGGATTTATTACAGAAAGTTGATGTGGCTGATTGGCATATGACTGCCAATAAATGGATAAAAATCCCTAAGGCAGGACTTTAACTATTGACTAATCTCGGTCATTCCTATATAATCCACCCATCTTAATTAACTCTCGCCAGCTATCTTTTTCCTCCCTTGGACCACTCCGGGGCAAGGCTGGGAGGCAATAATAAGGAAAATATGTCTAGAAAAATGCCAACATTGTTGGAAATGTTGAAGGCCGGTGTTCATTTCGGCCATCAAAAATCACGCTGGCACCCCAAGATGGAACAGTTCATCTTTGGTGTTCGCAACGGAGTTCACATTATCGACTTAGAAAAAACTCAAGCTCAACTTGAGAAAGCTTTGGATTATACTCGTAACTTGGCCAGCAAAGGTCAGGTAATTTTATTTGTGGGCACAAAACGTCAAGCTCGCGAAGCCATCAAAGAAGCTGCTCTATCCTGCGAAATGCCATATTTGGTAGAACGCTGGATTGGTGGACTTCTCACAAACTTCGAAGAAGTAAAACGTCGTTTGAAGAAATATAAAAATTTGAAAGAACAATTTGCTAGCGGAGAAATTGAGAAGTATACTAAGAAAGAGCAAGTTGTCATGAAAAAACAATTAGAAAAGTTAGATAAATATCTTATCGGTTTAACTGCTTTGGAAAGATTGCCAGACGCAGTCTATATTGCCGATATGAGAACCGAAAAAACCGCTTTGGCTGAAACAGAAAGAACTGAAGTGCCAACCGTAGCTGTTTGCGATACCAACACCAACCCAAATAAAGTTAACTACCCAATTCCTGCTAATGATGATGCGGTTAACTCTATCAAATTGATTGCCGACCTTATGGCCGAAGCAGTCAACGAAGGTAGAAAAGAATTTGAAAAGAAAAAACTTGAGAAAGCTAAAGAAGAACCAGCTGTAAAACAAAAAGCTGCTCAAGAAAAAGAAGAAGCTCCTGCTAGTTCTACAACTAGAAGAGCTCTTAAAAAAGATACTTCTATTTAAGAATTGCACGAATGTCCTGCCAGACCACGAATTCTACAAATTTATTTGTCTGATTCATGGGGCTCAAGCCCATTCGTATTTATTCATCAAATCAAATTAAAAACATATGTCAATTACAGCCTCAGACGTAGCCAAACTCCGATCCCTTACCGGCGCAGGTATGATGGATTGCAAAAAAGCACTGGACGAAGCTGAAGGGGATATGGAAAAGGCTGGAGAAATTTTACGTAAAAAAGGTATTATTAAGGCTGCAAAAAGAACAGATAAGGTAGCGGCTGAAGGTACAACCTTGGTAAAAGTAAGCGGTGATACAGCCGTTGTTGTAGAAGTAAACTCCGAAACAGATTTTGTTGCTCAAAACGAAGACTTCAAGAAATTGGTTGGTGATTTTGCTAGCGCTTTACTAGCTGAAAAACCAGCGAGTGTTGAGGCAGCAATGAGTGTGGTTTTTGAAGGACAGTCTTTGCAAGATCGCCTAAATAATCTCACTGCCAAAATAGGTGAGAAAATTTCTTTGCGTCGTTTTGAAGTAGTAGAAAAAACTTCTAGTGATGCCTTTGGTTCTTACTCACACTTGGGTGGAAAAATTTCTGTTTTGATTTTACTGCAAAATACTACTGATGCAAACTTGGCTACGGATGTGGCAATGCATGCTGCGGCCAGCAATCCAAAATATGTCAGTCGTGATGAAGTTTCTGCCGAGCTTGTTGAAAAAGAAAAAGAAATCTATACAGATCAACTTAAGCAACAAGGCAAGCCAGAAGCGGCTATTGCTAACATCTTAAAAGGTAAACTAGATAAATTTTATAGTGAAATTTGTCTATTAGAACAGCCTTTCATCAAAGATGAAGAAAAGACTATTCAAAAACTTGTTGGTGAAAGTGTGCAGGTAGCCAAGATGGTCCGATTTGAACTTGGTGATGGTATTACCAAAGAAACAACAGATTTCGCTGCTGAAGTAGAAGCTCAATTGAAATAAGAAAATACTCTAAAAAACAAAAATACCCAGCCATTGTGCTGGGTATTTCTTTTTGGTATACTCCTAACATAATTAAAATTGATTTTTATGAACAAATTAGTTGTACAACGACAAAGAGTAGGACCGATCCTTGGCAGACATCCATGGGTATTTTCTGGTGCCTTGCAACATATTCCCGAAGGCTTAAAAAGTGGCGACGCCGTGATGCTTGTAAATGAAGAGGGAGCTTTTTTGGCTCATGGTTATTTTAATTCCTATTCACAAATTGCGGTACGTCTTTGGAGCTGGGATGAAAATGAAGTTATAGATGCTAAATTTTTTGAAAAGAGAATTGCGAGTGCTTATGCTATCAGAAAAAATCTTGTTGCTAGCCCCAAAACAGACTCTTATCGTTTGGTATATAGTGAAAATGATTTGCTACCAGGACTTATAGTTGATAAATACGCAGATTGTCTGGTCTTGCAGTTTCATACCCCAGGCATGGAAGCTTGGAAAGATCAGATTGTTGGCGCATTGAAAAAAATTGTTAAACCAAAAGGTATTTATGAAAGATCTGATGTGCGGGATCGGCAGCGTCATGTCATTGCGACGCCGAATAATTCGGCGGAAGCAATCCCATCGGATGGTAGTGCTAACAGTTGGATTGCCGCGTCGTCCCAAACCGTTGGGACTCCTCGCAATGACAAAACCGGCCTGTTATATGGCAAAGTCCCGGAAAGAATAAAAATATCCGAGAATGGTTATAAGTTTTGGGTAGATGTAATTGGTGGCCAAAAAACCGGATTTTTTCTTGATCAAAGAGATAAGCGTCAGGCGTTGACCAGATATGTCAAAGGCAAAACTGTTGTGAACTGCTTTTCTTATTCCGGCGGTTTTAGTGTTTATGCTTTGGGCGCTGGCGCCAAAAAAGTTATTAGCGTAGATGCTTCTGAAAGCGCTTTGGAACTAGCCGTAGCCAATGTAAAACTAAATAAATTTGATACCAAAAAATGCGAGTTTATCGCCGGGGACGTCAAACAATATTTGGCAGATGCTCAAGCTGAAAAGAAAAAGTTTGATGTGATAATTCTTGACCCACCAGCTTTTGTCAAAGATAGGCATAAGGTAGCCGAAGGTATGATAGGCTATAAAAAAATAAACGAAGCAGCTCTGCGAATTTTATCACCAGACGGTATTTTAGTCTCTGCTTCTTGTTCAGCTCATGTATCACTCCTTGATTTTCGGCATATGCTGACTGAGTCTGCTGGTCGCGCTCGCCGGACTTTGCAGGTGCTTGAGACCTATACGCACGGCATAGACCATCCCGAATTGACTGCTTTTACCGAAGGGGAGTACCTGAAGTGTTTGTTTGCAAAAGTAGCATAATTAGGATACAATTTTACTCAGTAGTCATAAAAATTTGTGAGATGAAAAAAATTGCACTTATAGTATATGTGTTAGCATCGTTTGGTATTGTTGCAACAATGGTTATTGTAATGTCAGCGGTTATTTTTGATAACAGTGAATTGAGACCAAGCAGTGATCATGTAACCGATTATATTTCACCAACCAGTCGTTATGCGGTAAGAACTCTCTACGACGATAATGAAAGCCCGATTGACATTGTCATAGTTGATGCTAAGAGTGGTGTGTCTGTTGCGGGTATTAGTCAGGATGCTTATTCGTACGAGATTAGTGAGATTAGTTCGACTATCAAGTTTATCCTCCGTGATAATGAAGGGGTAGAAACGGGAGTGTATGAATTTGATACAAAAAAAGGTGAGTGGATTAATTTACCTGAAATTAGTGATGAGCCAAGTTCATATAATGAGAAGAAGAATGATAGTATAAATTCAAATATCAAAAAATAAAATTAATTATTATTTTAATTCTAAGTATGAATATTGCTATAAATGGGTTTGGAAGGATAGGAAGGCAAGCCTTCAAAGTCGCTTTTGCCAAAAAAATTAAAATCGTCGCAATTAATGATTTGACTGATACCAAAACTTTGGCGCACTTACTCAAGTACGATACTGCTTATGGTAAGTATGAATTGCCAGTTGAATACGATGAGAAAAATTTGATTGTCAAAGGTAAAAAAATTCCCGTCTTTGCCGAGAAAGACCCTAGTGTTTTGCCTTGGGGCAAATTAAAAGTAGATGTAGTACTAGAATGTACTGGCAGATTCACCGACAAGGACGGTGCAAGTTTGCACCTCAAAGCTGGTGCCAAAAAGGTAGTGATTAGCGCCCCAGCCAAGGGTGGCGATGTGCCGACTTATGTCCGCGCGGTAAATTGTGCAAAGTGCAAAAAAGAAACTTCACCAGTAATCAATAATGCTTCTTGTACTACTAACAATATTGGACCAGTCATGGCTGTGCTTAATGAAAAATTCGGCATAGAAAAAGCAATGATGACCACCGCTCACGGCTATACTGCCGATCAAAATTTGCAAGACGGTCCGCATAGAGATTTGCGTCGTGCTAGAGCCGCGGCCGAAAATATTGTACCAACTACTACTGGTGCTGCTATTGCCGTTACCGAAGTTATTCCAGGATTGGTAGGTGTCTTTGATGGTTTGTCATTGCGTGTGCCAGTACCAACCGTGTCTGTATCGGATATGACAATCTTGTTGAAAAAAAATGTGACCAGAGATGAGGTAAATAAAGCGCTCGTTGACGCCTCCAAAACCGAAAGATTTAATGGAGTACTCACAACTACCAACGAACAGCTTGTCTCGTCTGATTTTATCGGTGATACTCACTCTGCTACAGTTGATTTGAGTCTGACAAATGTAGTAGGTGGAAATTTAGTCAAAGTTGTGGCATGGTATGATAATGAAACTGGTTATGCAAATAGGTTAGTTGAGATTGCGGAGTTGTATGTTTAATATATTTTTATGAAAAAATTAGCGTTGTGGTTATTGCCAGTAATTACCTTACTCATTGGTTTTTACTTAGGTTCAATGAATGAAAGTTGGAATATTAGAGCGTCCAATTTAAAATCAGCCAAGGGCTCGCTTGTTATTCAACAAGATGAGCCAATTTTTACTTTTGATATACCTGCAGGCTATGAAACAACTACCTGGGATGGTACTGTGTTATTATGGAAAAAGGGCAGATCTAAGCCTGGCCAGGACGCCGATGCCCACGCCGATTTATTTGCTTATGTAAATAGGACAGGTCAAAGTACCCTGCAGCTTACTTCATCAAACCCGAAGCTGCTTCGATCTTTTAGCGTGAATGGGCATGCTGCCAGTTACTATAAATTAGCTGATGAGCAGGCTGGTAATCCGTATTTGGTCATCATTGATCTTAATGGTCCTTTGATTGAAATTGAGAGTGCAGATCAAAAATTATTAGATGACGTTTTAAAAACGTTTAAAGTAGATAACAATTAAAATTATGAATCGTATTCTCTCAACAGAAACAGCGGATAAAGTTGGTCAGGAAGTTTTGCTCAAAGGCTGGGTCAATGCCCGCCGAAATATGGGTAAGATTGTCTTTTTGGATTTGCGTGATCGTGAGGGTATTGTGCAGGTAGTGGGAGTGCCAAGCGAACTGGATGAACAGTCTGTGGAGCTTCTCAAAGACGTGCGTCCAGAATGGGTATTAGAAATTCATGGCGTGGTAAATGAACGTGGAGCTAAACAAAAAAATCCAGATATGCCAACTGGTAATGTGGAAGTATTAATGAAAAAATTAGTGATTCTTAATACTGCCGAAACACCTCCGTTTGAAATAGATAAAGATACAAAGGGGATTGGTGAAGAACTAAGATTAAAATATCGCTATTTGGATTTACGTTCTCAGAGAATGTTAAAAAATTTAGTTTTACGTGATAAGGTAGAAACTTTTTTCCGCGAATATTTGCATGCCAAAAATTTTATCGAAGTGGAAACTCCAAATCTTACCAAAGGCACACCGGAAGGATCGCGCGAGTTTTTGGTTCCGTCTCGTATTCATCCAGGACAAATGTATGTTTTACCTCAATCACCACAACAATTCAAACAACTTTTGATGGTTGGTGGCGTGGAAAAATATTTTCAAGTAGCTAGATGTTTCCGCGATGAAGACCAAAGAGGTGATCGTCAACCAGAATTTACCCAACTTGATTTGGAAATGTCTTTTGTAGAAAGAGAAGATGTTTTGAATTTGGTAGAAAATATGATGGTAGAAATGGTAGCCAAAATTGCTCCAGAAAAAAAGATTCAGACTGTTCCGTTTCCACGTATTACCTATAAAGAAGCGATGGAAAAATATAATTCGGACAAACCGGATTTACGCGCCGACAAAAATGACCAAAACTCTTTTGCTTTTGAGTGGGTGGTAGATTTTCCAATGTTTGAAAAAGCAGACGACGGTTCGGTGCAAGCCGTACATCATCCGTTTACTTCTCCTCTACCTGAGGATGCCGAGTTGCTTGCTGTTGATCCGTTCAAGGTTCGTGCTAATGCTTATGACTTGGTTCTCAATGGTAATGAAATTTTCGGTGGTAGTATCCGTATTCATAAACGAGATTTGCAAAATAAAGTTTTTGAGTTGCTTGGCTTGGATGCAGAAACAATTCAACAAAGATTTGGTCATATTTTGGAAGCCTTTACTTTTGGCGCGCCTCCTCATGGTGGTATCGCCTCCGGTATAGATAGAATCCTTATGATTCTGGCCAACGAAGAAAATATTCGTGAAGTTATTCCTTTCCCAAAGACCGGTGACGCGAGAGATCTGATGATGAATGCACCGTCACCGATGCCAGATAAGGCTTTGAAGGATGTGCATATAAAAATTGATAAATAAAATCATGTCCGCCGAATTAAAATTAGAAAAATTTGAAGGACCTCTGGATTTATTATTGCAACTGATTGATCAAGAAAAGTTAAGTATTACTGAAGTGGCGATATCCAAAGTCACGGAACAGTTTTTTTTGTATTTAGACAAGTTAGAAGAAGATCGTCCGGAAAAGTTGGCAGATTTTTTGGTGGTAGCCACCAAGCTTATCCATCTCAAATCTCATAGTCTATTGCAATACGCCATGCCCGAGACAGAGGATAATGGTCCGGCGCTCGCTGATCAATTGAAATTATATAAACAGTATGTAGATGCGAGCCGTACTATTAGCAGTTTCTGGGAAGAGGGCAAGGTCGCTTATGGCAGATTGGAACCGCCGATAAAAAACAAAGAATTTGTTTTGCCAAGTAATGTCAATCAGGACAATTTATATAAGGCAATGACTGTATTGTTGCGCCGACTAAAGCCGGTTGAGGCTTTACCAAAAGTGACAATAGATCATTCGGTGTCTGTCAAACAAAAAATAGATATTATTCGTAATTTATTAAAAGGTAGTAAAGAATTTAGTTTTAATACTTTGCTATCATCTGCCCAAAATAAAACTGAAGTAATTATGAATTTTTTGGCCGTGTTGGAACTGTTAAAAGAAAAGTCTATTTTTGTAAAACAAAGCCTGTCATTTGATGATATGCTAATTGTAAAAAAATAAATTATGTCTATCCAATCAAAATTAGAATCAGTTCTCTTTGTTGCTTCCAAGCCAGTCGCTACTAAAAAATTAGTGAGTGTATTGAAGACAGATGAAAAGGAAGTTTTGGAAGCTTTGCAAACTTTACAAGACAAATATAATCAGCCTGATTTTGGGATTGTGATTCTAAAAAATAATGACGAATGGCAGATGGTGGCTAGTCCTGATAATAGAGAAGAAGCCGAAAATTTTATGAAGGCCGAAGTGTCTGGAGAGCTTACTCGTCCTCAGCTAGAAACTCTGACTGTTATTTCTTATTGTGGACCAATTACCAAGCCAGAACTAGAACAAATCAGAGGTGTGAACTGCGGTCTCATTTTGCGTAATCTGATGTTGCGCGGATTAGTAAAAGAAAACGAAGACACTTCTAGCTTGTTGCCAGCGTATGAAACTACAATGGAATACCTAAGACACATGGGAATAAACAAGTTGGAGGATTTGCCAGATTATGCTCAGCTACATAATCATCCTTATATTACGAATTTAAATAATGAACAGTAAGGTTCCTATGCCCACCAAAATCACAGATTTTCTTTCCTCGTTTGGCATGATGCTTGCCGGTATTTTTTTGCTATTTTTTTCTTCTGTATATTTTTCATCTGATAAAAATCTTTCTTTTTTACATTTACCAACCAGTGGTAAACGTACCGCCACTGTCGGTGGAGATATTGCTATAGAAAATTTGCCGGTAAGCAAACCAATTGTACCGCTGCCTAAAAATACAGGAATGTTTAATAGTCCGCTCACTGCTGTCTCAGCCATAGTACTTGATACCAAAACTAAAACTGTTTTATTTAAAAAAAACACAGATGAAATCAGACCGCTCGCTAGTATCACAAAACTCATGTCTGTCATGGTGTTGCTTGATTTGTCGCCAAATTGGAATGCTACCGCCACTATTACCGAAGCCGATTTGGATGCGGATCATCACGTGGAGGTGGGGGAGACATTTACGCTTGATGATTTATGGCACGCGGTGCTCATCGGATCTTCTAATACGGCTATCAATGCCTTGGTGCGCAGCACCGGTCTGACCACTGAACAGTTTGTTTTAAAAATGAATCAGAAAGGGCAGGAGTTACGTTTGAAGTCCGCATTTTTTGATGAGCCGACTGGTTTGTCAGATAAAAATGTAGCCAGCGCTTTGGATACGGCCAGAATGCTTATTGATGCGCTTAAGTTTGAAAAAATTTATGACACCGTGCAGATAAGCGAATATTATATCCATCCTCTTCAAAGCAAAAAAGCAAGAAGAATCTGGACCACGAATTGGCTTCTTACTAACTGGGTGCCAAATAATTTTAAAGTAGAAAACATTGCGGGCAAGACTGGCTATATCGATAATTCAGGTTATAACTTTGCGGTTAGTTTGGGTGATGACAAGGATCATAATATTACCGTAGTTGTTTTGGGCGCAGCCACCAATGAAGAAAGATTTAGCGAGGCTCGCGATTTGGCAAAGTGGACTTTTGATCATTATCTCTGGCCGGATCAGGATGGGTATGAGGGGTTGGTGGAGTAAAATTAAATTATTTATGTACAAAAATGGAAGAAAGTGTTAATTTATATATTAATTTACTAATTTTAAACTTATGACAAGAGAATCTATAGGTGAAAAAGTACCAGTTAATGCGGGTGAAGCAAAAGCAAGCCTGCTTCAGTATTTGGGAGGCTCGGAAAGTGATTTAGATCCTAGAGCACTTAGTTTTTATTTTGGCACTTATGACGTCCCCGAGGAGGCGATTAAAGATGTGGAAGTCCAAGCTCGGGTCGATCGTTTGCTAACAGAATTTGCTGAACCCACCGAAATAGGTGTAAGTGAATATGCGATAAGGCAAGAAAAGAAAATAGCGGATCTGCTAACTGGATTATTTAAAGGTTAGTTTGACAGCATCTTCTCCAAATGTAACAAAAGTAGTATAATTGTATTATCTATTATATGTAGTTTTTGTTTTTTAAGTTGTCATCCCGAGAGGGGTTAACACCCCCGAGGGATCTCTGTCCGGTTACCGTTGATTGAGACAGAGATTCCTCCTTCGTCGTCGGAATGACAAAAACATTTTTAAGATGAAATCCGTTGAACATCTTGGAAAATTAATCGGCAAAACCGTACTCTTGCGAGTTGATTTTAATGTTCCGCTCAAAGGCAAGAAAGTTTTGGATAATTATAAAATAAAAAAGAGTTTGGGCACTATCAAGTTTTTGGTTGAGCGTGGAGCAAGGGTAATTATTGTAAGTCATCTAGGTAGACCAGTCGGAGTAGATAAAAAACTGAGTCTCAAGCCGGTTGCTTTAGAACTTGGTAAATTCTTACAGAAAGATGTGCCGTTGCTGGATGTTTTGAATTTAACAAAAACAAAAATTCAAATTGAAAAATTATCACCTGCGACAGTGGTAATGTTAGAAAATATACGTTTTGTTAAAGGCGAAGAGGATAATTCGGATAAGTTTGCCAAGGAGTTAGCTGCGTTGGCAGATATGTTCGTCTTAGACGGATTTGCGGTAGCGCATCGCCAATCTGCGTCTGTCTCAGGAGTGGCCAAATTTTTACCATCGTATGCCGGTTTACTTTTGGAAGAAGAAATCCAAGGGTTGGATAGAGTGGTCAAGAAACCAAAAAAACCACTGGTGTTAGTGCTAGGCGGAATCAAGATGGAAACAAAAATAAATGTTTTAAAAAATTTCTTAAAAATTGCCGATTACATCCTCGTGGGCGGGGGAATATTTAATACGTATCTCTGGGCCAAGGGCTATAAAATCGGTTCGTCACTAGTTGATAAAAAATTTAAAAAAGAAATTTTGGAATACTGCGCTAAGAAAAAAATTATTCTACCAGTCGATGTAATTGTTGGTCCGGCTAACGGTAAGAAGGCTAAGGCAGTAGGAGTTAAAGATATTAAGTTAAAGCCGGGTGTTAGTATTTATGATCTCGGTCCGCAAACAATCAAACTATTTTCTAAATATATCAAAAAAGCGCAAACATTGGTGTGGAATGGGGCGATGGGAAATTTTGAACAGCACCCATACGAATATGCTACTTATTCAGTAGCGCACCTGATAGCTTCTCAGTCTAAGAGAAAAGCATTTGGAGTGGTAGGTGGAGGAGAGACAATTGAAATATTTAAAAAATTAAATCTACTATCTGATATTGATTTGGCTTCTACTGGAGGCGGATCTATGCTAGAATATATCAGTGGAAAGAAATTACCTGGTATCGAAGCGTTAAAGAATTAAAATTTTTATTAATTAATAATCTGAATCGTTTGCTTTACGCAATATGATTCGTAAGGAGATAATTTATGCCTTTACCAACAGGCGGAAATAAGCCGGAACAAGCAGTCAGTAGTATGAATGTGGGAAGTAGTTGTGGAAAATGTATGGGAGCATGCCATCACCATTTTGGCAAAAAAATAATGTGGACAGTTGTGGGAATTCTTTTGGTTTATGGAGTTTTTTATGTTGGTACTTTGATTCGAAACAATGTCAAAGAGTATGATTTTATTGGCAAAGCGCCACGCATGGAACGAAGTATTAATATAAATGGTTTTGGTAAAGTTACAGGCAATAATGATATTGCCATGACTACAATTGGTTATTCCAACACCAATAAAGATGTAGCTGTAGCTCAAGTAGAAAACAAGAAAGTAATGGATCAAATTTTCGCGGAACTGAAAAAAATTGGTGTAGATGAAAAAGATTTGCAAAGCAATTACAGTATTTATCCTGAGTATAATTACACCCAAGAAAAAGGCCAGGAACTTAAGGGTTATAAAGTTAGTAACAGTTTGACTATCAAGATTCGCGATCTTAATAAAATTAGCAATATCTTAGGTTTGGCTGGTAAATTTGGCGCTACTGAAGTTAATGGTTTAAACTTTACTATTGATGATACTGAGAATTTGAAAGCTCAAGCTAGAGAAAAAGCTTTGGTTGACGCTAGAGCCAAGGCAGAGGTTTTGGCTAGCAAGTTGCATGTGCGTTTAGGTGGATTGATCAGTTATTATGAGAGTGAAGTAATGCCTGATATGTATGCAGTTAAGAGCTATGACATGGCTATGGGCATGGGAGGCGCACCAATGAATGCTGGTCCGGCCGCCGTTTCTTCTGGTAGTAAAGAAGTTAGTATGAATGTCAATGTCATGTACGAAATTTTACAGTAGTTATAGCCAAAAAAAGCCCTGTCCTTATCAAAGGCGGGGCTTTTTTGTTTGAAAACATTGTGATATACTAGATTTAATAAACTAAAGCTTAACTTTTTATTGTCATCCCGAGTGGGGTAAACACCCCCGAGAGATCTCTGTCCGGTTACTGTTGATTGGGACAGAGATTCCTCCTTTGTTGTCGGAATGACAGAAATTATTTTGTATGCGCATAAAACAAATCATGGCGAGAGAAATTCTTGATTCCCGTGGTAATCCTACGGTAGAGGCAAAGGTAGTCTTGGAAAATGGTCTTAGTGCCATTGCCAAAGTGCCGTCAGGGGCTTCTACCGGCACGCACGAAGCCTTAGAGTTACGAGATGGCGGTAAACGTTATGGTGGTAAAGGAGTCTTGAGAGCTGTAAAAAATGTTAATACAATTATCGCTAAATCAATTGTTGGGATGGAAGTAGAAGAGATAGAAAAAATAGATGCCAAGATGTTGTCACTTGATGGTACAAAAAATAAATCCAAACTTGGCGCTAATGCAATTTTGGCAGTATCGCTCTCTGTTGCTCGAGCTGGAGCAATGTCAGTCAAGTTGCCTTTATATAAGTATATTAGACAAGTTTATAAAATAGATGAAAAGAATTTTCGCCTGCCTGTGCTGGCTATGAATATTATCAATGGTGGCAGACACGCAGACAACGGCTTGTCTATCCAAGAGTTTATGATTTTACCAAAGCACAAACTTTTGCGAGAGCGAGTGCGTATGGGTTCGCAAATTTTTCATGCCTTGGCCGGATTGTTGAGTCAAAAAGGTTATGCGACTGGCGTCGGTGATGAGGGTGGTTTTGCGCCTGAATTATTGAATAATGAAAGAGGCTTGCAATTGATTATGGAAGCTATTAAATTAGCCGGCTGGGTGCCAGGCAAGGATGTATTTTTAGGGCTTGATATTGCCGCCTCTGAATTTTATCGTCATGGTAATTATTATTTCATGAATAAAAAGCAAGGTTGGTCTGCCGGTAAAATGATAGATATTTTCAAACAATGGATTAAGAAGTATCCAATTATTTCTATTGAAGATGGTTTGTCCGAGGACGATTGGGCAAATTGGCAAATTTTAACAAAAGAGTTGGGCGGTAAATTGGCTTTGGTTGGCGATGATTTATTTGTGACAAATGTCGATAGGATTGCTCGAGGTATTAAAGAAGGTGTGGCCAATACGGTTTTAATTAAAGTTAACCAAATTGGTACACTATCTGAAACCATGGCTGCCATCAAATTGGCTCGTCAAAATAAGTATCAAATTTTTATTTCTCATCGTAGCGGTGAGACCGCCGATACTTTTATTGCCGATTTGGCGGTGGCGGTAAATTCCGAATTTATCAAAACCGGATCAATGTCCCGTTCCGAAAGAGTCGAAAAATATAACAGATTGATGGAGATAGAAGAAGAACTGGGAATGTAATGTTGTCATCCCGAGCGAGCCCTTAAGGGCCACGAGGGATCTATCCAAGAAAAATTTTGTTAACAGAAAGATTCTCCGCGGAGTTTGTACCCTTTAGGGTGTTCAGAATGATAATTGTAAAATATGAATAAATTAAAAACAACTTTGCTTATAATTGTCGATGGTTGGGGAGTTGGTAATACCAAAGACCCAGGCAATCCGGTGACGCCAAAAACCGCGCCTAATTATTTTGCGTTTCTAAAAAAATATCCAAATTCAAAATTGGAAGCCAGTGGCGAAAGCGTTGGGTTGTTTAAAGGCCAAGAAGGCAATAGCGAAGCTGGGCATCTTAATTTGGGAGCCGGAAGAGTGGTAAAACAAGATGCTTTATATATCTCCGAGTCAATTAAAGACGGGTCTTTTTTTAAAAATAACGCCTTTCATCAAGCAATTCATCATGTCAAAAAATACAAAACCTCGGTGCATCTGATGGGTTTATTATCCAATCATAACAGCGCGCATTCTACGCCGGAGCATCTTTATGCTTTGTTAGAATTATTAAATCAAGAAAAAGTAAAAAATGTTTATTTACATTTATTTACTGATGGTCGAGACTCTGGTCAATATGAAGCGAGCAAGCATCTTCGTTTATTAGAAAAGCATTTGCATGGTAATGAAAAAATAGCGACAATTATGGGGCGTTTCTATGGTATGGATAGAAATAAAAACTGGGATAGGACCAAGTCTGCTTATGAAGCGCTAGTTTTGGGCAAAGGATTTAAAGCTATTAGCCCGGCCGAAGTTTTTCGCAATGCCTATAATAAAAAAGACTCCGATGAGTATATTGAGCCAAGTATTATTATTGAAAAAGGTAAACCGGTGGCAACAATAAAAAATAACGACGCTGTTTTCTTTTTCAATCTTCGCAGTGACCGCTCTCGTCAGCTTACCAAAGCTTTTATCCAGCCAAATTTTAAACAAATAAATCAAGGGGCTTTTGTGCGCGCCAAACAGCCAAAAAATATTCGTTTTGTAGCTTTGACTGATTTTGGTCCGGATTTGCCAAATATATTGACCGCTTTTCCAAGTCGTGATATCCAAAATGGTTTAGTGCAGACATTATGTCCTAGAAAACAATTGTATGTTGCTGAATCCGAAAAATTTGCTCACGTTACTTATTTTTTAAACGGCGGTTATGCCCAGCATTTTTGCGATGAGAATTGGGTTAAGATTGCTTCGCTTGATGTAAAAAATTATGCGACCAAGCCGGAGATGAGCGCGGACAGATTGGCCGACTATGTAAGCGTGGCTTTAGAGGCCGGACAGTATGATTTTATTGCGATGAATTTTGCTAATATGGATATGGTTGGTCACACAGGTGATTTTTCTGCTGGACAAAAAGCAGTGACTGTTGTTGACGCAGCCATTGGTAAAATTGTAAAATCCTTATTAAAAAATAAAGGTCAAGGTATTATTACGGCCGATCATGGCAATATTGAAGTAATGATAAATCCGGAAAGCGGAGAGCCAGACACTGAACATTCGGTCAATCCTGTGCCATTTATTTTGATTAACAGTTTTGTCAAAACGCCAAAAAAATTACCTGACGGCAAATTGGCCAACGTGGCGCCAACAATTTTGAAAATGATGGGAATAAAACAGCCTGCTGAAATGACTGCTAAAAGTTTAATTTAAAATTTATGTCTTATAAACCAGTTGTGCTTGCAATTATGGATGGTTGGGGAGTAGCGCCAGACTCAGATGGTAATGCCATTACCAAAGCCAGCACACCCAACTTCACCAAGTTTGTTAAAAACTATCCCACCATGACGCTTCATGCTTCAGGCAATGAGGTGGGTTTGTTATTTGGCGAGATGGGAAACTCGGAAGTTGGACACTTAAATATTGGCGCTGGCCGAGTCTATTATCAAAGTTGTCCGAGAATTAACATGGCTATTGCTGATGGTAGCTTTTTTGAAAACTCAGCTTTGCTTTCAGCGATAGAAAAAGTAAAAAAAAATAATTCTAGTTTACATTTAGTTGGATTGATCGGTTCGGGTAATGTGCATGCTAGTAGCGATCATCTTTATGCCTTGCTGGCGTTCTGTAAAAAACAAAATTTAAGCAAAAATGTTTTTATTCATGCTATTTTGGATGGGCGTGATGCCTTGTATAATTCCGGTCGTGATTTTGTTTTAGAATTGCAACAAAAAATGACTGAATTAAAAGTTGGTCAGATTGCATCTTTGTCTGGTCGTTATTATGCGATGGATAGAGATAATCGTTGGGATAGAGTAGAGAAAGCCTACAGAGCCATTGCCGAGGGTAAGGCCGATAGATATAGCGACAATCCTATCCAAGCGATAGACCAATCTTACGAGCAAAAAAATTACGATGAAGAATTTATCCCGACCGTTATTACAAATAAAGACAAGCCTCTAGCCACTATTGTTGGTCAGGATGCTGTGATTGTCTTTAACTTTCGACCAGATCGCGCGCGTGAATTAACCCAAGCTTTTTCAGTGCCGTCTTTTAATAAATTTCCTGCTACTTATTTAAAAGATTTATCGGTAGTGACGATGACCGAGTATGCCAAAGATTTGCCAGTGTCAGTCGCTTTTGCGCCGATTGTGGTGCATAATTCTTTGGCCGAAGTTATTAGTAAGGCTGGCCTTAAACAAATGCATATTGCCGAAACTGAAAAATACGCTCACGTCACTTTTTTCTTGAATGGCACAGTCGAAGAACCTTTTGTGGGAGAAGATAGAAAACTCGTGCCATCGCCACGTGTTTCTAGTTATGACCAGCTACCGGAAATGTCTGCATTAGAAATCACCAAAGAAGCCAAAAAAATAATCGATAGCGGTAAATACGATTTTATAGTTTTAAATTTTGCTAATCCTGATATGGTAGCTCACACCGGCAATTTGACCGCGGGTATCAAGGCGTGTGAAGTGACTGATAAATGTTTGGGAGAGTTGGCAGATCATACGCTTGCGCAAAATGGTGTGATGCTTGTGACTGCCGACCATGGCAATGCCGAAGAAATGGCCAATTTGCAAACCACGGAAATGGATAAAGAACACTCAACTAATCCTGTGCCTCTTATTATTGTGGGCAAAGATTTTATGGGGCAAGCTGGGCTGTCGGGTGATGCGCCTGAAGACGACTTAAGTCTCATTCAGCCAGTGGGAGTGCTTGCAGATGTGGCACCGACAATTTTGAAGCTTTTAGATATTCCACAGCCGGAAGATATGACTGGACAGGCTTTGATTTAGAGGGAAGCGCCTAATGTTTTTTTAATTTTTCCAATAACTTCAGTTTCAACTTCTTTAATATTTTTTCCACTTATTACAAAAGAAGCAGTTTTTTTGTTGCCTTCTGGTTGGTAGCCTTGAAGAAGTGCTTTGGCATCATGCTGTTTGCCGGCGCATAAAAATCCATGGATTTTATTTTCTCCATGAGTATTTTCGTAGAGTAATAGTACGATTTTTGCTTCCGGTGAATTTTGGATAAGTTCATCAGTAAGATCTTTCAGTTCCTCTTCGGTAGCGCCAGCTCTGGCAAAATCTTCTCTAGTAATTGTTGTCCAAACGAGTCCTAGCTGTGGATCGTTTTCAATATGAGTCAGCGCTGTGCCCCAAATACGCATCGAAGCAACCGATTTGGTGCGGTATAAATTTTTGACGATTCTTTCTCTGTCTGCGCCAAGCGTTATTAGTTTGCTGGCAGTGGCGAGTGTGGTAGGGCTGACATTAGCAGTTTTGAAACTTTGAGTTTGGCTAATCATGCCGGTAAGTAAGAATGTGGCGATGTCAGCATCAATATCAGGTTCGGAAATTTTTACCATTGCCTTGTAGATGATTTCGGAAATAGAAGTGGCGTTAAGTTCCACAAAATTTACTTGGCCAAAATGTTCGTTGGCTGGGTGGCTATCAAAATTGATAACCGGAACTTTGTAAAACAAGTCGGTGTTATTAAAAAAAACATTGCCCAAAGATTCTAAATCTTGAGCGTTAACGGTAATAATCAAATCGTATTTGAGACCAGACTGAGCCGTGCGGAGTTCATTCTTGGTGATAGTACCTTGCTTGGGAGTGAGGTAAATTGAAAGCCAGTTGTCTTTGATGTCATAACTAAGTGTATCAATTTTGATATTACTGACATCAACTTTGAGAATGAATTTTTGTAAGTGAGAAAGTTGTGGTTGGATTTCTTCTAGATTTTTGAGGAAGCGGAGATTTTTTGGCACAACAAAATTATCAGCAACGACATCAACTTGCTTATGTTTTTTTTCCAGGAATTTCTTCCAGGCCATGGCTCCACAAACTGAATCTGCGTTTTGGTTGGCGCTTAGTACCAATAAAACATGCCGACTCTGTTCCAAGAGATGGTTGAGTTGTTCGGTTTCGGTAAATGACATGAATTTTGACTTGTTCTGTTAGACAGCTAAAAAATCTGAATAACAGCCTATATTAGCAGTATTTTAAAGGTTTGTCAAATATAGATAGGCAGCCATTTAAAGATGATATTTTCGTCTAAAAACTCGAACGCCCCGGCTTGTGGCCGGGGCTTCGAGCGTTGTCGTTGCCCCTTCAACTACGGCGGCGGGGATGACCACAGGTCATCCCCAGTTATCGGGTCCTTCTCCCCGCTCGGGAAGTAGAGGATCTTGCCTGACTTCTCCTCCCGACCACGCCTGGAAGGGAGGGGGCGGAAGATTTCTTGCCGCCCGTGGAGCCACTTGCCCGACGGGCAAAGTAGCCCAACGGCAGGACCATTGCAGTTCCCCCGTCGGCTTGTGTCCTCCTTCCCGTCAGGCCCGACCCACTCGCTTCTGCAGTTGCAGTAGCAGGTGGAGGGCGGGCCGCAGGGCGGCGACAGTACCGGCTCGTGGTCGCGGTGCTTGAAGACGACGATCTCGGTGGGGTTGGCAAGGGCCTTCTCCTTCGTGGTGTGGCAGTCGTGGACCACCACGCCGACAGTCAGAAGAATAGCCCCGACGATGGCGATGATTTCTTTCATTGTATCTAGCCTTCCCGCCTATTGGTGGAGGTGTGAGACACCAACAGGCGTATCAAAAATCGTTAAAATTTCTAATACGCATGTTGATGTCTTTCGCTACCTTTTAACAACGCTCTTTTGAAATGGGTATCTGCCTATTATATTAGGCTTATTACCACTTTCTCAATCGCCTATATGCCGTAAGCATAAAGACGATTGTTAAAAACAGTAAAATTTGTTAGTTAATTCAAGACTTTATCATCTTATACGGGATTTGTCAATCTTCTCCTTTTCTGTTATTATTTATCTAAATCTATAACATTTATAGGGGCCTTGCCCATATAATCTCATTTGCTCGAAAATGTCTCGACAAGTCAGACATTTTACTCACTCATTTCGATTATGCACGAACTACCAAAGGTTTACGAACCTCACAATTACGAAGATGAAATCTATAAAAAATGGGAAGAATCAGGGCTTTTTAACCCTGATGTTTGTGTTGAGAAAGGTTTTACCAAAAGTGACGCTGAGCCATTTTCTATTGTCTTGCCTCCGCCAAACGTCACAGGTACTTTGCATATGGGTCATGCCGCCATGCTGGCCATTGAAGACGTGATGGTGCGCTACCATCGGATGAAAGGCGACAGGACGCTCTGGGTGCCTGGTACTGACCATGCGGCTATTGCAACTCAGTCTAAGGTAGAAAAATTGGTCATGGAGAAAGAAGGTAAAAGTAAATATGATTTGGGCAGGTCCGAATTTCTCAAACGAGTAGAAAAATTTGCTCAGGAAAGTCATGACACAATAGTTAATCAATGTAAAAAAATGGGTGCTTCTTTGGATTGGAGTCGAGAAGCCTATACGCTGGATGAAAAAAGAAATTTGGCTGTCCGCACCGTGTTTAAAAAAATGTATGATGACGGACTGATTTATCGTGGACACAGAATTGTAAACTGGGATCCAAAAGGTCAGACTGTAATTTCGGATGACGAATTAGTTTATGAAGAAAGAAAAGCAAAATTTTATACTTTTAAGTATGGTCCTTTTGAAATAGGCACTGCTAGACCGGAAACAAAATTTGGCGATAAGTATGTGGTCATGCATCCAGAGGACAAACGTTATAAAAAATGGAAGCACATGCAAAAAATAACTGTCGAGTGGATTAACGGTCCGATTGAGGCGACTGTTATTAAAGACCCAATGATTGATATGGAATTTGGGACGGGTGTGATGACCATTACTCCTTGGCATTCCCATGAAGATTTTGCCTTGGCTGAAAAATATAAATTAGACAAAGAACAAATTATTGATAAATCTGGAAAGTTGCTTGAAGTCGCGCAAGAATTTGCGGGGATGGAAATCGGCAAAGCGCGGGACAAGATAGTACAAAAATTAAACGCCAAAGGCCTGCTTGTCTCAGTTGATGAAAATTATGTAAATCGGATTGCGACGGCTGAAAGAACTGGTGGAGTTATTGAGCCACAGATAATGGAACAATGGTTTATAAATGTAAATAAGCCGATTGAAGCTCGGGATGGAAAAACTTTGAAAGAGTTGATGCAAGATGTGGTAAAAAATAAACAAATAGAAATAGTTCCTGATCGATTTGAAAAAACTTATTTTCATTGGATAGATAATTTGCGAGATTGGTGTATTAGCCGCCAGATTTGGTTTGGGCATCGGATTCCGGTTTGGTATAAAGGTGAAGAGATTCATGCTGGTATTGAACCACCAACTGGTGAGGGTTGGACTCAAGACTCAGACACTCTAGATACTTGGTTTAGTGCTGGACTTTGGACATTCTCTACTTTAGGTTATCCCGATCTTAACGCCGAAGATTTGAAAAAGTACCATCCAACTTCTGTGCTTGAAACCGGTTATGATATTTTATTTTTCTGGGTAGCGAGAATGATTCTAATGACTACTTACACTCTTGGTGAAGTGCCGTTTAAGACGGTTTACTTGCACGGACTTGTACGTGATGAGCAGGGGAGAAAGATGAGCAAGTCTTTGGATAATATTATCAATCCGCTTGATATGATTGCTAAGTATGGCACAGATGCGACGCGTTTGTCGTTGCTCTTGGGCAATACGCCGGGCAATGATATGAAATTATCCGAAGAAAAAATTGCCGGCTTTAGAAACTTTACCAATAAGCTTTGGAATATTTCGAGGTTTATTTTATCTCAGGTAGATGATAAAGAGCCAGTTATGACAATGGCCGATTCTTGGATTGTAGGCAGGATGGCGAAGTCGTTCGGAGAGTTCAGAGAAAGCATGGAAAAGAATCAGTTTTCAGTCGCAGGAGAAAGCCTACGTGATTTTACCTGGAATGATTTAGCGGATTGGTATTTGGAAATTTCCAAGATTGAAGGAAATAAGTCAGGAGTTTTAATGCTTATTTTAGATTTTATTTTAAAAGCATGGCATCCGTTTATGCCTTTTGTGACTGAGGCTATCTGGCAAGAAATACATGAGGGTGGAAAAATGCTCATGGTAGAAAATTTTAAAATTTCAGAAGGCCTTTTGGAAGCATCTCCTAAAAAAACCTCAGTAAAAAACGAAGAAACAGCTTGGTTAGATTTCGAAGTTGTGCGAAACGCGGTAGTTGCTATCAGATCTTTGCGCGCCGAATATAAAATAGAACCTGTTAAAAAAATCACGGTAAAAATTAATTTTGGAAAACAGGAGAGCATAATAAGAGAAAACGAACATATAATTAAAGGATTAGCTCGTTTAGAAAAAATAGAATTTGTAGAGTCTGGCGCAGAAATTTCTTTGGATTTGACTGGTGCAATAGATGTAGAAAAAGAAAAACCAAGGCTAGAAAAAGAAATAGCTGAAATTAAAAAATATGTTTCTGGTTTGGAAAATAAATTATCCAATCAAGAATTTGTCACCAATGCCCCTCCAGCAGTAGTGGAAAAAGAAAAGGCAAAGTTGAGTGAAGCACAGGGGAAGTTGGAAAAGTTACAAGAACAATTAAATAAGATGTAAGAAAATATGCTTGATGCAGCCCACGCGCCCATTGGAGAAGCGGTCTTGTCAGATATGGATCGTCGTAAAAAGGAGAGAGCTGAAATAAATGATGCCGCTTTAAAAGTCCAGACAGCGCCAGATGACGAAACAAAAAAAATAGCTGTGGATGAGCTATGGCTTAAAGTAGAGTCTAGTATAGAATCTTTTCTTAGAGAGAGGGCAAAAGAAAATACTAAAGATATTGTACAGGAATTTTATACAAAGTTATCGTACGTCGCTTGTAAATGGAGAAGCGAAGAGGGAGATTTTTTGTCGTATTGCTTTACGGCAGTTCGTAATTCGTTTCTGACATATTTGGAAAAAAAAAGAACCTACAGTAGATATAAAGATAAATTTGAAGATTCAGTTCGTGGAAATGTTGCAGAGCCTGATGGTAGTTATTTTACCGAGAATAACTTTTCTATTGAAGATAAAATAGCAATTGGGCAAATAAAGTCTAAAATCTTAGGGTGGATTAGAGGAGGCTATATTAGTCCAGTCGAGGGAATGGCGGTAGTTTTAAAATACGGACTCGGTAAAGATATGGTGATTGCAATTTTATCTGACTTTGATGGTAGGGCTAAAGAAGGGCCAAGGGCCGATAATTTTAAAAAATTAAGAAATTTAAATTTGGACAATATAGATTTTGATTCCGGAATGGTTGATATGAAAATTGCGTCCCTATTAAGAAAAAGAAATGGTTCGGTAGAAGAATTTGTAAATGGGGCATTAAATAAAATAAAAGTTCAGTTGAGGGTAGAATAAATTATAGTTTACTTTCTTAAATATGAAAACAAATACCGACCCACAAAAAATAGAAGAACTGTTAAGTCGAGGCGTGGAAAATATTTACCCTAAACGGGAATTTTTGGAAGCACAACTTAAATCCGGCAAACAGCTTACGCTCTATACTGGCTATGATCCAACTGCGCCAACGTTGCATATCGGTCATGGTATCACTATGCTCAAGCTTCGTCAGTTCCAGGAATTGGGGCATAAAGTAATAATGCTTATTGGTGATTTTACCGGTATGATTGGCGACCCGACTGACAAAACTTCTGCTAGACAAAAACTGACCCGCAAGCAGGTTTTGGAAAATTGTAAGAATTATAAAAAACAAGCAGGAGCTATTTTGAATTTAACTGGCAAGAATCCTGTGCAGGTAAAATTTAATAGTAAATGGTTGGCTAAAATGAGCTTTGCCGATGTAGTGGAGCTATCTTCGCACTTTACAGTACAGAGAATGATGGAGCGGGATATGTTCCAAAATAGAATTAAAGAAGAGAAGCCGATTTACCTTCATGAATTTTTGTATCCGCTTATGCAAGGCTATGATAGTGTGGCGATGGATGTGGACGGAGAGGTGGGCGGAAATGATCAGACATTTAATATGTTGGCTGGCCGAACACTCATGAAAGATTTGAAGAATAAAGAAAAATTTGTTTTGACAAGCAAATTGCTTGTTGATTCTAGTGGTAAGAAGATGGGAAAGACCGAAGGAAATATGGTGGCCTTTTCCGATACGCCGGAAGATATGTTTGGTAAAGTGATGAGTTGGACAGACGGGATGATCAAAAACGGCTTTGATTTGTGCACGACCATGCCAGTTGTTGAAATAGAAAAATATTTAAAAGAAATTCCAAATCCTCGCGACCAAAAGCTACTTCTCGGATATGAAATCGTAAAAACATTTTTGGGAGAACCAGAAGCTCTTAAGGCGCAACAAAATTTTATTAGAAAATTTTCTGAAAAAGAAACTCCAGATGATATTCCCGAACTCAAACCAACTGCTTTAGATATTATTACCGTGTTAGTAGAAGCAAAAATTTGTAAAAGTAAATCCGAAGCTAGACAAGTAATATCTCAAGGTGGTGTAAAAATAAATGATAAGAAAGTAGAAGGTTTTGAAATGCAAGTAAAAGCAGGGGATGTAGTGCAAAAAGGAAGTCGTTTCTTTGTAAAAATAAAATAACTTTACCTATACTTTTTGTCACCAAAAAGTATCAAAAAAGTGTTGGGGTGGCAGAACTCCCGCCAGAGGCGGGCAGGCGCCTTTGTACTAAAGCTCCTTGTCTGCCTTGGGCGGAAAACAGCTGCCACCCCAAACCCCACGTACCGTTTTCAAAGTATAATTAAACTATGACACTTACGATAAAAGAAAATATTTTTAAATTGTTGAAATCCGCTGGAGTGGAAGGGGAGATAGAATTGACCTCTCCGCCAAATCCAGAAATGGGTGATTTTGCTTTTGCTTGTTTTGGTGTGGCTAAATTTTGGCAGATGAATCCAGCGGAAGCGGCAAAAAAAATCAGTTCTCAGTTCGAAGTCCACAGCTCCCAGATGATTGAAAAAGTGGTTGCCCTTGGTCCTTATGTAAATTTTTATCTTAACTCTGGTAAAGTAGCGGATCTCATTATAAAAGAAATTTTAAAAAAAGGAAAAAAATATGGCATAAATAATTCCGGCAAAGGTAAGAAAGTTTTGATTGAGTATCCTTCTAATAATACTCATAAAGAATTTCATATCGGCCATTTCCGTAATGTTTGTATGGGCAATGCTTTGGTTAATCTGTACGAACAAAATGGTTATAAAGTTTATCCGGTAAATTATCTCAATGATTTTGGAAATCACGTGGCCAAGTGTTTGTGGGGTTTACAAAAATTTCATAAAGATGAAAAGCCTCCAGCCAATCAGCAAAAATGGTTGGGTGAGATTTATGCGGAAGCGAGCGCGAAACTAAAAGAAAATCCTGATTTTGCGCCAGAGGTAGCTGATGTGCAAAGACAATTAGAAAGCCATGATAAAAAATTATGGCCATTGTTTATCAAAACCAGGCAGTGGAGTATATATCAGTTTGCTAAAATTTTTAAAGATCTGGGTGTCAAACACAAAGCGGTTTTTTATGAAAAAGATCTCAAAGCCAAAGGCCAGAAAATGGTGGATGAGTTGCTCAAAAAAGGTATAGCCACAGTCGGTGAGGGTGGAGCGATTATTATTGATTTGAGTCAGTATAATTTAGATGTGGCGTTGTTGCGAAAATCAAACGGCGCTGGTTTGTATCTGACGAGCGATTTGCCGCTCGCGACGGAGAAATTCAAAAAATGCAATGCGGATGAAAGTATTGTTATTACCGGTATTGAGCAAAATTTATATTTTAAACAACTATATAAAATTTTGGAGTTAATGGGTTTCAAGAAAAAATTAACTCATATTGGGTATGGGCTCATAAATCTCAAAGAAGGTAAGATGGGCTCAAGGTTTGGCAATGTGATTTTGTATGAAGATTTGTATGCGGATATTTATGAAAGCCTAAAAGCCGAATCTGTAGAGAGGCATGTTGACTGGAGTGATAAAAAAATTAGCGCCAATGCGAAAATTTTGGCTTTAGCTGCCCTGAAGTTTGATATGCAAAAACATGAGGCTAATAAAAATATTGTTTTTGATGCGAAAGAGGCGACTTCGGTTGAAGGTTTTAGCGGACCATATGTTTTGTATGTGGTCGCGCGAATAAACAGCATGCTCAGTAAAGCAAGTAGCAAATCGCAAATAGTAAAAAGCAAATTTTCGTTACTGGATAAGCCGGAAGAAAAGCGGTTGGTTTTGTGGCTGGGCAAGTATGAAGAAACTGTGGAAAAAGCTTTAGCAGAATATAATCCATCTGTAATGACTCGTTATTGTTTTGATCTGGCACAGGCGTTTAATAATTTTTATAATAATTGCAGTATTTTAAAAGCGGAAACCAAAGATTTAATGTCTGCCAGACTATCGTTGTCTGTGGCCACAAAAAATGTTTTGGAAAGCGCTTTAGGGCTTCTTACTATTGACACGGTTGAGGAGATGTAATACTTTCATATTGGCTGCATGTTTGTTCTCGCCAAATTTTGGTTGTGAGCAGTGCAAGCCACGAATATAAACAATCTCAAAGAAAAAGAGGTGTGGCTATGGACGCCTTGAAGATCTGGTTCTGGAATAAGGGACGGCAGTTTGGTTTGATTCTGCTGGAATTTCTCTGGAAGTTGGTTGTCCGGTTTTTTTATCAGCCGGATTTCATTTTCCTGGTCTACGGCCAGTTGCGCCACAAGCGCGCTTGCTGGTCTGAGAGAACGGAGAAGCGTATCGGTCTCTGTGGTTTGATCAGCTTCATCAGATGGAAGAAGGACGGTGTTCGGTTTCGTGGTTTGGTGATAGCTTCCACGGTGAGTATGGAAGAATTTAGCGAGCGACCCGAACTCGCTTTGAGAGTTGTTGAAGAAGTGAAAAAGCGCTTTCCTAAGGTGAAGGCAATTGCTTTGGCCGGGCAGCTTCCTGGATGGATTGCTCGTGCATCGGGACAAGCCCCAGTCACACCTTGTGTTGGTGGAAGTCTTGGAACTTGCTTTGCTGTAGGGCGGGCGGTATTTGAACTCTCTTCTTCTTTGAGGGGTGTGTCGGATCAACATGTTGTTGTGGTGGGTGGAGCTGGTCATACCGGTTCTCAGGTGGTTGAGGTCTTGTCGGTCGCAAATCGATTTAGAATCACTGCCTTTGATCGCCGTTTGTCAGAAAATGTCACAGGCAATGTTCGTCAAACCAGTGACCCTGTTTGTTTGGAGAGCGCCTCTCTAGTGGTGGTGCTTACTGCCCAAGGAGATGAAGTTAGATCTCTTGTTCCAAACATTAGGCGGGGAACGATTGTTGCTGATGACACGCACCCCATGATTGGTTCGCGCGTGCGCAAGGCGCTTTTTGACCAGGGTGCAAAGCTCGCCAAGATCACGATGACTGCAAATCCCTCCTTGAGGATGTTTCCGCGTCTTCCCGACTTCAAGTCGGATGATATTCCCGGGTGCCTTCTTGAGGCTTTGGTGGTTTCTGTGAGGGGGCGTGAAGTTCTCTCTAGCCAGTCAAGATTTGATGCGGAAGCTGAGCGTTTGGGGTTCAAGCCTAAGTTGGGGGATCACCCAACGTATTCGTAGTTGACTTCGCGAGCTTGTTGAAAGACAGTCTCGCGAAAAAACAAAGCATTCAATTATTTTTTTTGAATGCTTTGTTTTTTAATAGAAAAAAGTGTATAATATTTTTATGTTTGAATTAGATTTTATAAATATTATTGTTGCAGTTTCGCTTGTCATACACGCTGTGTTGTTGTGGCTTTTATATCGTTATGGTCGCACAACTCCCGGAGGTAAAGCATATTCAGTTGCAATTTTAGCTATCGCCGGTTGGATTTTACCGATGGTATTTTATCGGAGTCATATTTTTGGAGAAGTTATTTTGTGGGCGCGCATGCTTTATATTATGGCGTCTTTTACTTCTACCAGCTTTTTTTTATTTACCTTCGTATTTCCTGATAATAAAAAACCGCCACTGTGGGTTGAATTGGGGCTTCTTATAGAAAATATTTTAATAATTCTACTTTGTCTTCATCCGACCCTTATGATTAGAGGTGTTTCTTTTGTTGATAAAGGTGAAGATATTATTTTGTGGGGACCGTTGTATTTTGTGTATTCCTTGCATATCAGTACTTTTTTTATTTTGGGTTTTGTTAATCTTTTTATTAAAATGCGTCGTTCGGTAGGTGTGGTGCGTAGTCATATTTTATATATTCTCATCGGTTATTTTTTTGCTTCCAATTTAGCGATGGCTACAAATCTGATTTTGCCATGGTTTGGGTATTTTGAATTAAATTGGATGGGGCAATTTTTTTCAACTATTATTGCCATCTTTACTACTTACGCTATTTTGAAGCATCAGCTACTGAGTATAAAAGTTATTGCTACTGAGGGTTTTTTAATGATCTTGAATTTTCTTTTAATTTTACGTCTTATTATTTCCGAGTCCTATCAGCAGTTTATTATTAATTTCTTTTTAGCTTTAGTTGTTTTATTTATTTCTTATTTACTAATAAAAAGCGTATCAAGCGAAGTGAAAAGACGCGAAGAAACTGCCAAACTTGCCGATTCTCTAGAACGCGCCAATATTCAGCTCCAGGAACTTGATAAACAAAAAACTGAATTTTTATCTATTGCCTCGCACCAGCTACGTACGCCATTATCAATTTTAAAAGGTTATATAGAATTAATTATTGATGGCGCCTATGGCAAGGTAGAAAAAAAAACAGTTAAGATTTTGCAAGACATGGATCTAAACAATGAACATTTAATCAAGCTGGTAGATGAATTTTTAAATATTTCTCGCATTGAGCAGGGGAGAGCCAAGTATAATTTTAGCTTAGTAGATATAATTGGTATCACCGAAAGTGTAGTTAAAGATTTCAAAATCAAAGCCAAAGAAAAAAAGATAAAAATTTTATGGGATAAACCAAAAAATATACCGCAGGTTGATTGTGATCAAGAAAAAATTCATCATGTGGTATTTAATTTTGTTGACAACGCTTTGAAGTATAGCGAAGAAGGTGAGATAAAAGTTTTATTAACTCAAGAAGAAAAAGGAATTAGTATTCGTGTTCAAGACAATGGTATTGGATTTAATAAAACAGATGAGGTTAATTTTTATCAGAAATTTTATCGAGGTGAAAATGTAAAAGGGTCTAATGTGACTGGCACTGGCCTGGGTCTTTTTGTCTGCCGTAAGTTCATTGAGGCACACAATGGTCGGATTTGGGCTCGTAGCTCCGGCTTGGGCAAGGGCAGTGAATTTGGTTTTTGGATTCCTTTGAAACATGTGATATAATTAAATTCTTAAAATAATCTAACTTTTTTATCAAACATATGATATTCCAAAGACAACAGCCAAAAATCCTTGAAGAAATTAATGAGGTAGAAATTGAAGAAATGCCTAGTCATAATGTTCAGGATGAAGTAGAAACAGTGGTTGGCCCTTCGGTCAACGTAGAAGGGGATTTTGCTTCTGAAGGAAATATCGTAGTCAAAGGAACTGTCTCTGGGAGTGTCTTTACCAGCAAGCATTTGACCGTTGAGCGTGGCGCCAAAATTATTGCCAATGTACGAGCGGGGAGCGCTACTATTTCTGGTGAAGTAAAAGGCAATATGAAGATAAAAGGAGCTTTGGAATTAACTTCTACTGCCAAAGTTACGGGTGATATCGATGCTCAAAATTTAAAAATCGAATCAGGCGCGATGCTCTATGGTAAGGTGACTATGCCGGGAATGGAAGTGGGAGAAAAAAATAGCCGACAAAAAAGTTCTTCAAAGAAAATAGACGAAGCCGAATCTCAGTTCCTGTCTTAGTGTGTCTAGTTTTTGGTAAATATGTATGTTTATATCTACGACAATTTTTTACGTCAAAAAAATTTCCTCTCTATCGTCCATACCATGGAGGTTATTCTTACCGACTATGGTATAGCCGGTAAAATTTTGCGTTTACAAAACTATACAGACTCCAAAACAATTATAGAAGACGAAATCAAGCGTGGTGCCAAGACGATTGTGATTGTCGGCAATGATGCTACTTTTGGTCAAGTCTTGTCTCGCAGTGCTACCAGCAACTGCACCTTTGGTTTTCTTCCCGTTGGCCCAAACAATACCATTGCGGAAGTTTTGGGTATCCCTGTCGGGGTGGAAGCCTGCACCGTCTTGTCCCGCCGTCGCAAAGAGTTTCTGGATGTGGGTTGGATGAATAATCGCTATTTTGTGTCTCAGCTCAAAGTAATGCCAGCCAAGTTGGAGGTAGTTTATGATGAGCGTTTCAAGGTGACGGCTACCGATAAAATGGAGGTAATTGTTTGTAATTTACAACCATTTTTTTGGAAAAAAGACAAAAGAGATAAAGAAGCGCACGTTGTCCATCCCCAAGATGGCAAGCTAGAAGCGTTTATCAGACCATTGACAAAGAGTGGCTGGTGGGGTTATAAATACGAAGACCCAAGTATCTTTCCTTTTGAAGAAATGACTATTACCGGCAAAGAAGCCTTTACTGTTGAGGCTGATGGTAAGATTTCCAAAGAAGTAAAAGTAAAAATAAAATTGGCTCATAGTAAGGTAGAGATGATTGTGGGTAGGGACAGAAAGTTTTAGTATGAAACCGCAGGGAAAGGTAAAAATAAAATGGTCGCCAGAGTTCGCATATGCAATAGGGTTAATTACATCGGATGGTAGTTTATCAAAAGACGGCAGGCATATATCATTTGTTTCAAAAGATATAGAAATGATAAAAAATTTTCAGAGAAGCTTGGATTTTTCATGTAAAGTTGGTAAAAAATCGAGCGGTTCAAATAAGAATAAAATTTACAAATTTGTTCAGATAGGCGATGTAAGTTTTTATAATTTTCTTATTTCAATAGGTTTAATGCCTAATAAAAGCAAGGTAGTAGGAAGTGTCAAAGTTCCAAAAAAATATTTTTTTCATTTTTTAAGAGGTTGTTTTGATGGAGACGGGAGTTTTTATTCTTATTATGATAAACGATGGAAGTCTAGTTTAATGTTTTATGTAAGCCTTGCCTCAGCAAGTAAAACACATATTTTGTGGTTAAGGGCCGAAATTTTAAAGAGATTAAAAATTAAAGGGCATATAGCAAAGAGCTTGCAAAGTTCTGCTTATCAGCTAAGATATGCAAAACAAGAGTCCCTTAAATTATTGTCTAGTTTATATTTAGATGATACAGTTAGCCTGTCTAGAAAGAAGTTAAAAATACTGAAAGTTATAAAAAGTAAAAAAGCGCGGGTGGTGTAATGGTAGCCACGCAGCCTTGAGGTGGCTGTGCCCGCAAGGGCATGGAGGTTCAAGTCCTCTCCCGCGCACTAGTTAAATATCGAATTGTGGTTTGATATTTTATAATTTATAGAATTTTCTAAATTTTATAAATAATCTTCAGGTTATTTTGTGAAATAATTTATGAAACGAGAATATTATTCTAATTCGATTGCTCTTTTCATAAAGTCTGATGTAGATGAGATACTTGGTAAATTGACACGAAATAGCGACTTTGATTTAGGGCAAAATCAGCGAGACGCATGGGTAGAAGAAATTAATATTTTGCAAAAAGTTTTAGCTTCTTATTCTGGCTCAATTTGCTTTGAATATTCTATTCCCAGAATGGGAAAGAGAATTGACACAGTTTTAATTATTGGGCCAGCTATTTTTATTCTTGAATTTAAGGTTGGAGATAAAGAATTTTCTTCCAGTGCGCTAGATCAGGTTTGGGATTATGCTCTGGATTTAAAAAATTTCCACAGCTCAAGTCATAATCATTTTATAGTACCTGTTCTTATTGCAACAAATGCAAAAAATATTTCTCCTGTTATTTCGTTAACTCCAAAGAGCGACAAGGTTCTTTTTCCTATAAAATCAAACCTGGAAACATTAAAGATTGTTTTAGATAATTCCTTGGCTTTATTAGACGGGAATAGTATTGATGTTGCAGAATGGGAAAAAGGAAGATACTGTCCTACCCCGACTATTGTTGAAGCGGCTATGGCTTTATATAGGGGGCATTCTGTTGAAAATATTTCGCGAAATGATGCTGGGGCAATTAATTTGACCCAAACATCTGAGGTTGTGTCAGAAATAATCAGGTCTTCACGAGATAAATCACAAAAATCAATTTGCTTTGTTACTGGTGTGCCTGGTGCTGGAAAGACGTTAGTTGGGTTAAATATCGCAAATAAACATATTGATAAAGAAAATGATTTGTACAGTGTCTTTCTTTCTGGAAACGGACCGCTTGTAGCAATTCTGCGAGAAGCATTGACTCGTGATAGGGTGTTCCATGAGAAAGAAAAAGGAAATAAAATTACCAAAGGTGACGCCATGCGAAATGTTAAATTATTTATTCAAAATGTTCATAATTTTCGGGATGATTGTTTGAAGGATGAAAAACCACCAATTGAACATGTTGCTCTTTTTGATGAAGCACAGCGAGCTTGGAATTTAGAACAAACAGCTAATTTCATGCAGAGGAAAAAAGGTAAGCCAGATTTTAATCAATCTGAGCCAGAGTTTCTTATTTCTTGTCTTGATCGTCATAAGGACTGGGCAGTTGTTGTTTGTTTAGTTGGTGGAGGTCAAGAAATAAATACGGGGGAGGCGGGAATTAGCGAATGGATTAAATGTTTAAATAGTTCATTTCCAGATTGGAATGTTTATGTGTCTTCTAGGTTAACTGATAGTGAATATGGAGCAGGAAAAATTCTAGACCAAATCAAGGCTCATAAAAATGTATTTATGAAAGATGAACTACATTTGTCTGTTTCGATGCGTTCATTTCGTGCTGAGCATGTTTCGTTGCTTATAAAACAAGTTCTTGATATAGATTTAGCAGAAGCGCAAAAAACATTAACACAGGTAAAATTACAATATCCAATTGTAATTACTCGTGATATTGTAAAAGCAAAGGAATGGTTAAAAAAACAAGCTCGTGGTTCCGAACGTTATGGAATGGTTGTTTCTTCACAGGCAGAGAGATTAAAACCTCATGCAGTGTTTGTAAAGTCAGCCATGGACCCTATTCATTGGTTTCTTGATGGTAAGGAAGATGTTCGCTCGTCGTATTACCTTGAAGATGTAGCAACAGAATTTGATATTCAAGGGTTGGAATTAGATTGGTCATGTGTAGTTTGGGATGCTGATTTTAGGTATACAGTGACTGGTTGGGACTGCAGATCATTTGTTGGTAGTAAGTGGAATTATATTAAAAAATTTGAGAGGCAAATGTATTTAAAAAATGCATATCGTGTTTTACTCACTCGAGCCAGGCAAGGAATGGTTATTGTTATTCCACCTGGTGATCCTTTAGACCCCACTCGTAATCCAGATTTTTATAATCCTATTTTCAATTACCTTAAAGATGTCGGCTTCGAAGAGATTTAGAATATTGACCAAGACGGTCTCTTCTTTCAATTTCCCTCAAAAAATGCTAAAATTCCTTTAGTATTTTTTTATTATATTTCTATGCGCTATTTTATCGGTATTGTCCTAGTCTTAATCGGTGTGGCTTTAGTTCTCAAAACTGAATGGTTTCTTCAAAACTTTGGTAGTAATGCTTGGGCAGAAGAAAAATTTGGCACTGCGGGCGGTTCGCGTTTAATGTACAAGCTTATTGGTATTGCCTTTATTTTTTTTGGGTTTCTCTCTATAACCAATATGATTAATGGTTTCTTGATGGGAACGTTGGGTAAAATTTTTATTAGATAGTTTCTATGTCTCACTCTGGTACGGCGCTTATCGATCCATACAAAATATTTGAAAGAATTTCATTGTCAGCCGGACAACGGGTGGCTGATTTGGGTTGCGGTCGCACCGGTCATTTTGTTTTTCCAGCAGTTAAAGTCGTGGGTGATAAGGGTGTGGTCTATGCGGTTGATGTAGTCAAAAATATTTTGGAGAGCATAAAAAGCATGGCGCGAAGCGAAGGTTTTGATAATGTGCAGACAGTTTGGTCTGATATTGAGATGCCCGGTAAAACGCCTATTCCTGAGGGGTCACTTGACGCTTGTTTTTATATTAATGTATTATTCCAGCTGAAAAATAAAGATAGCGCTTTGCAAGAGGCGGTGCGGATGCTCAAAAAAGGTGGGTATCTAGTAGCGGTTGATTGGGCAAGGAAACTAGGGGCGCTAGGTCCGTCAGAAAACCTAATGCTTAAACCAGACGAGCTGATGCGTTTGGCAAGTAGTCAAGGTTTAAAATTTATCGACAAGATTTTACCAGGCGATTATCATTATTCATTAATTTTTGAGAAAATTTAATTATTCTACTATGAGTTTCGCGAATCTCTTCCACCTAGATTATTGGTTCAGCCAGCCGTTTATCGCCAGAGGCAATTCTTTGAAATTAATTGTTGGCGCTTTTTTACTTTTTATCGTAGTAGGTTTGGTTTGTAGAATTCTTTCTCAGTATAAAGAAGAAAAATACAAAAAAATTATTTTGAAAAGATTTGGAAATTTGGGAATGACTGTGGGTTTTTTGGGGATGGTCTGGATGTTTTTCCGCCAGGAAGGTGTTATGTATTTATCATATCGTGTTTGGTTGTTACCCGTAGCTGTCTATGCAGTCTGGTCTCTATATAAAACTTACAAATACATGACTTCTCGAGTTCCTCAAATAAAAGAGGAAGAAGACAGACGTGCTAGAATAGAAAAATATTTACCTCATCAAAAAAAATAATGTGACTCGCCATAATAAAAATTTAGGCGATTGGGGAGAAGAACAAGCCTGTAATTTTTTAAAACGACACGAATTTAAAATTGTTGAACGGAATTTTCATACAACCATGGGTGAAATTGATATCATCGCTGTCAAAGGCGATGATTATTATTTTATAGAGGTAAAGACAAGAAAAGATAGAGAGTTGGCCAACGACGATTCTATTACTTATTTCAAGAAATTAAAGCTTCAAAAAACGGTCAGAGCGTATTGTTATGCGAGAAGTATAAAGGACAAATCCATTATTTTGGCTGGGTTAATTGTAAAAGTAAATGAACTTGAGAAAAAGGCTAGTTTTCGGTTTTGTGTTATCTATTGACCCTGTTAAATCCGACTAAGGTCGGTCTGCCGCAAGGCAGGAAATAATCAAGTTAAGCTGGAACCACTTTCTGCATAACTTCGTTAGGGGTTTTATACCCCAAACACTTCCGTGGTCTGTTATTCAATTTTTCCTGTATCTCATAAATATCTCTATCAGTCAGTTTGTCCAAGTCTGTGCTTCTAGGTAAGTAGTGTCGTATTAACTTATTAGCATTCTCAACCCCTCCCTTTTGCCACGAGGCAAAAGGATCACAGAAGTATGTTGTAATACCATACTCTTTTTGTATCTCCATATGTTTGGCACCTTCGGTGCCATTATCAAAGGTAATGGTTTTAAACAATTCACCTGGCAATGATTCGATACTTCTGATTAAAGCATACTTAGTCTCTTCAGCGGTCTTGTTTATCACCTTATGTATTCGTATTAGTTTAGACTTTCTCTCTGATTGGACTGACAAGATGTTCTTTTGTTTAGAGAAGATAACACTGTCACTTTCCCAATCGCCATACCTTATTCTAGCACCAACGACCTCTGGTCGTTGGTGAATGGATTTTCGCTCAGGTATGCGTAATTTACCGCTTTTTCTAGTATGCTTTTTCTGTCTTTTTGTCTTACCTTGCCTTAGGTATTTGTATAACCCTTCATACCGACCGTCCTTGTTATATATGTAATGATAGATACTTTCATGGCTGATGGTTTGTTTATGACCACTCTCCTTCAAATTACCGGCAATCACATTTGTTTATGACCACTCTCCTTCAACTTACCGGCAATTACATCTGGACTCCATTCTTTTACCAACCCCTCAATCACTGTTTGTTTTAACTGTGGGTATTTATCTAACTTACCTCTACGTTGTTTGTGTTGTCTTCTTTCAAACATCCACTGTGCTGTATCGGCTCGGTATCTCTTTCTATCACCACTACCATTTTTAGTGATTTCTTTGCTCAACGCACCGTGAGTTCTCCTCATTATTTTGGCTATATCTCGAAGGCTCATCTTAGTTCTAAGCCAATATTCCAGCATCTGTCTCTCGTAAAACCTAAAGTCATTTGACATATGTACCACCTTTATGGATAAAGCCGTATTTTACCATTAGGGTGGTTCTAGTAGTTTAGATTATTGCCAGAATTTAACAGGGTTGACCAATTCTTTGTTTTGTACTAGAATTACCCCAATTATATTCTTATTAACTAATAAATCCCGATTTTGCTTTGGCAAAGTCGAGGATCCACGACTTTTTCTCGTAAAAAAGTCGGGACTAATCATTTAAGCGTATGACACATCCTTCCAAAGAAAGAACATTTGTCATCATCAAACCTGACGGCGTTCAACGTGGTCTAGTTGGTGAAATTTTGAAACGCATTGAGCGAGTAGGTTTGAAGGTTAGCGCTCTCAAAATGGTAGTGCCTACTGAAGAACAATGCTGGACACACTATAACAAAGATGAAGCCTGGTTTTTGAAAAAAGGCGAGCGCACTATTAATGATCGTACCGCTGCCGGGTTAGTAGTAGACAAAGAACCAATAGAATATGGTAAAGACATTGTCCGTGCTTTGGTAAAATTTATGACTTCTGGACCGGTAGTAGCAATGGTTTTATCTGGCAATCAAGCCGTAGGAATCATTCAAAAATTAGTTGGTGGCACTGAGCCTCTTACTTCTGATGTTGGTACTATTCGCGGTGATTTTACTTTGGATTCATACGCTCTCTCCGGTCAAGATGAAAGAGCTGTTAGAAACCTGATCCACTCTTCTGATAAGCCAGAAGAAGCGGAAAGAGAAATAAAAATTTGGTTCAAACCGGAAGAAATTATCGGCTATCGCCAGTTGAATGAAGAAATTCTCTACGATGTAAATTTGGATGGAATCTTAGAATAAAAAATTATTTAAATTATCAACAAGATTGCCCTAAGTAGGGCTTTTTTGTTCGTTGATTTTTGATAGGAATAAATATATAATTAAGCGGGCGGTGTCATTCCGACCGAAGTGGAGGAATCCCTTAAACACGGTATTTGCAATTACATAGTTTAAGGGATCCCTCGACTCGGGAAAAGCCTCGCTCGGGATGACAGATGAAAACATTAAATAATTCATATGTCAAAAAAAGAACAAGTAGCAATTCTGGGAGCGGGCAATATGGGCACGGCCTTGGCGCAGGTGGTTGCTTCTAATGGCTTTGTCGTTAAGCTTTGGAATCACGCCGGAGATTTGGAGCCATTACAGCAAATTACAGAGACTAGAGAAAATCAAAAATATCTTCCTGGCATAAAATTATCTGCTAATATAGAGAGTGAGGCGGATATTGAAAAGGCGCTTTTTGGGGCAGATGTGGTATTTGTAGTTGTACCGAGTGTGTTTGTACAAAAGATTATTAAAAGTGGAGCGTCGTATATTTCTAAAAAAGCAATTTGTGTGGATGTTTCCAAGGGCTTGGATTTTACAGATAAATCTTATGCGCTTACAACTGATGTCTTGCAAAAATTATTGCCAAAAAATAAAATCGCTTCTATTTCCGGTCCGGCTATTGCTGGACAGATGGCCTTGGGTAAGTTTACCGCCATGAATGTTGTTTCAAAAGATAAAAACGTCATTAAGGTTATTAAAAAAATAATAGAAAATAAAAACTTAAGATTGATACCGACTAGCGACATAATAGGAGTAGAAACATCTGGGTCTTTCAAAAATGTCTATGCCATTGCCTTGGGTATGTGTGATGGTATGCAAATTACAACTAATACCAAAGCAGTGCTATTTACAGTTGCTTTGCGCGAGATGGCGCAACTGGTTAAAAAAATGGGTGGCAAATCTGAAACAGTCTATGGTTTGGCTGGGCTGGGTGATTTGTTTGGTACTGGACTGGCCACAGTTAGTCGTAATCGAAAATTTGGTGAGTTTGTCGGTAGCGGTCTAAACACCGAACATGCTTTGGCTAAAGTCGGACAAGTGGTAGAAGGCGTGCCGGCCACCAAAGCTTTGCACCATTTGTCTAAAAAATTTAAATTAAAAATGCCGTTAGCTAGTTTGGTTTATAAAATTGTTTATGAACAATCTAATCCTCAGGCAGAAATAGAAGACTTTTTAAATAATTTAGAGTAAGTACGTTATTTATATAACCTCATGCCTCAACATAAAGACAAAGATACTGACAAATCACTTCGTATAATTTCTGTTCTAACTTTGCTAGGGGCTTTTATTATAATCGGCCGTCTTTTTGTATTGCAGATTTTTGATCATTCATATTATACAGCCATGGCGCTTAGTAATCATGAGATCTATAAGCAGCTTTATCCGCATCGGGGCAGTATTTTTTTGCAAGACACTCGTACGAGTGGCAAAGAATATCCGGTTGCCGTTAATCGTGAGTATTATTCTTTGTATGCTGTACCTCGGGATGTGCCAGATGACCAGGTTGGCGCTATAGCTGATTTTATTTCCAAAATGCTTGGTTATTCGGATGTAGAAAAAACCAATTTGATTGCCAAACTTTCAAAGAAAAATGATCCGTACGAACCGATTGCCAAAAAAATTTCAGATGAATTTAAAGATAAAATAGACGCGCAAAAATTTGTTGGTATCTATACTACTGGTCAAGAATTTCGCTATTATCCAGAGGCGAGTCTGGCAGCCAGTGTTTTGGGTTTTACAAGTCAGAACGAAAAAGGGCAATTGGTAGGTCGTTATGGTATAGAAGGTTTTTTGGATAATGTGTTGACTGGTCGTAGTGGTTTTTTGGCGGGAGAGAAAGGAGCTCTTGGAAGCATTATTCCGATGGCGGACAGGACAGTTAAGCAAGCCGAAGATGGAGCGAATTTACTTTTGACCATAGATAGAAATTTACAATACAAAGCCTGTGAAAGATTAAGGCAGGGCTTTGATCAGTATCAAGCCAAGAGTGCCTCTCTAATTTTGATGGATCCAAAAACCGGCGCCATTTTGGCTATGTGTAGTTTACCGGATTTTAACCCCAATGATTTGTCTGGTGTTAAAGATGTCAGTGTTTTTAATAATACAAATATTTTTACTGCCTATGAGCCTGGTTCGGTTTTCAAACCGATTACGATGGCGACTGGTTTAGATTTGGGTTTGGTTTCACCATTTACCACCTATATTGATACTGGTGAGAAAATAATTAAAGGCAGTAAACCTATTCATAATGCCCTGAATAAAGTTTATGGTCTGGCGACGATGACAAATGTTTTGGAAAATTCTATCAATACCGGCATGATTTTTGTGGTAGAAAAAATTGGCAGAGAAACGTTTAAAGAGTATGTAGAAAAATTTGGGTTTGGACAGAAAACGGGAATTAATTTGGACACTGAAGTATCTGGTGAGATTGATTCGCTTAGCAAAAAATCTCCAATTTATATAGCTAATGGTTCTTTTGGTCAAGGTTTAACGGCGACGCCTTTACAGGTGGCAACAGCGTATGCGGGTTTAGCAAATGGAGGAAAAATGCCAACACCCTTTATAGTGGATGAAATTCGCCATGTTAATGGCCAAATAGACAAAACCGAACCGGAAACTAAGCTTGTAATTTCTCCAAATACTGCTAAACTTATCACAGCTATGTTAATTTCAGTGGTAGAGAAAACATATCATAAAGCAGTTGGTTTGAAAGATTATTATATTGCTGGCAAAACTGGCACTGCCCAAATCGCATCTAAAGGTGGTTATGATGCCGATAAAACTAATCATACTTTTGTTGGATTTTTTCCAGCCACAGATCCGAAATTCGTCCTACTAGTAAAATACGAAGAGCCACAACGAAACTGGGCAGAATCAACCGCTGCGCCGGTCTTCAAAGATGTTGCGCAGTTTGTTTTGGAATATCGAGGTGTTCCTGGAGATAAATAATTTTTTATTTTTATTTAAGTCATATGGAAAATTTAGAGTCAAGCCAAGCCCAAGATGTAATAGAGCCCGAGGTTAAGGTGTCGGTGCAAAAACCACAAAAAACTTGGATAATTATTTTGGTTCTGCTATTTCTAGGAGTTGTTGGCGCAGGTAGTGTCTTGGCTTATAATAAATATACGGATTCCGTAGAAACTAAAATAAAAAAATCCTTTGCAAAAATGTCAGAAATTAACTCATTTGTCTATGAAGGATCGGTTAACCTTGATGTTTCCAAGTCAGAGTATAAAAATTATCTAAATACAGGCGATGGTAGTGTAAATAATGTTGAAATCAGTTTTAGCGGAGCGCAAGAAAATTTTGGCAAAGCCAATGAAAAAAATAAGTTCTCTTTTTTAATTAAAACCTTGCCAGGGGATAGTGGCATGTCTCTTGGGTTTGATACGATTTTGCAAGATAAAAGATTTTACGCTAGGTTATCTGGCACCAAAAATTTGCCACTTGATGTTGGTCAGTATAAAGACAAATGGATAAAAGTAGATTTAGACAATTATTTAGATGCGCTAGGATTAAAAACTGCTGTTTTAGCCACGGGGACGACCTCTGGTAATATCGAAACCTTAGATGACATTAACAATAAAAAAGTTGAAGAAATGATTTTAAGTGCTGACTTATTAAAGGTAAATAATAAATCCACCCGAAAAATCGATGGTCTCTCATATATTGTTTATAACGTTACGGTTCAAAAAGAAAATCTAAAAAAATTAGTTTTAGATATTTTTGTGTTTGAAAATAAACGCATTACCGAAAAGCAGTTGGCTTCATTTGAAAAGGGTATGGAGTCGGTTAAAGATGTCACTGGAGAAATTTGGATTGGTAAAAAAGACAGTCTCATTTATAAGTTAAATTTTAATATAACTGGTAACGACGGATCCAAAGCATTGTTTAGACTATCCTTTAAAGATTTTGATAATAAAATGGTGATAGATGAACCTGCCAACTTCATTCCTTTGGAAGAATTACTTAAAGAGTTATTTAGTGGCTTAGGCTTGTCGTCTACCTCCTCAGCATCTCTATTTAATCCTGGCAGTAATTTATAATATAAATTTTAAATAATTCATAACACGAAAATATGTTGCGTAAAATTTTATCTATGCGGAGTTTAGTTTTTTTATTTGTGGCGACTGGAGTTTTAGTTGGTACGAGTGCGCAAGCTCTTGTTATGACTCGTGAGCAGAAAGTTTGGACTGCTCTGTCAAAATTAGAAGAAATCCAATCTGTTTCATTTGATGGATCGGTCAATTATTTTGGCAAAGTGAATACAAAATATAAAGACCTTTTGTTGGAGACTGTTCCCAGTAAAAAATCTGTTGCTAACTATGAAAGTTTAACAGTTGAGTTTAAAGGAGGCAGGCAAACTTTTACACCCACAGAGAGCCAATCTTGGGTTGCTTTTTCTGCTAGATCTGCCGATAAGAAGGCGCCAGCTATGGGTATAGAACTAAGATCAGTGGGTGGCAATAACTTTGCGGCTCTAACCACTCTCGATAATATGCCTGCAGGTGTAGACACCTACAAGTACATATGGGTCAAATTAGATTTTAAATCCCTATTAAAGGGCTTTGACCTTGATGCTATATTAGATAAGGAATCCGTAGCACAAGATATATATAATAAAGAGGAGCTCAAAAATACCAGGGACTTGATTTTAAAATCAAAAATTCTAAACATTAGAAGCGTTTCTGTAAAAAAATTAAACGGCCTTTCATTTGATGTTTATAATTTTTCTGTTAATCAGAAGAATTTAAAAAACCTCATCGCCGTCAGCATGGCTTTAAACGGTCGGATGCTTGCTACGCAAGAGCTTGCTACATTAAACAAAGAAATGACAGATGCCAAATCTGTTTCAGGACAGATCTGGATTGGCAAAAAAGACGGCTACCCATATCGTTTAAGCATGAATATAATTGGTAATCAGCCCAAAGAAAAAACATCTATAAATTTAAACTTTAAAAACTTTAATCAGCCCGTCACTGTCTCTGAACCAACTTCATATATCACTACACAAGAATTGATGAATAAACTTTTTCCTGGCTTGTCTCAGTTCTTAACTAATACCAGCACCACTACGACTGTGCCGGCAATGTGGTAAATAAAGTAATTATGTTAAAAAATCTTATCCAAACAATTATTAGAGATTTGGCCAAAAGAATCTTGGCCAAGTATAAACCCGATGTGATTGGTATTACGGGTTCGGTTGGTAAGACTTCCAGCAAAGAAGCCATTGCTTATGTTTTGCAGAGTAAATTTTCTGTGCGTCGCACTCTCAAAAATTATAACAATGAAATTGGTCTGCCCCTCACAATTTTCGGCATAGAAAAATCTCCAGGGAAATCAATTCTTGGTTGGTTGGGAGTAATTTGGAAAGCCAAAAAATTACTTTTAGCTAGAGATAATAATTATCCGGAAGTTTTGGTTTTAGAAATGGGTGCTGATAAGCCAGGGGATATAGAGTATCTAACCGAGATTGCGCCGTGTAAAGTCGGCGTGCTGACTTTTATTTCTCACGCTCATACTGAATTTTTCAAAACCATTAAAAAAATCTCACAAGAAAAAAGAATTATTATCTCTCATCTTAAACAGGATGGTTTTGCCGTGATGAATTTTGACAATGAAATGGTTATGCAAAATATCGGTGCGACCAAAGCCGAAGTTCTTACCTATGGTTTCAAAGACGGGGCTGATTTGCGAGCAACAGATGTAAACCTAATCAAAGACGCTCAGACCGGCTGGCCATCAGGCTTGAATTTTAAAGTTCTATACAAAGGCAATGTGGTGCCGGTATTTTTGCCAGGTGTAATTTCTAAGTCTTCTATTTCGGCAGCTTTAGCCGGGTTGGCTGTTGGTACTATTTTTGGGGTAAATCTGGTAGAGGGGTCTCAAGCGCTTAGTAAGTTACAGCGTCTTCCTGGCCGTATGCGCCTCATTGAGGGTGTTAAGCACACGCTGGTGGTAGATGACTCGTATAGTTCTAGTCCAGAGGCAGCCAAGACCGCTCTAGAGGCTCTAGTGCAGATTGAGGTCAGACCGGAGTCTCGTCGTTATGCGGTTTTGGGTGATATGTTAGAGTTAGGTACAGAGACCGAAAACGCCCATCGTGAGCTCGGTTTTAAAGTCGCTGAATTAGGGCTTGATTTTCTTATTACTGTCGGCGAGGCGGCCAAGCATATTGCTCAAGCTGCCAAAGAAGCGGGGATGGAAGAAAATAAGATCGCCTCTTTTGCTAACGGTGGTGAAGCGGGCAGATTTTTGCAAGAAAAAATAAAAGAGGGGGATTTAGTTCTTGTTAAAGGTTCTCAAGGTATTCGTTTAGAGAGAGTGGTTAAAGAAATAATGGCCGAACCTTTGCAAGCTTCCAACCTTTTGTGTCGTCAAGAACAGTCTTGGCTTGAAAAATAATAAGTATGCCAGAATTACCAGAGGTAGAAACGATTAGACAAGATTTGATTAAAGTTCTTGTTGGGAGAAGGATTGTTGATGTTGAAATTATAAATAAAAAAGCAATCAAAAGTAGTCCGACAAGTTTTAAAAAATTATTACTAAATAAAAAAATAAAAAACATAGATCGGATTGGCAAGCTCATGATGATAGATTTGGAAGGTAAAGATTTTTTGTTAGTACACTTAAAGATGACCGGTCAGTTAATCTATCGTCGCAAAGATAAGATTATAGAAGGAGGCCACAGTCTGTCAGTTGCGCTCACTCGAGATTTTCCGCCAAAGTATACTTGGGTGATTTGGAGTTTTGATGATGGCGCCAAACTTTGTTTTAGTGATATGCGCAAGTTTGGTTATCTCAAAATTGTTGATGCTAGAGCTAAAGATAAAATTGTAGCGAAGTATGGTCCAGAACCGTTAACCAAAAATTTTACCTATCTTAATTTTATTAAGGCTTTAGGCAAAAGAACGGCACCGATAAAATCATTATTACTTAATCAAGCGCTGATTGCGGGGATTGGTAATATCTATGCTGATGAAGCTTGTTTTGAAGCCAAAATATTTCCGGGCACGCCCGCCAACAAATTAACTGAACCAGAAAAGAAAAATTTGTTTACGGCTATAAATTTTATTCTCAAAAAAGCAATCAAACATAAGGGAACTACTTTTAAAGATTATCTTAGTCCGCATGGTAAAAAAGGAAACTTCTCGGATTTCTTGCAAGTCTATAAAAGGGATAAGCAGAAATGTTTCCGTTGTGAGAAGGGTGTTATTGCCAACAAAAAAATCGGCGGTCGCAGTTCTCGGTATTGTCCGGTGTGTCAAAAAATGTTAAAGTAGATTCAGAAATAAAATAAATAACTTTAGTTTGATTTATGGCTGAACGTCAATTAAAACGGGGCTTTAGAGATTTACAAGAGATACACTTAAAGAACGCAAGAGATTTAACTTTAAATCCTGAAGAAAGTGAGAGGTATGCTTGTTTAGATACTGGATTAGAGAAGTATGAAAAAGATCTATTGGAAGGTAATCGTTTAATGGATTTTGTTGAACAGGCCTTTAATAAAGACAAAAAAGATCAGCCAGTGCGTATTCTTGATTATGGTTGTGGGCATAACGTAGCGTTACGAGAATTAGTAGCAGATAATAATAATCCCGAAATTAAAATTGAGGCAACAGGAGTAAGTGCTGGCGATCCTCGAACTCTAGAAGAAAAGGAAGTTGATGAAAGTTGTAATATAAAGTTCATTGATCAGACAGGTATTTTTCTCAAACTTCCGATAAATACATATGATATAATTATAAGTAGGTTTGCTTTTTTTCATTTGCCAAATCCGTTAGAAACACTTCGGACCTTGTATAAATCTCTTAAGATTGGTGGAATTATGCGAATTCATCTTAGAACATATACAGGGGCAGGATTAGCAGATAAGTTTTTTAATGATAAAGTTAGTCAAGAAGATGCAAGTAAAATTGAAGACAGGTTGATTAATGATTTAAAAAAATCAGGTATCGATTTAGAGTTAAACGGTCGAATATTATCAGTTAAAAAAAATGATGTGAATATGAGGTTCCCAAACGTGGGTTTATCTACTTCCTTCACAGATGGTCTTAAAAAGACTGGCGTGTATGTTTATAAAGACTAGGGTTATAATGATTTATGTTCAACGACCCCATCAAAAAAATTACATTTGACTTAGGCTCAGAAAATGATAGTATAGATTTTTCGTACCTCAAAAATCAAGAAATTTTACATACCCCCGAAGGTCAATTGGCTGTAGATGTGGCTCAAACTGCCGACGAACTCATTGTGGTAGCCGCCATGGCTGGGACGAGGCCAGAGAATATTGAATTGCATTTACACAACGATTTGCTTACCATTCGTGGTGAACGAGTTTCGCCGGTGTCACTTTCGGACGAGCACTTCTACCAAGAATGTTATTGGGGTAAGTTTTCTCGTAGTATTATTTTGCCGGTAAATGTTAAGGCAGAAGCAGTGCAAGCGCAGTATAGTCACGGAGTGTTGACTATTAGATTGCCAAAAGTTAACCGTGGCAATGATATTCCAATTATGGTAGTAGAAGAATAAAAATATGTCAGACGAAGAAAAAGTACAACCAAATTTGGTTGGTGCTAAGAAAAATTATATAAAGAAAGCGCTTGTGGCTATTGGCGCTATTTTGATTTTAGTAGCTGTATTTTTTGGCGTTTCGTTTGTTTACGGTAAAGTCTATAAGGATAAAGTTTTCCCCGGAGTTTATTTGGGACAGTATCATGTAGGTGGAATGACTCAGATAGAAGTCCGAGACATGGTTGAGAATTTTAATAATAGAATTGCCAAAGAAAGTTTGGATTTTAATTTCAAAAAAGATGATCAGTCTATTAGTTTTAAACTGGATGTTATTTCAGCTGAGGATAGTTCTGTAGAAATGGTAAAAGTAAACAGTGAGACTACTGCCGCCAAACTCTTGGCTGTAGGCCGACAGGATGGTTTTTGGAACAGTTTATGGCAACCGTTATATTATCGTTTGATTTCTAATCGTTTTGATTCGGCTGATGTTGTTCTTGAAGACAAGCTTATCTCAAACTTGCAGAATTATATGTTGGCTTTTGGCAATCCGCCTCGCAATGCCAATATTAAAATTACCGACTTGATGCCGCTGTCTTATACTATAGAATCGGAAAAAAGTGGTTTTATTTTTGACTACGATGAATTAAAAAATAAAATAGTAAGTCAAATCTCAGAATTATCGCTCAAGCCAATTGCTATAACTAAAAAAGAATTTAAACCGGATGTTGTGGTGTCTGATTTAGAACCACTCAAAAGCAAGTTGGCTGAAGTTTTAAATTATGGCAATTTAGGATTAAATTATACTGATCCTCAAACAGCGGTAAAACGTGACTGGAGCATTGGTCCAACTATTTATACCGATTGGCTGGAAGTGCGAAAAGAAAACGGTGAGCCGATTTTTGCCTTAAACAAAGAAAAAGTAAAAACCTATTTAGAAACCATAGCTCCATTTGTAAATACTCCAGCCAAAGACGCAAAGTTTGTGATGGAAGGGGAAAAAGTCAAAGAGTTTCAAGCAAACCAGTCAGGGTTAAGTTTGAATGAAGAAAAGACCTACCAGGATCTTGATTCTGTTTTTAGAGATAGAAATTATCGTCCGGCTGATTTGGCCAAAACAGTCACTGTCTCTGTAGATATTGTTGAGCCAAATATTGTCATGGCTAATATCAATAATCTCGGTATTATGGAAAAAATAGGTACAGGCTACTCTACCTTTAAAGATAGTCACACCAATAGAATCAAAAATATTGCTAATGCTGTAAAAAGATTAAATGGTGTTTTGATAAAACCAGGTGAAGAATTTTCTGCCAATAAATATGCTGGTCCATATACCAAAGAAAATGGATTTTTACCGGAACAAGTAATCAAAGGCAATGAAATAAAGCCAGAAATTGGTGGGGGTATGTGTCAGATTGGGACGACTTTGTTTAGGACCGCGATGAATTCCGGTATGCCCATTACCGAACGTCGTAATCATTCCTTGGTAGTTGGTTACTATGCCGATCCAGTTAACGGTAATCCTGGCACGGACTCTACGCTTTACGAGCCAAGCGTCGATTTTAAATTTATGAATGATACCGGTAATTACTTGCTTTTACAGACTTCAATTGATTATGCAAAACAACAATTGGTGTTTACCTTGTGGGGTAAAAGCGATGGTCGTAGTGGATCCTATACTCATCCAATTGTCAGTAAATGGATACCAGCAGGCGAACCTCAAAATATTGTCTCCAATACTTTGAAACCAGGAGAAACAAAATGTCAGGCTGCATTCCGTGGGGCGGTTGCTTCTTTTGTCTATACTCGTTTTACTTCTACGACTGAAAAAATAGAAAGAGTCTTCGATAGTTATTATAGGCCGTTGCCAAAAATTTGTATGGTCGGCGCTTCTGCATCTACCAGTACTCCTGGTTCTGATGTGCCTTTGGACTTGGGAGAAGGGAATTAGTTGACCATTATCATTTGTCATCCTGAGTGGGGTTAACACCCCCGAAGGATCTCTGTCTGTTTTGTTCGTTGTCATTCCGAACGAAGGAGTTTTTACGACGGAGTGGAGGAATCCCTTAAACTTGGTTTTTGCAATTATGATGTGTAAGGGATCCTTCGACTCCGCTACGGCTCCGCTCAGGATGACAGAAAAAAATCCACCCCCACCTCAGTAAAGAGATGGGGGTGGTTTAATTTTATTGGAGGAAAGAAACTTCCCTCCTGAACCGCACCCAAGAAGATGTATTAAAGATGAAAACGAGCCGAAGCCTGTTTGTCCCTCTAACACATCTCCATGCTTGTCGTGGATACGGGATGATACATGTTAGTCTTACTAGTAACTCTATCATGCACTACCCGTTTCCAGACTTGCTAATGTGCGCTTGTGTCTAATTATTAAAGTATTGTATTTTTGCCTCGTAGTAGTACCGTTTTAGGGGTTCATAACTCTTGTGGCGACTTTGCTTTTTAGACAACTGCGAATTATACTATAAATTAATAAATTTGTCAAGGGTATGGAGGGGATAAGACCATTTTTTTGGCTAATTTAAGCGGAAATAGTACTAAAGAATATTATTGACAAAGCTTAATTTTTATGACATACTCTGTTATTCGATAATTAAGCGAATAAATAGCTCTTTAAAATTCGATATGGTTCTTCGGTGCGAATAGAGCTTCGTTTATCATTTGAATATGGTAGTAGGAGTTCTATTCGCACTATAATTACAATCTCTCCTCGGGTATGCCGAAGAGGGATCTCACCCGAATTGAAAAACTGGAGGAGGTCGTATGAGCAACAAGGAAGGGCCGCCTAAAGGGTGGAAAGAGGGTGTCTTCGAGCAAATCGATGCCGAGGAGGAAGATGATGCGCTGGATCGATGGGACAGAGGCCTGCCGCTTACAGCAGCACAAGAGGCCATTGTCCAGCGGTATAGGACTATGGTGCACAGGATGAGAAGTCTCCCCCCTGTGGAACCGCCTGTTGGATGGGAGGCGCGCGCTCGCGCCCGGTTCCGCAACGCTCGTGCCCGCGAGCGCCGCCGCATGCTGGCCGTGTGCGCTGTTCTCGTCTTCATCGCCGTTGCGGCGGCATTCGTGGTGGTCGGCCGTTAGATCGTCGTCACGACGGGAATCGGAGAATCATGTCCACGCTGGGCCACCACGGTCGTGAGATCGAGCTGGCCTGCGTCCGAAGAGGCGTTGCACTTGCTCAGTGCGCGCCTCACTCCGAATATTTTTTGTACTTTGTAAAAAAGATTGAGGAATAAAAAACTATCCTTCTGTGGATAGTTTTTTATTTTGTAGTTTGTTTTTATTTTTCAATCACCTTATCAATCAATCCGTAAGCCAAAGCTTCCTCGGCGCTCATAAAGTTGTCTCTATCAGTATCTTTTTCTACCTGCTCAAGCTTTTTGCCAGAATGTTTGGACATTATTTTATTTAAATTATCTTTTATTTTTAAGATTCTTTCCGCGCGGATTTTAATATCACTCGCTTGTCCTTCCATTCCACCCATTACTTGGTGGATCATAATTTCGGCATTAGGCAAAGCAAAACGTTTTCCTTTAGCGCCGGCATTAAGTAGAAACGCGCCCATGCTAGCAGCCATACCAATACAAATAGTACTGACATCTGGTTTGATATATTGCATGGTGTCATATATTGCCATACCAGCAGTTACTGATCCGCCAGGGGAGTTGATGTACAACTTGATATCTTTTTCTGGGTTTTGGTTTTCCAAGAATAACAATTGGGCGATAATAACATTGGCGACATTATCATCTACTTGTGTACCCAAAAATATAATTCGATCTTGGAGTAAGCGAGAATAAATATCATAAGCGCGTTCACCGAAGGTAGTTTTTTCGATGACGGTTGGGATGAGGTATTGGGATTTGATTTCTTCTTTCATATTGTTATTATTAAGAATTTAGAATATAGGTTACAACTGTCATTCTGAACACCCTAAAGGGTATAAACTCCGTGAAGAATATTTCCGTTAGCAAAACTTTTTCTCGGAAAGATCCCTTGTCGCCCTTGAGGGCTCGCTCAGGATGACATTGCAGTTTTTTTATTCTACCATTTACTTTTTACTCTGTAAATCTACCACGCGTTGCACAATACTTTCAATACTGCCTTCAGCTGTAAATCCAGCTGCCTTTTTATGCCCACCACCGCCAAGTTTTTTGGCCAGAGCTGCTACGTCTACACCTTCGTGGGTGGTGCGGAAACTGCCTTTAATTTTTCCATCTTCGGTTTCTCGCATAAAGAGAGAAATGGTCGAGTCGTTAAGTTTATTTAAAAAATTGGAAATGCCTTCGGCGTCAGCATCGCTCGCATTGTATTTTTTTAGATCTTGATTGGTGAGATATGTATAAGCCAATCCGATTTCTTCTTTCTTTTTTAATCGCCCCAATACTACTCCCCAAAGCTTGAACAGATTAATAGATTTGTTTTGCATGAGCGATCGATTGATGATAATCCAATTAGCTCCGAGGCGTAATAATTCTCCAGAAGCGGTCAGGGCGGTATATGAGGTTGCGGAGTTAGTAAAATTATCGGTGTCGGTGATTAGACCCATCAGGAGAGCGGTGGCCATAGTAGGAGTAATGCGAATAGTGTTGGCTTTGAAATAATTATAGACAATTTCGGTAGCGGAGGCAGATTTGTCATTAACTAGATTAAACAAGCCGTATTTTTCATTGGTAGCGTGGTGATCAATATTAACAATGCTTGCCGGGTGGTCTTTGATAATCTCGGCTACACCAGCATAGCGTAAGTCGCCACAGTCCACAACCATGATTACATCAGCGTCTTTAAATATTTTTGGGTCGTTGCTTACGAGATTAATATTGTGCAAGAAGTTGAATTTTTCAGGTACAAGACTTAGGCAAAAAATTTGTACGGTTTTATTCATTGCTATTAGATATTCTGCCAAAGATAAGGACGAGCCCAAAGTATCACCATCAGGATTTTGATGCGACACAAGCACGATTTTATTGGCAGTTTGGACATGCCGGTGAATTTGTTGGGCAGTTCTATGCATATTTTAGTTAACGGACAATTATATAGTGATTATACACCTTTGTCAACCCTAGCGGTTGTATGGTACAATCTTTGTAGTTATTTTCCTAAAAAGCTAACTAGCTAAGAAGCTACAAGCTTTTGGTTATGCATCTTAAGCGTTTAGAAATAAAAGGTTTTAAATCATTTGCCGAAAAGACTGTTTTGGATTTTTTGTCGTACAAAAATAATCGTTATAGCATTACTGCCATTGTTGGTCCAAATGGATCAGGCAAATCAAATGTGGCTGACGCTATTCGTTGGGTAATGGGTGAGCAGAGTGTCAAAAATTTGCGCGGTAAAAAAACCGAAGATGTTATTTTTAATGGTTCCGAAGTAAAGGGTCAGCTCAGCGCCGCCGAAGTGACCATGGTTTTAGATAATAATTTGGGAGCTAGCGGATCTGCTCAAACCAAAGTCATGCAAGATTATCCAGAGATTACGGTTTCACGTCGTTTGTATCGATCAGGAGAGAGTGAATATTTGATAAATAATAATCCAGTTCGTCTTTTGGATATCCACATGTTTTTGGCGCAAGCGCAATTTGCTCAGCATTCATATAGTGTGATTGGCCAGGGAACTATAGATAAATTATTGACCGTCAGTCCAGCCGAACGTAAAGATTTTTTGGATGAAGCCTCTGGTATAAAAGAATTTCAAATCAAACAGCATCAGTCAAGTCTCAAAATGGCGCGTACTAGAGAAAATTTGGAACAAGCGGAGAGATTAGTACAAGAAGTAGAACCCCGCCTCAAAATTTTGGCTCGGCAAGTAAAAAAATTGGAACAGCGCCAAGAGGTAGAAATTGAGCTTCGGGAAAATCAGCAAAAATATTTTACTTCAGTTTATCTGGCTAATAAGTCGGAATTAGATAAATTTAATCTTACCCTTTCAGGTGTGGAGGTAAATTATCGCCAGACATTTCAAGAATTAAATGAAGTGCAAACCGAACTTTCTGTTTTGGCTAGAGCTTCTACTAGGCAAGAAATTTTTAATGATTTACAGGCCAAGTTTCAGTTATTGGTTCATGAAAAAAATGATTTGGAAAGACAGTTGGCTATCAAAGATGGTCAGATGAAAACGGAATACAATAAAGAAGGCAAGCAAAATATTGGTTGGTTGGAAGAAAAAATAGGCACTTTAAAATTACAACATGATTCTCTTCTTAACCAGATTAGTTTAGCGCAGACTGAAATGGAGCAATCCGCTGATTTTGTGGCTGAACAGAAAAATTTATTATCACAGATTACCCAAGAAAAGACCGAATCCCAAATAAAATTATCAGCCTTGGATAAACAAGTTTTTCAAGATCAATCAGAGCAAAATTATCGCCAGTTGAGCGGTTTGTTTGCGGTGCAATCAGTTTTAGAAAACAAAGACAAATTTGGCACTGTGCATGGCCTGGTGGCTGAGTTGGGTGAAGTAGAAGAAAAGTTTCGTTTGGCTTTGGAGGTGGCAGCCGGTTCTTATCTTTCGGCGCTGGTAGTAGCCGACGAAGAAGTGGCCAGACTAGGGATTGAATTTTTGCGTAATAACAGATTAGGTGTCGCTACGTTTTTGCCACTTAGTAAAATTAGACCTAGATTTGTAGATCAGGAAGTGAGCTCCGTTTTGTCTTTGCCGGGAGTGGTAGGATTGGCTACTGATATTGTGAAGTATGATAATAAATTTTCTAATATTTTTTCTTTTGTTTTTGGTCAAACTGTAGTGGTAGAAGATTTGGTTGTTGCCAAAAAGATTGGTGTTGGTCGAGTGCGGATGGTGACTTTGACAGGTGATATGGTAGAAAAAAACGGGGTTATGAAAGGTGGCTTCAAGCAAATTAAAAAAGATGCTTTAGGCTTCTCAACACGGTTGCGTTGGAAAGGAGACAATTTGGCTGAGTCTCAAGCGCAGATTAGTTTGGTCAAACAAAAAATTAATGATTTGGACGCTGATTACGAAAAAATAAAAATAAAACTTTTAGAATTTGAATCCAAAAAAGAAATTACCGGTTCTAAGTTTAATCTTTTACAAGAAGAGATTAAGCGAGTTGGTCAAGAAAAAGGCAGCCTGGAACACGAACTGGCTTTGTATAATTCAGATCCAAAAGATATCGGTCTTTTGTTGTCTGGTTTGGCAGAAGAAAAAGAACGTCTGCTGGCGCAGATAGAGACCAAAGCAAAAGAAGCGCAAGAATATTCTCAAAAAATAGACAGTTTCAACAAAGACGAAGAAGCTAAGAAACAAAAAGTTTTTGCGTTGCAAGATGCCATGCAGAAAAAACAGAATTTGCTCAATGAAATTTTGTCAAAGAGAAATGATCTAAAAATTGAAGTGGCAAAGCTAGAGACAAAGCAGGAGGCTTTGGCGGAAGAAGTCAGAATCGAACTTGGTATTTCTATAGAATCTTTATTGGAAAAAAATGCGACTGCCGTTGGTTTGGAAAATATCACTCAGGTCATGGATGAGATTCAAAAATTAAAATATCAACTTAGTTTGATCGGTGGAATTGATAAAGAAGTAGTAGGGGAATACCAACAAAGTAAAGAGAGGTATGATTTTCTGTCAGATCAGATTAATGATTTGCGCACAGCTATGACTGATCTAGAAAAAATGATTTTGGAGTTGGATGAAATTATGAAAAAGAAACGATCTGCTTCGTTTAAAAAAATTAGAAAAGAATTCGATCGTTATATTAAAATATTATTTGCCGGCGGTGATGGGGATATATTTGAAATTTATGGAGAAGAAAAAGAAGAGAATGATGAGGCTGGTTCAGTTGATGGAGTTATATCAGCAGAAGAAGCAATAAAAAATAAAGATAAAGTTTTGATGGGTATAGATATTTCTATCAACCCTCCCGGCAAAAAAGTAAAAAATATCAGCATGCTTTCCGGTGGTGAGCGCACTCTTGCCTCAATCGCTCTTATTTGCGCAATATTAAGTTATAATCCATCCCCGTTTGTGGTGCTTGATGAAGTTGAGGCGGCTCTTGATGAGGCCAATACTAGGAGGTTTGCCGAGATTGTCGCCGAACTATCATCGCAGTCTCAGTTTATTATTATTACCCATAATCGGGTAACTATGCACGCCGCCGATGCTTTGTATGGGGTAGTGATGAACAATGATGGTATTTCCAAATTGTTAAGCGTAAAATTGGAAGAAGTGCCAAAATATTCTGAAGATAATACAATTATTAAATAATGCAATATGAAAATAAATTTTTCTTTTTTTAAAAAATACTATGGCAGTATAATTGGTATGATTATTGGGTTTTTGTTGCTAGGTACATACTATTATTTTTCTGAATTTCATACTCCAGTAGGAATGTCTATGTTGCGAGTATCTGAAACGGTTGAGACATTAGTGCTTCCTATTTTGACATTAGTTACAATCATAACTGGTCCATTGGCTATAGTCCTTTGGCTATTAGGGAGTATTGGAGTTTATATACTTCTTACTTTTCATTCTATTGTGACTATCTTGGTGTATGGTTTTATAGGGTTTGGCATCCATTATTTATTTCTTAAAGCTGAGAGGCCTGGTCGGGTAATAATTGACAAGAATAAGAAAATATAGTATATTTAGCCTGCTCTAATCGTCACTTTTTTTAAACTAAGTTCTCAGTTCTCTGTTATCAGTTCTCGGATTTTTTTCCGTAGTCTGTGAACTATGAACTGTGAACAGAGAACTATTAAAATTTATGTTAACTATTCGCTTACAAAGAATTGGAAAAAAGAACAACGCCACCTATCGTTTGGTACTTGCTGAAAAAGGCAGAGATACCCAAGGCAGAAACTTGGAAATTTTAGGTACCTATAATCCTCGCACTAAGGTTAATGGCTTTTTGCCAAAAGCCGAGCGTGTTAAGTATTGGTTAGAAAAAGGTGCTCAAGCTTCAAACACTATCCACAACTTGCTTTTGAAAGCTGGTCTTATCACCGATCAAAAGAAAAAGAAATCAGTATATATTTCTACTAAGCGCGCTGCAAAGATTGCTGAAAAAAAGAAATCAGCCAAACCTGCTGAAGCTCCAGTCGCTCCAGTTGAACCAACTCCAGCTGCCTAACTTTATTCTTGCACAGTTTTTTCAGATTTGATATTATATAGAAAGCAGAACTGGAGGGTTCCGACTAAAACGGGATCAGGGTCGACCGGCTGCAGTAAAGCAAAATTGAAAGTTGATAATATAATTTACCTTATTGAAAACATATGGAAGCAGATCAACAGTTTGTAGAAACACTTGTCAGATCAATCGTTAATAATCCTGGAGATGTAAAGACTACTCGCACAATTGACGAAAGAGGAGTTTTGATCACTTTGGATGTGAACCCAGCTGATATGGGTTATGTCATCGGTCGCCAAGGCCAAACCGCTCGTTCTATTCGCACTTTGCTCAAAATCGTTGGTGCTAAGCACAATGCTCGCGTGAACCTAAAGATTAATGAGCCAGTCGGAGGCAGAGCCCCTCGCCCAGTCACTCAAATGGAAAGCCAACCTATGGACAACCAAATGATTGATACAAGCGCTGTGGACAATTTGAACATCTAAGACAAAAGTTATACTAAAATTAAAGCCACCTGAAAGGGTGGTTTTAAAATCCTTAATCCTTGCCTGCTGATATTATTCGTAGTATATTAGAAGTCATAAATTAAAGTAATTATATGGTTTTTAAAATTATAAATAAGCGAGAAATTTTAAAAGGCAAATTCACCAATCTTTGGGAAACAATTTTTTTGGATAAAGAAGGTAATGAGCAGACTTGGAGATGGCTTGAAAAAAAAGATGTGGTAATGGTATTTGCCATTACTAAAGATAATAATGTAGTTTTAATAAAAAATTTTCGAGTACCATTAGAAAAATACGTTATTGAGCTACCGGCAGGCCTGTTAGATAAAAAAGGAGAAAATACAGAAGAAGCAATACGCCGAGAGTTGCTTGAAGAAACAGGTTATGCCGTAGAAGCCTTACACGCACTTCCGCCAGACCCTTTTTCAGCTAGTATAAGTAATAATATACGTCATTGCTATATTGCTACGGGCGCAATTAAAGCATCTGATGCTCATGGCGATGCAGCAGAAGATATTACTGTCATGGAAGTGCCACCTCATGAACTAGTAGATTTTTATCTTAATGGCACAGAATTATTTAATATGCATATTTTAGCCTTATATCAAGTGGCCTTATCAAAGGGGTTAATTAAATAGAATATTTGTGAAATTCAACATCATTACAATTTTCCCGAAATTTTTTGAAAGTTTTAAAAATGAAGCTTTAATTAATCGCGCGCAAAAAAAACCCGCCCGACCGGACGCCTCCGGTCGTTCGGGCGGGGGATTAATTTCTATTAATATTCACAATCTGCGAGACTTCGCCGATGATAAGAGGGGAACCGTAGATGATCGGCCGTATGGTGGTGGCGCGGGCATGGTCTTGATGTTTCCTCCGATTTATAAAGCAGTGAAGTCTATAAAGTCGAAAGTCAAAAGTCAAAAGTCAAAAGTTAAAGTAATTGTTTTTAATCCAAAAGGCAAAAAGTTTACCCAAGAAATGGCGCGCGAATGGAGTAAGTTAGATCAGCTGGTAATGATCTGTGGTCGCTACGAAGGCATAGACGAGCGTGTCATGACTGAAGTGGCTGATGAAGAAATCTCTATTGGTGATTATGTTTTGTTTGGTGGGGAAGTGCCAGCTATGGTGGTGATGGAAGCGATTACCAGGCTACTTCCTGGCGCCATTGGCGCGCAAGAATCTCTCAAAGATGAATCATTTAATGATGCTGGAGAAATGGGTAAAAAACAGCTTACACAATTTCTTGAATATCCACATTATACTAGACCAGAAACAGTAGTTGTAAAAAGAAAAAAAATAAATGTGCCTGAAGTTTTGCTTTCCGGTGATCATAAAAAGATAGAGGAGTGGAGAAAAGAGCAGAGTAAATAGTCTTTTTGCCTTATTTTTTAGGTATAAAATGGCTAATTTTATCCCCAACTTACGCACAATATAAGCCCTTGACATTAATTTTACATAGTGTTAATATGTAAAAGCTTAAAAAACTAATAAAACTCCCGCAAAAAAATTTCATTAAAAATTAATATTCTCGGGCAAGTCCGCTGTGGAAACTGTCTGCCTCATTTTGAGGGAAAGAAAAAAGAGCAATCAAGATTTGATTTCTCTTTTTTCTTTCTAACCTGTCATTAGGTAAGGTCAGGTAATAGATTGAAAAAAGTATTTCGTTCCGCTACGGTGGAAAACGAAAAAGTACATTGACAACACAAATGTGACAAAGACCACAAAAAAAGTCTATCCGAAAAAACTCGGGTTATTCCGAGTCTAAATAATAAATAAATCCAAAAATGATAACTTGTTCATCAGCCCTTACAGCTTCGGCTGTGTAGGGTGAACAAAAATCAAATCTCTTTTTTTAAGAGTTTGATCCTAGCTCAGGATGAACGCTGGCGGCGTGTTTAAGGCATGCAAGTCGTACGAAGTTTTGTAGCAATACAAAATTCAGTGGCAAACGGGTGAGTAACACACTGGTAACCTACCTTCAAGACAGGGATAGCTCTCCGAAAGGAGAATTAATACCTGATGGACATGCGGGGACATAAGTCATTCGCATGTAAAGCCGCAAGGCGCTTGGAGAGGGGCCTATGTCTGATTAGCTAGTTGGTGAGGTAATGGCCCACCAAGGCTTCGATCAGTAGCAGGCGTGAGAGCGTGACCTGCCTCACTGGGACTGAGACACTGCCCAGACTCCTACGGGAGGCTGCAGTCAAGAATCTTCCACAATGGGCGAAAGCCTGATGGAGCGACGCCGCGTGCAGGATGAAGGCCTTCGGGTCGTAAACTGCTTTTATAGGGGACGAATTAGTGACGGTACCCTAAGAATAAGAGGTTGCTAACTCTGTGCCAGCAGCAGCGGTAATACAGAGACCTCAAGTGTTATCCGGATTTATTGGGCGTAAAGCGTCCGCAGATTGTTTGACGGGTTAGGGGTTAAAACCCAGTGCTTAACACTGGGGTTGCCTTTAAAACTATCAAACTAGAGGGTGGAAGAGGTGAGCGGAATTGCAGGTGTAGTCGTAATAAGCGTTGATATCTGCAAGAACACCAAAGGCGAAGGCAGCTCACTGGTACACATCTGACATTCATGGACGAAAGCGTGGGGAGCAAACAGGATTAGATACCCTGGTAGTCCACGCCCTAAACATTGCATACTAGATATTGGCAGTATCGACCCTGTCAGTGTCGTTTAAAAAAGTTAACACATTAAGTATGCCGCCTGGGGAGTACGGTCGCAAGACTAAAACTCAAAGGAATAGACGGGGACCCGCACAAGCAGTGGAGCATGTGGTTTAATTCGATGGTAAACGAGGAACCTTACCTGGGCTCAACTACTAGCTGCATATCGTCAGAAATGACTTTAGCCTTCGAGGGTGCTAGATAGGTGCTGCATGGTTGCCGTCAGCTCGTGCCGTGAGGTGTACCGTTAAGTCGGGAAACGAGCGCAACCCACGTCGTGTGTTAAATTTACACGCGAGACTGCCCGCGCAAGCGGGAGGAAGGAGTGGACGACGTCAAATCAGCATGGCTCTTACGTCCAGGGCTACACACATGCTACAATGGCCAGTACAATGGGTTGCCAAACCGCAAGGTGGAGCTAATCCCATCAAAACTGGTCTCAGTTCGGATTGAAGGCTGCAACTCGCCTTCATGAAGTTGGAATTGCTAGTAAACGCGTATCAGCCACGGCGCGTTGAATACGTTCTCGGGTCTTGTACTCACCGCCCGTCACACCACGGGAGTTGGCAATGCCCAAAGACCCCGCCTTGAGCGCAAATATTTTGCGAGCAGAGCGGGGTCAAAGGCAGGGTCAATGACTAGGGTGAAGTCGTAACAAGGCATCCGTAGCGGAAGCTGTGGATGGATCACCTCCTTTCTGGAGATACTCAGTCGAAAGACTGTGAATTTCTGTCGAGCGGTCTGATGCAAATCAGATTCGCGCCCTGGTTTCGGCCAGGGATCAATGGATAGAAAAATATTGTGTAATCTTTGTCACATTTGTGAAGTTAATGCGAAAGCCATCTTTAGGGTGGCTTTTGTTTTATACTTTATTATGCTCTTGATTTTTAAATCAATTTTTGCTAAACTTTACTTTGAAATTAAAAAGGGCGGCTAGCTCAGATGGTTAGAGCGCGTCACTGATAATGACGAGGTCGGAGGTTCGATTCCCCCGCCGCCCACAATAAATTCTCTTAAAGCGGGCAATTAGCTCAGTTGGTTAGAGCACTTGCATGACATGCAAGGGGTCAGAGGTTCAAATCCTCTATTGCCCACAGGTTAGAGCGTCCCGCAAGTGCGGGAAGGTCAGCCGTTCAAATCGGATCGGACCCACAACGCTAAGCGTTGTATAAAGGGCGCTTAGCGCCCCACTAAAACAGCTAAAAATTAAAATAGGCTGTTTTATTTTTTACTTGCAAAATCATCAAATTTAATGTAGTATATTTGTATCTTATATTTCAAATTTTTCTATGACAGAAGAGGAAAGATCTGAAGAAAAAAAATCAAGTTTTAAAAAATCACTTTTAGCCTCTTTTGGTAGTATTGGCTTGTTTTTGTTAGAACTTATAAAAGTGGCGGTTTTGGCTGGTATTACAATTACTTTGGTAAGATATTTTTTGTTTAAACCTTTTTATGTTAAGGGTGCTTCCATGGAGTCAAATTTTTTTGATAAAGAATATTTAATTGTAGATGAATTAAGTTATAGATTTCGTGCTCCAGAGAGGGGCGAGGTAGTTGTCTTCAAATATCCGGAAAATCCAAAAGAGTTTTTCTTAAAAAGAATTATTGGTTTGCCTGGTGAAAGAGTAAAAATCTCTGAAGGCAAAGTGACAATTTATAATACCCAACACCCGGAAGGGGTAATTTTAGATGAATCATATTTGCCGTCCGATTTATTGACTAGTGGCGATCGTACTTATGTGCCTCTGAGTGATAAACAATATTTTGTAATGGGGGACAATCGACCAAATAGTTATGACTCGCGTCGGTTTGGCGCTGTCGATAAGAGTTTGATAGTCGGTAGAGTATTTTTTAGAGGTTGGCCACTAAACCGGGCTGAACTTATTACTAAGCCAAGTTTGAATATTTAATTAATCACCTTTAAAGATATGTTGAAAAAGAAAATAGAAAAAAAGAAATTTATAAAAAAACCAAAAGTAGAAAAAGCAAAACCTCGGGTTGATGCTACGCCTAATGCTAGTGGAAAAAAAGCTTATACTTTGTTGCGGGGCATGCACGATATTTTGCCAAAAGATGAAAAATATTGGAAAGCTTTTTATCACACTGCCGAAAATTTAGCTGAGCATTTTCAGTTTGGCCGAATTGAAACCCCGCTTCTGGAAGAGGCAAGTTTGTTTGTTCGTTCTATTGGTAAAGGCACAGATGTGGTAGATAAAGAAATGTATGTTTTTGAAGATAGAGATGGTACAAAAGTAGCTCTTCGTCCTGAAGGCACAGCTTCTGCTGTGCGGGCTTATATTATGCATGGTATGTGGAATATGGTTCAGCCTGTAAAGTTGTGGTACTTTGGTTCAATGTTTAGGCATGAGAAACCACAAGCGGGTCGTTTCCGAGAACATACACAGATGGGTTTTGAAACAATTGGTGATCCTGATCCAGTTCAAGACGCAGAATTAATTTTGCTTGCCTTTAATTTTTATAAAGACATGGGTTTGCCGGTTGAGGTCCATATCAATAGTCTTGGCATGCCGGAAGAAAGACAAAAATATAAAGTCGCTTTGGTAGAGTATTATCGTAGTAAACGAAGTTATTTGTGCGATGATTGCAAGTTTAGATTAAACAAGAATCCGATGCGTCTCTTGGATTGCAAGCAAGAAAGATGTCAGCCGATCAAAGAAGAAGCTCCGCAAATTATTTCTTGGTTGGAAGAAGAATCAAAAAATCACTTTACCAAAGTTTTAGAATATTTAGATGAGCTAGGTGTACCTTATATTTTAAAACCAAATTTAGTGCGCGGTTTGGATTACTATACTCGTACTGTTTTTGAAGTATACCCAGTTGTTGGTGAAAATGAAAATGTGGAACCTGGATCACAGAGCGCTTTGGGTGGTGGTGGCAGGTATGATTTATTAGTAGAGGAGATGGGTGGAAAACCTACAGCCGCTGCCGGTTTTTCTGCTGGTATTGAGAGAGCTGTTTCTGCTTTGAAACAATATTATGACGCAAAGCAAATAAAATTTCCTAGCCAACCACTTGATGCTTTTATGGCGCAGCTGGGAGATCAGGCTCGTCGTCGAGCGCTAAAGACAATTAACGACTTGCGGGCTTCTGGACTTAAAATTGCTTATAATTTTTCTAAGAACTCTCTCAAAGGCCAGCTTGAAACAGCTAATAGTCTGCAAGTTCCTTACGCCTTAATCTTGGGTCAGAAAGAAGTGCAAGACGGCACCGTTATTATTAGAGATATGGAATCTGGTGTCCAAGAGATTGTTGATCAGAAAAAAGTTGAGCATTTGTTAAAAAAGAAATTAATTAGGTTTGACGAAGACAAAAAAAAGATGTAAAATTAATCAAGAATTATACGAATGGTCTTTGGAGCCCCACGAATAACTCGAATGTCAATATTCGCATAATTCGTGGGCGCACAGCGCTATTTGTTTTATTCATAACTTATAAAGAAAGCGAGGTGGACTTATGTCAGAAGTAAAACGAAAGAAAAATGAATCCTTTGAAGCCTTCATGCGTCGCGTTAAGAAGCGATGGCAACAGTCTGGTAAAATCTTACAAGTTAAAAAGATTCAATTTTACGAACGTCCAAAAAATAAAAATATGCGCAAGAAGAGCGCGTTGCATCGTTTGGCCATGTCTCAGAAGATTGAATACTTGAAAAAGATTGGGCAGATGCCAGAAGAAACAAAAAGATTCGGCAGATAATAAGTTTATTTTAATATATTCCATTGTCCCATGCTTCAATGGATGCAAGAAAAATTGACTATATTTTTAAAAATCGCCACAACTACGATAGTATTGTTAGTGGCGATTTTTAGTTTTCCGCACTTTGTAAGCGCGCAAAGCGTGGGTGATACCAACAGTAGTTTGCAACAAGGAGTCCAGGTTATAAGCCAGCCTCTTGGATTGCCAAGCACGGATATTAGGTTAGTAATAGCCAAAATAATTCGTATTGCCTTGGGGCTTTTGGGAACAATCGCTCTAGTTCTAATGCTTTACGCCGGATTCTTGTGGATGACAGCTGGTGGCAACGAAGAACAGATTGATTCAGCTAAAAAAGTTTTAACAAACGCAATTATCGGTTTGGCTATTATTTTGAGTGCCTACGCCATTGTTAGTTTTGTAATTAGTAAATTAATCGGAGCAACTACCGATGGTGTGGTTGGTAACACTCAAAATCTAGAAGCGCCACCAATTGTGCAGAATTTTCAGGGTAGTGGCGCCTTGGGTCAAATCATCAAAGACCACTTTCCTTCTAGAGACCAGATTGATGTGCCTCGTAATAGTAAGATAGTAATTACTTTTAGGCGTCCTATCAAATTAGATAGTTTCGTGGATGACACAACCGGCGATGGAATTTTTGGTAATTGCAAAACTAATATAGAAAATTGGTACAATGATTGTGATCGCTTAAAGAGCGTTAGTGATAACTTTATAAATATTAAAAGATCGGATAATGGCGAGAAAATTTTTGGTGCTGTTGTTTTAGGTTCTGTCGGTACAGAAAACGGTGTAAGTGGAGTTTATACGATTGTGGTTAAACCTATTACCGACCAAAACAGTCAAAACGGTGGTTATTTGGGTAGTGCCATTGAAAGGGTTGGTTATATTGTCCATCTTGGTCCAGATATTCTTCTTGATGATCCGGCTAATAATAACCCTTCGGCTTTTAGAGCGGTTGTTTTGGGGACAAATTATTATGAATGGAAATTTACTAATAGCACTGCTTTGGATATTACTCCGCCGGTAGTGGAAAGTGTTTTTCCTCAAGCAAATACGACTGAGGATAAAAATACTGCTTTTCAAATTCAATTCAGTGAACCGGTAGATCCAACTGGAATAAGTGGTAAATTTAATGCGGAGGGGAGTTATTATTACCTAGACGGTCAAAATATTTTCTTAAAATCTGGCAAGAGCACGATACCTCAAGGGAATTTTGTTTTAACAAACGGTTATCGAACACTTGAGTTTTCGCCTTCCAAAGAATGTGGGCGAAATGCTTGCGGTAATAAAATTTTCTGTTTGCCAGTTTGTGATAAACCAGGGAATAATTGTTCTCAAGATATTTATGAAATCATTTTGCGTGCCGCCAGAACTATTAATGTAAACTCATTTGAATCTGTGCCGTTTTCAGGTATAGCTGATTTGGGAGGTAATGCGTTGGATGGCAATAAAAATGGTATTCCTAATACCGCTCCTAGCGGTGTGGCTGTATTTCCTAATCAAAAACAACCTGATAATTATTTTTGGAATTTTTTCATTAATGATCGTGTTGATGCTGAGGCTCCTTTTATTCAAACCATTACCCCCGGAATTGATTCTGAAAACATCAGTCGTTATCAAGAATTAAGCATGACCTTTAATAAAAGAATGCGCGCTGATTCAATGTACAATATTGCATTACAAGAACAACCAACCCATCCCGTGCCAATTTGGGTTGTTCCATCTTCGATTTTTAATAATGACGGCACGACTTATACTAAATTGAATCACGGGCCCTTTTTAGATTCAGCTCGACAATATTATTTCCCAGTTATTAATTCCACAGTCGAAGATTTGCATTTTAATTGTTTTTATCCAGGCAAAGGACCGAGAATTAGCGCTTTTCCAAATACAGTAGTGTCGCCAGATTGCCAAGAAGCCGATCCGCAAAATTGTTGTCAGGTAATTACTGAGCAAAATAAATCCTTCTGTTGTAACGGTGCTGTTGGTGGCAACACGGCGGATTGTTTAAAAAATTTAAGAGATAGCAGTTTATAATAAATACATGTCTATAAAATATAAAAAATTTATAACCCTGTCGTTATTTTCAGTTTTAATCATTGGCGCTTTGTTTTTTTTAAAAAACTTTGCTTTAGCTCAGACAACTAGCGCGCCAGACTTGGGGCTAACAACCGACGTAGCCAATAATATTGGTCTGCCAACTACAGATATTAGATTAATTGTTGCCAAAATTATTCGTGTGGCTTTGGGTTTGCTTGGAATCGTGGCCGTGGTTCTTATTTTATACGGAGGTTTTATCTGGATGACGGCTGGTGGTGACGAAGAAAGAATTTCTCAAGCTAAGAAAATTTTAATTAATGCTATTATTGGTTTGGCGATAATTTTATCATCATACGCGATTGCCAGTTTTGTTATTAGTAAATTAGTTGGCGCCACATCAAATGATGCTGGGGGTAGTGATGTAATAATTTCAAATTTTGAAAATCCATATTTTCCAACAGGAGCTTTTTATGTTGAGAGTTTGCCTCAAGAGGGTGAGATGTGTACGAGAAATATTCACTTAGCAATAACTTTTAACAGAGAAGTAGATATAGAAACACTTGCAGGTAACGTAGTTGTGGAAGAAAAAGACGGTGTGGAGTACCCAGGTGTTTGGCAAGCGCTTGGTAATAATACGGCTGTGTTTGTGCCAAAAGGGGATTGTGGTAGTGGCGATCCTGATTGTTTTGCTCCTTCTACGGGTTATAAATTACATTTTAAGAATCCAACCGCTGTAAAAAACAGCGACAATCAAATGACTTTGAATTGTTCTGTTAAAGCCGGTTGTGGGGATGTAAAGTTTGTAACTGGGGAGGGAGTAGATAGACTGCCTCCGCAAATTAAAATTGAAAAAATTTCAAGTGACTTATTATTTGCTGGGGCCGTAGTACCAGTCAAATTAAGTTATACAGATGATAATGGTGTGCAAAAAGTAGATTTGGGAGCTGATAATTATTTTGTTGGTAGTCAGACTATTGCTGGTTGTCAAAAAACTGGAACTGTGACTATTAATTGGCCTACAGCAAACATTGCCAGCGGTGAGCATTTACTTAAAGCTACGGCGTATGATTGGTCGGCTCTTACTGACGCTACCAGCACATTGGTAAATTTATTACCTCAACATTGTTTTGATAATACTTTACAAGCTGATTTAGGAGAAGAGAAATCAGGTCCTCCGGCCTGTGGTGGAGAATGTGGCGCTTGTGCTGGTGCGCCTTGTGTCAAAAACACAGAATGTGGGAGCGGGGTTTGCGATGCTGGGTTCTGTAAAGATAAAATGCGTATAAACGCTGTCTCTCCTCTTTCTGGCGGGGCTGGAACAATCATTTCGATTGCCGGAAATTATTTCGGTAATGTTCCCGGTAAGGTTTTTATAAATAATACTGAAGCAAAACTCGATACTTGTGGAGCTGTTTCTTGGAAACCTTGGCAGATACTAGCCGAGGTGCCAGCCGGAGCTGTTAGTGGTCCAATTCGAGTTGAAACCGCCAAAGATGCAGATGGTGCAGTATTTATTGATGCGACCAATGATGATTTTGGTCCGGCTATTAGTAATTTTGAAGTTAATAACGTTGTGCGCCCAGGTTTGTGTTCTGTAAATCCTACAAGCGGTTTGCCAGGCAAAGAGGTTTCTTTTTTAGGCAAGAGGTTTGGAAATGCGCCTGGAAAAATAATTTTTGGTCAACAAAATGCAATTACAAATTTAGCTAATTGGTCAGATGGTTTGGTAAAAACTACAGTTCCGCAACTTGAGTCCGGTCTTTTGGGAGTAAAAGTTTCTCAGAACAATCTTGAAAGTAATAATCTTAGATTCTTTGTAGAAGAAAATGTCAACGATACCTCTCCTATAATTTCTAGCATTACTCCAGACAGTGGCGCCAAGGGGGAATATATTACTATTAATGGTAAAAATTTTGGCAATCAATTAGGTAGAGTTTGGTTTAAGGAGAGTAACAATGGTCAGCCTGGTGAGGCGATCGAAGGTGATTTTAGATTCCCTCCTGGTTGTAAAAATATTTGGACAGACAAACAGATTATTGTGAAGTTTCCTGTGGCTAGTGGCAATCCTGGCAAATCATATTTTGTTCAGGTACGTCCTGCTGACCCAGCTCAAAATCCTAGTATTATTGGGCCTGTATTTAATTTAGAAAACGGCGAACCAAATCCAGGTATTTGCAGTATTGATCCGCTTTCTGGGCCAGTACCATTTTCAGAAAATAATAATAGTTTACATATTGTCGGTGAATATTTAGGCGCGGATCCAACTGTGTACTTTTGGTCCTCGACAGCCTCTGCGACTTCTACCGATGGTAGATTGGGAGGAAATTCTTCTACAGTCACAAACTTAATTGTTGGTCAATCTGTATCTACGCAACCGCCACTTGGCGCTGCGACCGGTCCGATAGTAGTATATAGAGAATCAGATAATAAAATCAGTAATCCGGTAAATTTTGCAGTGGTTGATTGTTTAAAAAACAACAATACTTGTACCGTTGCTAATACCCATTGTTGTGTTTCAGGAGGGGAAGCTGGTCTGTGCCGGCCTAATAATCAACTTTGTGAAGGAGAGACTTTGTCCGCTGGTTACATTTGGCGTTTTAGTACTAGAGAAATACCAAAAATTCCACATGTGGTAGAAAGATGTGATGATAATACTGATTTAGGTTTAAATTTACCTTCACCATCTCCAAGCACGCAATGGGATGGGGCACCAAGCGACTCACATCATAATGTTTGTCGTAGCGCTTCCGTGGTAGTTGAATTCAATTTACCAACAATAAATAATATTGCCAAAAAAGATTTGGTAGTTAATGAATGTCAGGCCGGTACGATAGATGAAGGTAAAAATACATGTACGGTATCTCAAGCAGTAACATTTGGTGGAGCTGAGGATTTTGTGCCACAAGCCAGTACGGAAAACACAGATTATCTGGAGCTCAATCCAAATAATAATTACAACAACGGTAAGTGGAAAGACAATACCTGGTATCAAGTTGTCTTAAAATCAGCTATTAACGCCGGGGCTGGAGCTAGTTTAGTGCCGTTATCAAAAGATAAGCCTTGTAGTCCTGACTCTGCTTATTGTTTTGTTTTTAAAACTGGCTCACAAGATTGTCGAGTTAAGAGAGTTGTAGTTACGCCTTATACATATTGGACATCAGTTCTAGAAGAACCAATCAAGAGACATGATATCATAAATGATGAAGGCGTTGATGTTGAATATAGCGGACACGGTTTGAGTAGTCAGCATTGTGTGATGATGAATATGGGAGCTTTTGCCTGGTCCTGGAATTCAGCAGACCCTTATTACTCTGATATTTTTTCTACGGATAATAACACTGCGAAGGTTTCGGCTTTAGCAAACACTGTTGGTGTTGGTTTAAATAATCCTGATAATGCAGTTGATATTAAAGCGCAAGCAAAATTAGCTGCTTCCAGTTATACCAGTGTTAGTCCTCTTACTATAGATTTGAACAATCCTGAGGTTGTAGATTTTTGGCCACAATGTATGGAGTCCTGTACTAATGCCGAAGTAGGTGTTCGTTTTAATACTACAATGTCAAATAAAAATTTACCAGGTTCGAATGTTAGTGGCCCTGTTAAATTATTAAAATGTAATGATGAAAATTGTTTTAATACTACTCCGGTTCTTTCTTCCGATGATGTAGTCTTAGACGGAGTAGGGAGTTATAAAGTTTTAAAGATTGCTAATTCCAGTGCCAATTCACTTGAATTGGAACCAAATACTATCTATCAAGTGGTTTTATCTGTCTCGACGACAGCTATAAATTCTCCAGATTTATTATGGTCAGCCGCTCGTTTGGGAGATCCAGCAACTTTCTCTAAGCCTTATAATAAACAATTTACTTGGAAATTCAAAACCAAAAAAGATAAATGTAAAATTAGTCGAGTAGATGTGGTGCCAAGTAGTTTTGTGGCAAGTATTGTTGGCGATAAAAAAATATATAGCGCCCAGCCATATTCTTCTCCAGACAGCTGTGCTGCTCAAGGTCAAAAACTCAACCCTTGGTCTGTTGATTGGGATTGGACATCGTCTGATGTTAACGCAGTTCCAAATGTAGTTGCGAAAGTGCAATCATTTAGTAGTAAAGGTAGTAGCGCTTATTGTACAAAAGATTGTGTCCTTAAAGGGAGTAGTGTTCCGTTTGGAATACCTGTAAGCCCAATTTGCGGAAACTTAGTATTAGAAGCCGGAGAGGACTGCGATTCGCCACAAAAAGGTGCTGGTTGTAGTTTAAATTGTAAACGTTTAGGTAATACAAATCCGCTTACTTGTGGTAATGGAGTTGTTGAACCAAACTTAGGTGAAACTTGCGACCCTGGTTTACCGGCAACAGCTGTTGGTTGTAGTAATGTTTGTTTGCGAACCGGTTCGAATGCCGTTAATCCTGCTGATCAAGTTGGCGCATCTGTTTGTGGTAATGGTCTGATAGGAAGTGGAGAAGATTGTGATTTAGGTATTGCGCCTTCCTTATTAGCCTCTAATTCTTCTTTGGGATGTTCTGGTAGATGTTTACATGAAGGTACAAAATTGGCAAGTAATTGGTGTTTGGTTAATATGCCTGGTAAAGCAGGATTTTCCGCAGATGAATATAATAAAGCATGTAAGAATAGTATTAGCCGTTGTGGAAACGGCGTGCAGGACCCTGATGAAGATGTTGGCTGTGATTTAGGTGAAGGTAGAAAAGACGACAAATGTAATATTTTTTGTTTAGTAAATAGTAATGATAGACCAGAGTGCGCTATTGGTAGTGAAGGGTGCGGTAGTAAGGGGCAAAAAACAGGATCTTCACTTTTGTATTCAGCGCCTTCTTTGTGTGGTGATGGATTGGCGGGTATTGGTGAGGATGCTTTCTGTGAAAATAATCTAGTTAATAATCATGTTGGAAACAATCCTTGGGCGTTAGCTACAGCCGTAGGTTTAGGTATGCCTGCAGGTGTCCCGGCAATGCAAAAAACAGATATTATTGCTACTACAAATGATAATACTATTGGCGGTTCGATAGGTGATAAGGGTCAATTTTCCATAACCTGTGGTTATACAAGCGACCAACAGTGTAAAGATAGAAATGGCGAGGGGTGGGGTGTGGCTAATGATAGCTGTTGTTATAGACGGCCGGAACTAGTCAAAGTTTTCCCTGGCAGTTTGGCTGTAGAGGCTCCCAATATTTGTCCTAATACTGTTATAGAAGCTGTATTTAATGAAGAGATTAATCCTGGTACAGTAAGAGGTAATGTTGTCTTAGCTCGTGGTACAAGCGATGCTACTTGTGGAACAAGTGAGGATGTTACAAGTTTGGCAATGTCAGTCCAGCCGGACAGTCTATTGCCGTGGTATAAAAAAGCCATTGCTTATGTTTCAAATTTATTTAGAAGTTTAATTGGTCAAAAAGTGGAAGCTAATGTTGTTGTTAATAAGTGGTGTTCTGGTCAAGATCTTGGACAATTAGGGGTAGAAAAAATTGAGAACGGTCAAAGTAAAATTACTTTTAGATTGAGTAAGCCTCTGGCTGTGGATACTAATTATATGGTGCTACTAAAAGATGGCATTCGTAGCCAAAGAGGGATTGGTATCGGGAAAAATAATATTAACAATAAGCTTTTCAGTTGGAAATTTGTAACAGCTTCAAAAGTTTGTGAAATTGATAAATTAATTGTAAGCCCGTCACAAGTATATTTTTCAAAAGCTAACGCTACCTCTACCTTACAGGCTTCGGTCTACAATGATAATGCAAATCGCTTACAACCAATCCCAGGTTTTTATTCTTGGGAGTATTTATGGCAACCAACCAGCACACCATATTTTGATACCATCCCAACCACATCTTCTATTAATACTATTACATCTAAAAATCGTAACGGTGAGGATGATTTGCGAGCCTCGGCAGTGATTACTAGCAATGTTTATTCTCAGCAGACTGGAGTTGTAGCTACAGGTAAAACTCATGCGATTGTTTTCTTATGTGAAAATCCTTGGCCACCAAAAGATTTGATTGTAAATGGCAATGGTCCATATGCGATATTTCCCTACGAAGATAAAGTGGGAAATAATGATGGGTTTAATTTAAACGCCAACGTTTTTGATAATTCAGCCATACCTTCATCTCCAGCCGGAGGATATTTTAATTTCCGCACCTATTATTGCGCAGACAACGGCGGTTTTGGCACGGGTGATGACTTGCCATACCTTGCCCCAGCAGTTCAAGTTTCTCCGGCAATTGTCTCAGATAGTCCAACTTCAAGTTTAAAGAGGTTTATTTTTACTAGTTCTAAAAATACAGATGGTATTGGTATTCAAGTTTTCTCAAATCCAAAACATTTCACAGTTTCGGATTGGTTTGCAAATAGCCAAACCTTGGGCGGGCAAGGGTTTACCGGTGAAATGACCTCGGCCAAGATAGATGGTTATGATGCTATTACTGATGGAAATAATATCTATGTGGATGGGTTAAATTATTCAGATACTTCTAATAATCTATTCTCCAATATTTATTTGTTTAGTATTAATGCCGATGCCAAAACTGAAACTAGAAGAGTTTTTGAGCAGATGCTAGGCAATTTGAAATTTAATACCAATTTAACTAATTACGGTTATTGTGGTGCTACTATGGAAACTCCGGGAGTATCTACTACTTGCCGAACTGATTTTGATTGTTCTGGTAATGAAGTTTGTTCCGTACAGACCGATAAATTAAAAAGAAATTATCAAAGACTAAGAGATCTTAAAACAATTCAGGATTTGTTTGATATTTAGTTATAGTTAGTAGGCGAGTGTGGTATAATTAAAGCCTATGGAGAAGAAAAAAATAATTATATTTATATCAGCTTTAGCCTTGCTAAGTTTTTTGGTGTACCACAAAGTTTTAGCTGCTAATGTGCCAACTCTTAAAGAAGGGACTTATCTTACGGGACAGACCCTTAGTGTCTGGCCTTCTTGGTCGGTCTTGGGTGGTGCTCTTGGGCAGGCTTTGCCAGTAGATCCTATCAACCGCCTAGCTCCAGCCGGAACGTGTGCTAGCAGTACTAATAAGTTTTGTTTAAGTAATGCAAATTGTTCTTCTGCTGAAGGTGGCGTGTGTGTATTGCACGATCCTACAACTGGTTGGAGTACGGCTGACAGACGTTTTAGTTTTGCTTGTAATAGTGAGTCTTACGCCTATCGCTACGTTGTAGCTCCAAGCAGTAGTTCTTATACTGTTCGAGCCAGGTTTGAAGATACAGGTTTGGCGCCAGCCAATATAAATAATTTTGTCTCTGATTTTGTCAATACTAGTATTATTAAGGTTAGTACTGGTACTCCAGGTGTTTGTTATTTTGATGAAGAAATTTCTACTATAGAAACTGGTAGGTGTGGTGATGGTAAATTAAACCTACAAAGAGGTGAACAATGTGACCCTCCAGGCAGGATTGAGTATCAGCCTGGATGCGACATAAATACTAATAAAAAAAACCTAAGCGTTTGTAATAACTCTTGCCAATGGGTAGCTTCTACTACCCCTTGTAATAGTTTGAGTAAATGCGGTAATGGTAGAAAAGAATCGGGTGAAGCTTGTGATGAGGGAGGTCTTAATGGTAGGTACAACCACTGCAATCTTACTTGTACAGGAGATAGCCCTTTAGGTAAATGTGGCAACGGAGCCACTGAACAAGCTTATGAAATTTGTGATCCTGGAACCCCCGGACTTGAAAAATATGGCTACTCTGAAAAAAATGAATCATGCAGTTGGGATTGTCAAAATTGGGGTCCTTATTGTGGAGATAAAATTGTTCAGTCACAGTATGGAGAAGCCTGTGATGGTTCGCAGGCCTGTTCTATAGGCGGTCGTCAAGGTATAAAAGTTTGCTCCGACACTTGCACAAGACAAGATAAAAATGTTTTAGCTTGGTGGAATTTTGAAGAGTTAATAAATAATCCAAACCGTGATGAGATGGTCGCGAAGGATTCTTCAGTGCTGGCTTTAAATGAAGCAGCTTGTTCCACAGATTATTGTCCTAGACTAGTGGCTGGGCAAATAGGTAAAGGCTTAGAGTTTGGATCAGCAAATTTTAATAAAAAATTCTTACAAGTATCGGCTAATCAGAATTTAAAAATTACAGACAGTATTACGGTTGAAGCTTGGGTCAAACCTACCAATAACGATGAGATGTATCAGCGAGTGGTTGAGCAAGGTGGTGCTCTAAATTATACTGGTTTTGATTTAGAATTAAATGTTTCCTCTACTAAACATACTGCTAGATTTAACCTATGGAAAGGTTCTCAGACTGGAGTAGATTCAGAAAGTTCAATTCCTCTGGGAGTCTGGACCCATATTATTGCTACATATGAAAAATCAGGAAACGATAGTACGATTAAAATGTATGTTAATGGTGTTTTAGAAAACACTATCATTAGTTCTGGTGTAGTAATGGCTGAGCCGGTAGGGGATTTATTTATTGGAAGATCAGGCTCTGTAGGTGATCCTAGCTTTCTTTTTGGTAGTTTAGATGAGGTAAAGATTTATAATCGCGCTTTATCAGCAGACGAAGTTCGGGATAATTTTCAAACCGGTTGGATGTGCGTCGTGACGGGAGTTGTGCCTCCGGCAACTGAAAATAGTATTCCTGTGAGTTGTGGCAATAATATTGTAGATGCAAACGAAGCTTGCGATAAAGGCTCTGTTAATAATGGTAAGGCTTGTACCGCTTCTTATGGTCAGCCTTGTTCTTATTGTTCGGCAAATTGTCAAAATATTGTAGATGTTCAGCCTTTGCAATATTGTGGAAATGGTATTATAGAACAAAGAGAAAAGTGCGATATGCTGTCTCCGTCTGGAGTCGTCTATGCTTCTGCTACTAACACAGATAGGACTACTTCTCCAAACAAAAACGATCGCTATAATGGTTATGAAGAGTTGGTTTGTTCAGCCGAGCCTTATGTAGCTCACACTCTTAAAAAAGGTACAAAAACCTGCGGTGATTGTACGGCTGGAGTTGTAAGAAATTGCGTTAGTTGTGGCCTTGATCCAAATGGAGTTAGCGTTGAGGGTGGAATAATCAATGTTTTGGCAACCTCTACAAGCGATGTTAAAGATACTCTCTTTACTAGGGATTTAACCAGCAGTTCTTTAAGATTATCTATCGGTATTTGTGGTAATTCTTCCGCTGAATATGACGCCATTGTTAGAAATGTTTGTGACAATCCAGCAACTACCTCGCCTTTGATCGGTCAATCAAAAAAAGATCAAAATACTTCAGTCTCAGATTTGAAAAATTTTACTTTGCTTAATCCGTATACCGGAGGCAATGCTTTAATTAATAGTAATCTTACTTGTTCAAGGGATGACGATCCTAATAAAAAATATTTATTATATATAAATAAAGACTGGACTCGTCCGCTGAGTTTTCCAGTTTTGTCTCAGCCTCAACCTTGGCAATATGATTTGGTTTTATCGCCTGTAATTCGTGGTGCAGTCCGAAATAAAGACGTGCGCGTTGTTGTTAGTTGGGTGTCTGGAGATTTTTATAGCGGTATCTTAAATCCATTTGTAAACAACCCTGATATTTCCGGCCCGTCGTATTGTAATGGGAGTTGTGTTGGTGATCAAAAAAAGATTGTGACAGGAGTTAATTATTACAATGCCAACGATTCTCAATTTTATGGTGTTTGGTATCATGGTTTAAATAGCACTGCCGGACGTACTGAAGCAGAGTCTTTTACGATAAATACTGCAGACATGTCTGGAAATACTTATTCTTTCTATGTTCGATCACCAAGTTCACCGATTAGGCAATTTAAAAATACGGCTCGTTTGAAAGTAGATGTCTATTTGCCTGAGAATGATAGCAGTCCTTATCATTTTGGTACACCAGCTAAGACTTATTATTTCAACACTGCCTCTCCATCAGATAATCCAAATGCCAAATATTGGCATGTCTTTAATATTAATAAACCGGAAGTCATAAACCCTGTTTCTGTAAGTGATATTTTAGATGTAAATACAATATTTACAGGCTCAGGCCAGTTTGTGTATTTTAAGCCATTAGTAGGAGATAATAATCCTGTTCAAGATCCAAATTCAAATCCAAATCCAGGTAATGATATTTTAGATCCAAACAACGGAGGTCCTGTTGCGCCTCCGGTTGGCGGTGGTTCGCCACCAGCTGTTGATCCAAATAATGGTGCTGGTGGTCCGGCTCCGGTTGTCCCGCCATTGGGTGGTCCGGCAATACCAGGATTTAATTAAAAAAATT
>CAZBWU010000006.1:0-56309 GCA_964496095.1 uncultured Gammaproteobacteria bacterium
CTATCGCTGCGACGACCTCCTTCTGAGTAAGTCCAGTTCGCAATCCGATAGACCACAGTGCCCCAGCATAATCCTGAGCTTGCATCGCGCCCATATAAGAAACAAGCTCAAAAGCTGAACGGCCATTGCCACCAATACGTTGATTTGTAAGACGAAGCATTCTTATATCTTTAATATCCATAAATATAAAAACTAAACTTGGGTGCAAGTAAATCCTAAAACGCAGGTAAGACTTAAAAAATAATGGCGGAAGGGGTGGGATTCGAACCCACGGTACCTTTCGATACGACAGTTTTCAAGACTGTTGCCTTAAACCGCTCGGCCACCCTTCCAAATAGTATGCATAGATTAACACAAGAACTGACAACAATCAATAGTTATTTTACTACCCTCTCTTAATAAATTTTCCTACTTTTTCCACCACCTTCTTTATGCCACCAAAAAACATTGCCCCTCTAGCCCTGGCTAAAAATCCTAAAATTAGCGTGGTTATTCCTCCGGCCGTGGCCGTCAGGTACTTTTCAGTTACGCCCTCACTTCCAGTAGTCGTTTGTTTTTGCAAAGTAGCATCCTGAGCCATGCCCAAAGATTCTATATCATCACTACTCCTTGGCCATAGCTGCCACTCTTCTTTAACTTTTTCCAAGATACCCACTACTCGTACATTTTCGCCTTCTTTAAATTTTTGCTTTTCAATTTTGGCATTTTTCTTAAAATATACTTTAATTTCATCAGCACCATTATCCACATACATAAACGTAGATTTTATTTCTGTTATCTCCCCGCTTACTTCTACCAGACTTCCAGCCATAACTTCTTCAATGTTGTCCAAATCTAACATTATACTTTCCGGGTTTTTACCTGTTGCCAAAATATCTATGGCTCTACTATTTTTAACATTCACTCTTTTTATCCCGCTAGCTTCCGAGACTGTGCCGGTAATTTCTACCGAGTCGCCGATACCAACTGGTGGAAAATCTTTTTTGTTCTGATATATTTCAATCCCGCCACCATCACCAATAATATAAAAAAATTGACTACCAAAAACATTTGGCAGAACCGCCACTATTCCTCTTACTTTTACCGGCTGACCTTTTTCTCCTTGCCTAATGTCGGCAATATTTTTTATTAGTGGCCCTACTGATTTTTTAGTCACTGTCTTCTTTACAGTTTGCTCTGCTCCGATTTTAATTCCCAGCACCTCTCCTTTGGCATACACTTTTCCTGGTGTCGGATCTGCCCAGCGCCATTCGTTATTGATAAGCGATAAACTTTTACCCGCTTCAGGCTTGTCATATTTTACAATATCAACTAACGCTTTATCTTTATTTAATAATTCAACTTTTCCGGTTGTATTTGCCAAACTAATTTTAGTAGCTGTTTTATAAAAAACCAAAAACCCACCGGCTGGGATAAAGGTATTTTCCGGGAAAATATATTTCTTAGCCTGCACCCGTAAAAACCAGCCTGCTATATTTACGGCTGACGCTGAATTATTTTTTAACTCAATAAATTCTTTAGTGTCGTCACCCTCCGGATTTGGCAAAACTTCTGAGATTAATATTTCCGCATTTAGACTCAGACCATTATCTACTTCTATTTCAATTTTCTTTTCCTCTCCATAGCCACTAGTGCTAGTCACAAAAAGTGAGAGAGTATGCATTCCCGAAGAAGCAAAACTCACTTTCAATTCCGGCCCTACAACCTTAACACCGTTTTCTAAACTCCAAACAAAACTTAAACTTCCTCCTCGTGGATCAGCTGTATTTTCCGCATTAAAAACAACTTGTTCGTTGGGCGCAGCGCTTGAAGGCGCTTCGATATCCCAAACAAAAATCGACGCTGGCTTCTTGGTAGTTTTAGTTGTCTTTGTAGTACTACTGGCAGTTGAGGTATTACTACCGCCTGACTGCCCAGCCTCATCTTCCGGCTCAGAAACAATATTTGCCTTGCCTGGTGTGATAGTGTCAGTCACTATCCAATCAATATCATTGTCCGTATCCTTGCCATCAATTTTTCTTGCCAGAGACTGGCCTTCATCCGGTGTCAGCTCGTCATCATAATCAATTCTATCTATAATAGAACCAGAATTGTTTTTTAATATCACACTATCACCGGAATTATTCAAAAAACTTTTGGTTTGTAAATCAACCTGAAGCCACCCATTTCCTCCGACCGATCCCATAATTTTTTTACAAGTAGAGGTAGTATTGCGCGCATCACAAATCATTGCATCGGTAATATCCACACTAGCAGTAGAATTATTATACAGTTCTACCCACTCATTTCCACTTTCTGGATCTACGACAAATTCATTTATTTTTAAGGCTGTTAAATTTTGTACCACTGGCACTGGAGTTGAGTTTTGATTTTGTGACCCACTATTATTTTGCCCCGTGTTTTGAGTTTGGTTTGGAATGGGCGTTGGGTCGGGTGTGGTGGTTGGTGTAGAAGTTACAATCGGGGTTGGCGCAATATCAAAAACATTTATTCCCCCAACAGTATTACCGCTCGCATGCTCTACCCAGTTGGCACTGGTATAATCTATCAGGTTCGGATCTTTTCTTTGCAAAGAAAAATGCGTAGTTGGTATATAGGTAAATCTTTCAATCTGGATTCCTTCTGCGTCTATAAGCCCAATATTTTCACCTTCTGGATTTAAACTCCCACTAGAAAATTCAAATATTGAACCACCAAAGGCTGGATAATCTGTCAAAAATTGTTTTGCACCCTTGACTATGACTGCATATTCTCCTCGGTCAACAACAGAGTCGGTTGTAGTGACCCTTAATTCATGTCCATTTACCTGCGCATTCGCATCCAAAAATTTCCAGCCGTTTAAATCAACTGACTCATCCCCTTTGTTCCAAATTTCAATCCATCTATGAGTACTTACGCTAGGATAGGCCCCAATTTCATTTATTACAATATCAGTATTAGCGGCAAAAACTTTTCCAAAGACCAAAGATCCTAAAAAGAGTACTAAAAAAGTAAAAAAAAATTCCTCCTTTTCATATTTTGTAAAAATTATTTTTTCTATCAAGCTTATATAATTATATTACTCACAATACTACAAAAGTCAAGGCTCCGTTCGACAAGCTTTTTCAAATAAAATAAAAACATTCCACTTTCGTGGAATGTTTTTAAAATGCTTTCCGAGATTCCTGTAGTTGTATACACAATTATTATATACACAACTACATCAGGAACCTCGGCCCGGTGCAGTGAGATGGTTGAACCACCTCTGCGATCAGGACTACCGTGCATAGGCACAGGACGGCGCTTTTCCGCCGTAGGCGTCTCGAACCTCCTTCGGCAAGGAGTCGAAGTAGGCCTTGGCAGCCTTGTTCGCCTCGTCCACGGTCGCCCGGGTGATCTTGCCCTTGAAGGCGAAGATCTCGGCGAAGTGGGCCTTGGCCTGGGCACGAGCCGAGACAAGGTCCTTCACCTTCTGCGCCTCCTGCGCCGTGGCCGTATTGGCCACCAGCAGGTTCACAGTCGCGCGCCGGATCTTCTTCTGTTGCGCGCGGACGGGCACCACGATCTCCGGCTCGAAGGTGGCCGTGCTCGGACGCACCACCTTGACGACCTCTGGCTCGAAGACGAACCGCTGATCCGCGCGGGCGGGGTTGATGGTGGCGAGAACGAGCGCGATGAGCGCGAGGATGAAAAGCTTCACGGCAGTCTCCTGGAATGTGCTAAGTCCCCCAAAAACACCGAATGTGCCAAGGGGAAAGAAACCGCTAACTTAACGAGTTCTTTTCCCTTAGCAAACCTATTTTGTTATTAAAGAGCAACAGACTAGTATACACCAAAACAGAGGTTTTGTCAATCCCCACACGAGAGTGATAACACTTTTTTGGCTAATTATAAACAAATTTAATGAACGGGCAGCATTATTTTAGCGAAAATCACTGGTGCGAGCCTTGAAATTAGGAGGTAGCAGACAGAGACGAGCCTGAGCAATCCCGACTTGTCGGGATCTGCCCTGCTGTTTGAGCCCGCAGGCGAGTTCAAGGCGGAAGCGAGGGTGAGTCCTGTCTGGCTCCGAGTAATTTCATTAGCTCGCGCTTCTTTCTGACCCTTTCTTCTAAAGAAAGGGTCTATTAAAGTTGGTTTTGATAATAAAAGGTGGGACGCTTAGCGTCCCAATCACAGCGCTAAGCGCTGGGGATAAAATTTTTTAAAATTGTATATACTAGTGTATACAACTGTGGATAAGTAGGTGTATAAGTCCACAGTAATGGGGATAACTTACCCACCTACTTTGCTAATCCTAGCCAAAACAAAGTTTGTATATACTAGTTTATACAAACAATTGACAAAAGTGAAAAAAACTGGTATAATTATTTATGTAGAGTTCTTCTGCTCTACACCTTTACAACTGTCTGTTTCCTTAAACAGACCAAAAACCATCACACTGCATAAAAGAAAGCGGGCGAACAACTGCTAACTACATAAAGTAGAAAAGCAATGGCGCGCCCAACTTCTTCCAGGGTATCTCCAATTAGCCAAATGCCTTCTAGGCTCTATGGCACCGGAGTCCGCCCCCAAGCGGTTGAGGTTACGTTCATATGCTCTTAGGTCGCTAGCGTGCCAGTTCCCCGCAAGGGGGAAGACACCTCACCTTCGTAGCATCCATCAAAGGCGATTTGCCTCCTGTACCAAAAAAGTTTTGATTCAGAAGGGTGATCGCCTTTTTTTATTGTATTTATATCTTTACAAAACTCTTTCTTTTTAGTAGACTCATCTATTCAGTCTCTTTTCAGGTCCCCGTAATTTGCGCACGGGCATCTGTAGGAGTCTGACTCCTAACAAAGCGCACTTTGACAAAAAAACGGAAGGTCTTTTCATCATGTTGACGAAAAAGTATATCTGGGTTCTGGTCTTCGCACTGGCGTTGGCGGAGTGCTTGATGCCGAAGCACGCGACGCCGCTACAGAGCAGCGATCTCCAGGAGAAGATCCGCAAGGTCTTCTCCGGCGACCGGGCCCTGGCCACCGTGGCGAGCCTGGAGGCCGACCCGTGGCGACTGGCCGGCAACAAACCGTTCAACCGGGCGATCGCACTCGGGGTGGAGCAGCTCGAAAAGGCTGGATACATCCTGGAAGCAGATGCCCGCCCGAGCGACAGACTCATCTACCGCATCGAGAAGCGAAGAATGGATGAGCCGACCTGGGAGCCGAAGAGCGCGTCTCTTACGATCGTGGGGCAGTCGGTGCCGTTGCTCGACTTCAAGACCAACATGAACATGATCGCCGTTAACTCCTACTCGACGCCGATCGGCGGCGTGGAGGCAGAGCTGGTGTCCGTCGGGCGGGGTCGGCCCGAGGATCTGGAGGGAAAAGAGTTGGCGGGGAAGATTGTCCTCGTCGATTACCCCTATCCTCCACCAAAGTTCGTGACTGAGGCCTACAAATTGGGGGTGATCGGGGTCGTAATGTATGTTCCTTCATACCCCATGAAGGAGGCGCCCACGAATTCGATTCAGTTTCACTACTTCAATCTTGACGCCGGGCAATGGGTGGTCCTGCTCTCATCGAACGCCAAGGAGAATCTCTTCAAAGCAGTGGCGACGAGCCCAGTACCATTGCGCGTACACGTAGACATTCAGACGCTCATCTACGAGTCGGACGAGCAGATGATCGTCGCCGAAATCCTGGGCTCCTCAGCACCCGAAGAGCGGTTCGTTTCCTCTGGCCACGTGAGCGAACCTGGGGCGAACGACAACGCCTCTGGTGTCGGCACTCAAGTCGAACTGGCTCGAACCTTGGCTCAGCTCCTCAAGAAGGGCCAGTGGAACCCATCACGAACGGTGACGTTCATCTGGGGCGACGAAATCGGCGCCGTGGAATGGTTCCTCACCAAGGACCCTAAACGGGCGAAAGGGGTAAAGTGGGGCATCTCCCTCGACATGGTCGGGGAGACGGAGAACTTCCTGGTCGAGAAAACCGGAGACCCTTCCGCTATCTGGACTCGGGGCAAAGATCATCACAGCGGCTGGGGAGGCGAAAAGCCAATCTCGGCTGACCAACTCTTCCCTAGTTTCCTGAATGATTTCGTCGTTGGTCGCTGCCTTGACCAGGCGGCAACGAACGGCTGGAAGGTGCGGGCCAACCCTTTTGAAGGCGGCAGTGACCACGTGTCGTTCATCGACGCGGGGGTGCCGGCCGTTCTCTTCAATCACTATCCGGACACCGCGTACCACCACGACAACGATCGTCTCGGCCGGGTCAATCCGATTGAGATGGCCAATGTCGGTGTCTGCGCGGGGTCTGTCGCGGCCATCTTGACCACTGCAGACGGTGCTGCCGCACAGGCTGTGGTCGATGAAGTCAAGGTGGCTGCCCTTGAACGGTTGGCGACGGAGTTCAAGCTGTCGCAAGCCGAAGTGGCCAAGGGTGGAAAGTTGGATCAGGAAGTGACGATCATCACCACCTGGACCGAGTGGTACGCTCGAGCACTGCAGACAACCCAGCAGATCGAAGTCGGCGGACCGAGTCCGTCCACGACTGCTACGATCGATGCCGCCATCGCCGAGATCAAGCGCGTGGGCGAGCAGTACGTCGCCGAGCTGAAGGCCACCACACCGCCGTCGCACTAGAACCACGGCACGCGGATCACGCTCACGAGCTAACTTCGCTTGCCTTCGATCTGCATCGAAGAAGGTGGTGGGGTTACGAGCAATAATAAACAATTCGTTCGCCATCCCACTACCTTTCTAAAGATAATATATTTGTCTTTCAGAAAGGTGGTGGTGAATGAATATTTTTTTAAAAATTAAAACATAAGAAACATCCAAGTCACATTGGGTGTTTTTTTGTATCATATTGACAAACCCACCTCCCGCTGATAGAATAACCTCCGCTTAACAAAAGACAGTCGCCTAGACTGCTTTATTTTTTCTAAAGCATGCTGTATAATAAACCCATAATCAAAACTATATGACTAAGATAAAATCACAATTTTCCGATACTTTGCTCAAAAAAATTGAGGCCCTCATTTTGGCAGAAAAAACTAAGCTTGAAAAAGAGTTAGAAAAATTTTCTGACAAAAAAGGTGGCGAGGTTTTTCCTGACTATGGCGACCAAGAAGATGAAAACGCAGCCGAGGTTGCAGACTATGTCGTAAACATTTCTCTCAAAGATAACTTAGAAAAAAATCTTCGTGATGCCAACAAGGCCTTAGAAAAATTAAAGAAGGGCGACTATGGTATCTGCAAATATTGCCATAAACCTATTGAAGAAAAACGTCTTCTTGCCAGACCAACTTCTAGTTCTTGCATGAGTTGTAAAAAAACCATCAATCAAGAAGTGTAAACAAACATATGTATCTCAAAAAGGCCCGTTCAATAATTTTTATCAGCGGGCTTTTTTTATTGGTTGACAGACTTTTGAAATGGCAAGCTTTGGGCGAATGGTCCCAAACTCGTTTACTTAACCGTTATTTTGGTTGGCAACCTTTTTTTAATAAAGGTATTGCTTTTAGTCTGGCTATCCCCTATCAAATTACTTTAATTTTTAGTCTACCTATTATAGTTTTAGTTTTATATCTTCTTATTCATGAATGGAAAAAAGAAAATGCAAACATCATATTACTTTCCGCTTGGTCACTAATTCTGGGCGGAGCTATCTCAAATTTTTTTGATAGAATGTTTTATAAACAAGTGATTGATTATTTTACACTTGGAACGGCGGTAATAAATATTAGTGATATAATGATAGTGGTGGGATTGATTTTATATTTATTAACTTTCAAACACCAACGCACCAACTGTCATTCTGAGCAGAGCGAAGAATCTCTGTCCAAATAACTGTCATTCCCGCCAAAGCGGGAATCCAGACAATTTAATTGTTCGCTGGATCCCCGATCAGATCGGGGATGACAACGAGTGAACCGGACAGGGATCCTTCATTACATTCAGGATGACAGACCTACAACAATACAAATTTTAATTTTATGTTCCTCAAATTAAATTCCGCAGCTGCGGTGGGCCTTGATTGCTTACCAGTAGATGTGGAGGTTGATATAAACAAAGGCCAAAGTGCTTTTAATATCGTAGGGCTTCCTGACACTTCTATCCACGAAGCCAAAGACCGTATTCATTCCGCTCTCAAAAATTCCGGGTTTTCTTACCCCTTTAACTTTCGCATCCTGGTCAATCTAGCTCCGGCTGATCTGCATAAAGAAGGACCCTCTTATGATCTGCCAATGGCGCTAGGCATTATTAGTATTAGCAATGATTTGGAAATAAATTTTACCGACTCGGTCTTTGTTGGCGAACTAGCACTTGATGGCGCCCTGCGACATACCAATGGTATTTTACCAATTACTATCTTTGCCAAAAAAAATGGCTACAAAAAAATATTCTTACCAGAAGTAAATGCGCCCGAAGCAGCCCTGGTAGATAACATAGAAATCTATCCAATAAAAAATCTAAAACAACTCGTAGATCACCTCACCGAGGTGGCGCCAATATCGCCATACATCAGACCCGACAAATGGAACGAGTTTGAAACACCACAATACGAACTAGATATGGCTTTTATCAAAGGCCAAGAGTTTGTGAAGCGCGCGCTTGAGATCGCAGCGAGCGGTTCACACAATATATTGATGAGTGGCCCACCCGGATCTGGTAAAACTTTACTGGCTCGTAGTTTTCCATCTATCTTGCCAAAGCTCACACCCGAAGAAGCGCTAGAAGTTACCAAAATTTATTCTGTAGCTGGCCAATTGCAAAATGGATTCATCAAAGAACGACCATTTCGTTCTCCACATCATACAGCCTCAGGTGTATCACTTGTTGGTGGCGGCAAATTCCCACGCCCCGGAGAAATATCTCTCGCTCATCGTGGCGTATTGTTCCTAGACGAATTCCCAGAGTTCCCTCGCACGGTTTTGGAAAATTTACGCCAACCACTAGAAGACGGCGTTATTACTATTTCGCGCGCGCAAAGTGTTCTCAAATTTCCCGCGAGATTTATTCTTGTCGCTAGTCAAAATCCTTGCCCCTGCGGATTTAGCACAGACCCAGACAGACAGTGCTCTTGTGGGCCAAGCCAAATCGCGCGCTACCAAAAAAGAATTAGCGGGCCACTTCTTGATCGTATAGATTTACACGTAGAAGTGCCAAGAGTAAAATTTGAAAAATTAGCATCAGAGATAAACGAAGAATCATCGGCCAAAATTCGTGAACGGGTGGAAGAGGCCAGACAAATCCAAACCAATCGTTTTAAAAATACAAATATTCACTGCAACAGCGAGATGCGCAACCCGGAAATAAAAGAATATTGCAAACTTGATAATCAATCTATAGATTTACTTCGCGCGGCCGTCACCCAAATGCACTTATCTGCCCGTGCTTATAATAGAATTCTTAAACTCGCCCGCACTATTGCCGATTTGGGCAAGAGTGATAACATTGCATTAGAGCATGTCGCCGAAGCATTACAGTTCCGAGCTAAAATAGAATAAAGCATGCCTGCCCCGTAGCGGTCGCCTTTGCGACCTGCTACTGGGGTTGCGGAAGCACTGCAATTTAGAGCTAAAGTAGAATAAATTTGCCCAAAACCAAAGTCTTTGCTACAATTCTAACCAATCAAAAAATAACTAACTACAACATATGATGAAAAAAATAATCATCGCCCTAGTCATAGTCACCGTAGCCATTGTCGCCTTTTTCTTCTTTAAGAAAACACCTGCCGTCCAAGCGCCAGTAGAAGAAAAGGTAAACCAAACACCTCCAATACAAACCGAAGTAAAAACCGAACCAACGTCCACCCCGCCAGCTAAAGAAGAAACAAAAAAACCAGAGCCAATAGATTTAAGTCAATATAAAACACCAATTATGTTAATAGATCAAAAGAAAAGCTATACAGCTAAAATGAAAACAAGCGTTGGGGAAATAGATATAGAATTAAATGTAAAAGACACTCCAGTTACAGCCAATAATTTTGTTTTCCTCGCCAAGAAAAATTTCTATGACAATGTTATTTTCCACCGTGTCATCAAAGGCTTTATGATTCAAGGTGGTGACCCAACCGGCACTGGCTCAGGCGGACCTGGCTACAAATTTAATGACGAACCATTTACAGGAGAATACACTCGTGGGACAGTGGCTATGGCCAACTCTGGTCCAAATACCAACGGCAGTCAGTTTTTCATTATGCATGCTGATGTCGGTTTACAAAAAGCTTATGTAATTTTTGGTAAGGTTGTAAAAGGTTTGGATGTGGTAGATAAGATTGCCGAAGCTGAAACTACCTGGGGTGGAGATGGTGCTATGTCAAAACCAGTTGAACCAGTCAAGATTTTATCAGTTGAGATTGTTGAGAAATAAACTCCTCACTGTCATTCTGAGCGGAGCGAAGAATCTTTCCGTTAGCAAAACTTATTCTCGGAAAGATCTCTCGTCGCCCTTGGGGGCTCGCTCGGGATGACAACAAAAAAAGACTTACCAAGTGGTAAGTCTTTTTTACTTTTATTTATTTTCCACTTCTATTAACCGCTACTTCTTTTGGTGCTTTTTTAACAAAAGTGATTTCTACTTTAACTCTCTTTACCCCAAATTTCATAGCTTCGGCTCTAGTAGTATCTAACCAGATATCCATACGTCCCAAACCATAACGCTTATTCATACGATCTTCCACTACAAAGATTTTATCTCCATATAAGGCTGGGATCTTGATCTGAGTACCAAATGGCAAGCCGTTGGCAGCAATCATCCCATCGTGCACTCTTTTGCCGGTAGCAGCAATAAAAGGGCTGTCATCAGTTTGGCCAGGAGTGCTGGTATAGGCAGTAATAACTGCATCCATCACCTTGTCCGGCTTCTCCTCTTCGGCAAAGCCATCATCAAAGGCAAGCTTGGTGCTAGTCTCTGGCTTATCTTGGCTAACTGTATCTAAACCAAAGGTTTTTGGTGTAGAATTAGCCATTTCATGGCCTGCTTGGGCACTAGCTGTCATTGGCAAGATAATTTGGCTAACTACAGCCAAAATTACTAGGACTTTAAGTACGGCTGGTGTGGTGTTTTTTGGCTCAACTAAGCGCATATTGTTCTAAATTAAAAAGTATCCATATCGGATACCTTGCTTAATTAACGAACCACTATATCACAAATTGCCATTTTTGTCAACCTTGTTAAGTCCCGCCGTGGCGGGTCGGGCAATGCCCGACTTAACAGGGTCAACCCTGTTAACCCCCTCTTCGGTATTGGCATATTATAAAAAAATGATATAGAATACCACCTAAGACTAGTAAATTTATCCCTGTTTTTTATATGCCAATCCCAAAAATGCAAAAAAGCCGACACTACGGACATATTCCCGAAGGAGAAAGGCTTTCTCCTAAGGAAAGAAAGAAAAAACTTATCAAAACTATAGCCACAGCGGCTGGAGTTGGGGCTGTGCTTCTTTTTATTGTCGGCACTATCACTGTGGCTTGGGTTAGTCGTGACCTACCAGACCCAAACAAGCTCAACGACCGTAAGATTTCTCAAAGCACCAAGATCTATGACCGTACAGGCGAACATATGCTGTTTGAGGTCTACCAAAATCAAAAAAGAACTCTGGTAGAAATGGACCAGATTGCTGACTACGCCAAAAAAGCTACAATCGCCGTGGAGGACAAAGATTTCTATACTCACAACGGCATCCGCATCCAAAGTATTCTTCGCGCCAGCTTTAATAATCTCATTGGCCGTAAATCAGGATCAGGTGGCGCCTCTACCCTTACCCAACAACTCATTAAAAATACACTTGGTAATGACGAACATTCTATTTTCAGAAAAGTTAGGGAGGCAATTCTGGCTCTGCGTCTTGAAAAAAAATATGACAAAGAACAGATTTTAAAAATTTATCTCAACGAGATTCCTTATGGCTCTACCAACTATGGCATCGAAGCCGCCAGCCAAGCTTATTTCCACAAAAACGCCAAAGACCTCACCTTGGCTGAATCTGCAACCTTGGCAGCCATTCCTAAAGCGCCGTCGAAATACCTCAGAGATTTAGACGCATTGCGCAACCGCCGTGATTTGGTTCTGGCTCTGATGTTTAATCAGGGATATATAAATGAAGAACAAAAAAATGAAGCCCAGGGTGTAGCGCTAAGAGTATTTAAAAACTCTGGGCCAATCGAAGCACCCCACTTTGTTTTTTATGTCCAAAAATTATTAGCCGACCAATTTGGTGAGCGCGCCATTGATGAGGGCGGATTAAAAGTTATTACCACACTTGATTTTGATAAACAACAGATCGCCGAAAAGACAGTCAAAGAATTGGGCGACAAAAACGCCAAGGATGCTAACGCCAATAACGCCGCTCTTGTAGCCATAGACCCAAAGACAAAACAAATACTAGCCTTGGTTGGTTCGCGTGATTATAACAACGATGAGATTGATGGTAAATATGATGTGGCCACCCAGGGAAACCGTCAGCCTGGCTCATCTTTCAAACCATTTGTTTATACCTATGCTTTTGAAAAAGGATACACACCTGAAACTGTTCTTTATGATGTATCCACCAATTTCGACTCACGCACAGGTCAAAAATATGCTCCAAAAAATTATGATGGCAAGGAGCGTGGACTGGTGACCGTGCGCAGGGCCTTACAGGGTTCGCTTAACATTCCGGCTGTAAAAACTTTATACTTAGTTGGAACAAAAAACACTATTGAGTTTGCAAAAAGATTTGGTTATTCAACTTTTACCGGTGATCCGGGATTGAGTTTGGTGCTCGGTGGCGCAGAAGTAAACTTATTAGAGCACACCAACGCCTATGCCACTTTGGCTGACAAAGGACAATACAACAAACCAGTAAGTATTCTCAAAGTCACCAACAGTAAAGGCGAAGAATTATATAAATGGGAACAATCACCTGACCAAGAAGCAATCAAGCCGGAAATCGCAGCCACTATTTCTAATGTTCTTTCAGATGATGAGGCCCGAGGTTATATATTTGGTCGCAACGGAAACCTTACCTTGCCTGGCCGACCAGCAGCAGCCAAGACTGGAACTACCAATGACAACAAAGACGCTTGGACAATGGGCTATGTACCACAACTCGCTACTGGTGTTTGGGTAGGCAATTCCCCTACTGCCACACCGATGAAGGCTGGTGGTAATGCTTTGGCTGGTACTATCTGGAATAGATTTATGAAAGAAGCGCTCAAAGGCGAACCGGTAGAATATTTCCCAGCGCCACCAGTTGAGGATATTGAAAAACCAGTCTTACGCGGAGGTAGCGGCGGTATTACTTTAGAAATAAACTCAGTCACAGGAAAAATCGCATCAGTCTTGACCCCGCCAAATTTAATTGTTACAAAAACATTTTTACCACCTCATGATATTTTGCATTATGTAAATAAAGATGATCCGCGTGGACCAGTCCCAACTTTTCCAGCCGATGATCCACAGTACACTGCTTGGGAAGACGCTTTGCAAAACTGGATTGTTCGCCAACAAAAAGCTGGTGTTAGTCTGACATTTGAAGAACCGCCAACCGAAACTGATAACACTCAACCTTCAGAATTTTCTCCAACCATAGATTTTGTTTCTCCGCTGGAAGGAAATGTTTTGAATTCCAGAGATCTCGATATTCAGGTGCAGGCGTCTGCGCCAAGGGGTGTGGCCAAAGTAATTTATCAAATTGATGGTCAAATTATTGGCACCGCTACCCAAGCACCGTTTGACCTAAAGTATCACACCCAAAAACTTGTAAAAGGTTCGCACACACTCACGGCCATAGCTGTAGATGATCAAAATAATGCAGGCGCAAAAACAATTCACTTTGACTTGCAAGCAGATTTTGATCCAGCTAGTTTTGATTGGTTTGATATAAGCCCAGTTACTATCCGAGCTGAAGATTTTCCAAGAGTAATAAACTTGATTCCGTTCCGTTGGGAAGTAATGAAGCAAATTAATATTTATTTAACATCCGGAAATACCGCGCCAAGACAAATTTATAACTTCAATCAAAAAGAAGATAAGCTTTTCAACAACATGTTAACTTTCACTTGGAAGAAATCTCCGGGTGTTGGCGAACATTCTTTAAAAGCTGTTATGACGGATAACGACGGAAGAACTTCGGAGAAGGTTTTGAAGGTTTTAGTGGAGTAATTTTTTCCAACAACATGCTCTTATTTCTGAACACCGCTTTGCACTTTCTGAACAAAATCTTGGCGGTCCTTTAAATTTGGATAAAGAATCGTCGCAATCTCATTTATAATTTTTAGTTCTTTATCTGCAAACGGGTCTGGGAATTTATTTCGTCCGTTTGCAACATAAAACAAATATTCTACAAATAAAGAATTTACCTTTTTGATTTTTTCTAACTCTTCTTCTCTCTGCTTTTTTAAATCTTCAAGAAGCGCTTCTTTTTGATTGATTCCTTTAAGGGCTAGTTCTATTTTATTTTTATTAATCTCTAAATATGTATTCTGCTCTTTCAACCTATTTTCGGTTTTATCAAGCATGTTTTGAGCCTGCATACGAACCTTGTCGGCACTTGTTAAAAGACTGTCTCCTTGTGCTGTAACGCTTAGGGTGCGCTTAGACAATTTTGATATTTCTTTTGTTTGAACATCGATTTCATTTTCCAAAAGCCCTTGTTTTTTCTTTAAACTTTCCTGCTTTTCATCTATTTCTATTCTTTTATCTTCTATTTTATAAACTAAATCATTTACTTCGTCTCTTTTATTATAAATCCCTTCTCTTAAATTTTCTAGCTTAAAACCAAAGTACGTAACCAAAACTATTATCGCTATCGCTATTGGCCAAACTACCCAACGAATAATAGTTAGTACGCTCTGTATTGTTTTGTTTAGGTTTTTAAATATTTCTTCCTGTGACAAGCTTTTTACAGTTTCTGGTGTAGTACCAGAAACTTTCCCCGACTGTACGGGTTGTTGCATAAATTCTGAGGTTTGTTCGTTGATTGGTTCGGACATATGCTTTTACTGCCTAATAGGCATCACAATATACACGAAGTTTTTATCTTCTTTTGGCGCAAGAATACATGGACTCTCGGCGTTTACTACTCTCAGGACCGAAGTTTCTTCATCAATATTTGCCAACCCATCCAAAACATAGCGGTGGTTGAGTAAGATATTATTTTTTTCTCCTTTTATCTCGGCGCTAGCTTCGGATTTATGTTCACCGGTTTGAGTGGACACAGAAGATATCATCACTGCACCAGCAGTTGGATCAAACTCAAAGTTAACCGCATTTACACCCACAGTTGTAAACAAGCTAGCAGCTTTGATTTCTTTAGTTATTTGGTTGGTAGAAAACTCAGCTGTGGTTCTAAATTCTTTGGGGATAATCTGGGTATAATCAGGATATTGACCATCAACCAGTCGTGAAACCAACTCTACTTCATTACACCTCAACACTATTTGGTTTTCTGTCACTAACAATCTTACATTCTTTTCGTTATCTAACCCTTTGGATAAAGACAAAATATGACTAATCTCTGAAGCAGTACGGGCAGGGATTATAATTCTTGTTTTTTCATCACCTTGGATTAACTTTACTTTTTTTTCTGCTAATCTATAACTATCCGTAGCAGCCATAGTGATCATATTTGGTTCGTCGTTAAAATTAAACAACACACCAGCCAACTCTGCTCGGATTTCATTCTTTGAAGCTGCTTGAAAAACCTGCCCCAGACCCTTTTTAAAGAGTTCTAGATCAATAAGGTATCCTTTACCCTCTCCGACCACTGGAACGACTGGAAACTCCTCTGCAGAGGTTCCTTTTATCTTTGTAGATGATTTGCCGGACACTACTTCTACTTCGTTGTCCTTAAGAATCAACTCAACTTTTTCATCTGACAGCAAATTCACAAAATCAGTCAGGGTTCTAGCTGGAACAGTAAAGTTTCCTGGAGTTTCAACTTTGGCTCGTAGAGTAGCGACCGTTGCCAACTCTAGATTGGTGGCGACTAGTTCTACTTTTTGTTCACTCGCTCTTATTAGAACATTACCCAAGATTGGTAGGTTGGTGTTTTTGCCGGCCACGCCAATCACAAGCGCTAAGGCTTTGGAAAGGTTTTCTTTTGTGCAGAGAAACTTCATAGTAGATTTAGGTGAATTATGTTTTAGTTTTTCTTATCTCTTAAAGTTGTACACATCGTCGGCCTATTACTGTTTGTTTAAATATTTATATATAAATACCAATCGTTACTATAAGGCAGTGGATAAGGTGTATAACTTGTTCGGGGGTCTGATTTTATTATGCGTTTGTGTTTTTGGGTTGTGTATAAGGTGTGGTGATAAAAGTGTGAACAAGTGCAAGAAATATTTTTTAGTTTTTTTATCTGTTAATAACGGTCTGTGCTAGGTGGGTAAAAGTGGATAAAGTTTTGGGTTTATACAATTTTTTACAACCCTTATACACAGGGAAGTAGAATAAAAAGTGTATAAGTCGGAATATTCACTTCCCTGCAGGCGGGTTATTAACTTTTTAGGTGACAGTGTTATAGATTTTTTGTTTTATCAATTCTATTTCTTGTTTTAGTTTAGCGTCCTTTTCTATATCATTGATAATCTTGTTGTCAGCGTGCATAGCCGTAGTATGATCGCGCCCGCCAAGCTCGTGACCAATGGCCGGATAGGACATGTTTAGTTCTTTGCGCATCAAGTGCATAATGATTTGGCGAGGGTAAGAAAACTTTTTCTCACGACTTTGTCCGAGCAGATCGGCCACACTAACTGTGAAAAACTCGCTGGCGGCATCAATTATCTGTTGAGGGGTGATGGATTTGTAGGTAGAACGAACTTCGGTATTGGCTAGAAGAGATTTTACAGACTCAAGCGTTGGTTCCATGTTCTTGAGCTGATGAAGAGCAATTATTTTGTTTAGCGCCCCCTCTAGTTCACGGATATTTCTGTGGATAGTGGCGGCCACTGTCTGTAATATTTCTTGAGATAGTGGAAAATTCTTTTCTATACATTTCTTTTGTAGGATTGCGATTCTAGTTTCTAAGTCTGGTGGAGCCACATCAACAATCATCCCCCACTCAAATCGTGATTTTAGACGGTCTTCAAGGGCTGGTATAGCTTTTGGTGGTCTATCAGAAGTCATGACTACCTGTTTGTTTTGTTGGTGGAGTTCGTTGAAAGTATGGAAGAAAGATTCTTGAGTTTTGTCTTTGCCAGAGATGAACTGGATATCATCAATAAGTAGTAAGTCTATGTTGCGGTATCTGTTTTGGAAGTTTTTGGCATTACCGTCGCGGACAGATGAGATATAGTCGTTGGAAAACTTCTCAGCACTGGCATACATGATGTTTATATTTGGTCGAGCCTTGAGGAGATGGTTGCCGATAGCTTGTAAAAGATGGGTCTTGCCTAACCCTACACCGCCATATATAAATAGTGGGTTATAAGCTTCACCAGGCCTGTTAACTACAGCTTGAGCCGCTGCATAAGCTAGTTCTGATCCGCCACCAACCACAAAAGTCTCAAAAACATATTTTGAGTTTAAGCCAAACTCGCCTACGCGAGCCGGAGCCTTGATTTCGCTAGCTGGAGGGAAATTAGACTGTGGAAAAGTATCTGGAAGAACCGGGGTTTCTGTTTTTTCTTCTATGGCTACAGCTGGAGTGGTAATGTTTTTTATATTAAAGACCTTGTATTCAAGCTTTTTGATTGGCTTGCCAGTCACTCTTTCTAGGGACTTTACAATCATTTGGTGGTAGTTTTTTTCTAGCCAGCTTCGATAAAAGTCGTTTGGTACGCATAGTACAGCGCAACTGTCTTGGTAAGACATGATGTCAGTACCGCGAAACCAGGTGACAAAATTTGGTTTGGAAATTGTTAATTCCAACTCTCCTAAGACAGCCTGCCAGATTTCGTGGTTGGACATATATAAAAAAACGTTAAGTTTAGCGATTTAATCTTATCACAATAAGATGTAATGACAAAGAGTTTATGTAAAATCAAAAGGGGAAGGACTGGGGACAAGGTGTGGACAACTGGATAAACTTGACAATTTTTGAAATTCATTCTATAATTGTATAGTTATATTTAACATTTAAAGCTTAGTTATGTCAACAAAACGAACCTATCAACCAAAGAAAAGAAAGCGAGCAAAATCCCATGGTTTCTTATCAAGAATGAGTACCAAGGGTGGTCGCGGAGTTTTGAGCCGTAGACGCGCTAAAGGCAGAAAGAAACTTACCGTTTCTGATGAAAGAAAGGGAAAGAGAACAAAGAAAACAAGATAAACTAAAACAAAACCCGCCAACAGGCGGGTTTTGTGATATACTTGTATATATGTTCCAACAAGAAAACAGATTACGCAAAGAAAGAGATTTTAATCTAGTAATGAAACATGGCTCCTGGCAAAATGGCCTACTTTTGGATATTAAGGTTTTGGACTTGTCTAAAAATGAAAAATTTTTCCCTAAGTTTAAAAAAGAAGCGAAGCCCCGTACCGAGCCACTGAGTGGCTCTGGTACTGGGGATTCAGAAACTTTCTCTTCACAGCTAAAGTTAGCCATTTCTGTAGGCCTAAAGTTCCATAAAAGCGCAGTTATTCGTAATCGTGTCCGCCGACAGATAAGAGAGGTCTTAAGGCTCCTCATCAAGGATGATAAAATCAAAAATGGCTACTATATATTAGTGGTGGCAAAGAAGGCTATTTTGGATAAAGTTTACGCTGACATTAGCCAAGAAATAAAAGTTTTGTTAAGTCGCGCGAAAGTTTTAAAATAGCATTTTTCCCGCCTACTTTTTATTGCTAAATAAAACGCAGAAAAAGATTTGGTATGACAATAATTCAATATGTTATTGCAAAAAATAATAATTTTTCTCTCAACCCTGCCAAGAAAACCGATTTTATGGTTGATTAAAATCTATCAAAAAACTATTTCTCCAGACCATGGACTCTTTAAAGCTATGTTTCCAGATGGATATTGTAAGTATTATCCCACTTGTAGTGAATATGGTTATCAAGTAATACAAAAATACGGTTTAATAATAGGCTTACCAAAGACTGCCTGGAGAATATTACGTTGTAATCCTTGGAGTAAAGGTGGGGTGGACGCAATTAAATAAGTGATAAAACAAAAAACACCTAGATCAAGGTGTTTTTTGTTTGTATTAATTAAGGTCTTAAGCCACCTGGTGGAACATCTGTAGTTGGCGGAGTTGTAGTTGTTGTATTTGGGTTGACTGTGCCAGGATTTGTGCCCCCGTTTGGTGGCGTGTTGTTGCCAGTATTTGGGTTTGCTCCACCAGGAGGTGTCCCTCCGTTTGGAGGTGTGATTGGCGCACCTGTGTTTGGATCTAAGACATCATTTGGTGTGTTACCTGGATTTGGAGGTGTAGAAGTGGTTGAAGTTGTTGGGTTGGTCGCTGGCGGAGTATTTGGAGTTGTGTTATTGCCACCACCATTTGTTTGGTTGTTGGCTGGGGTTTGGTTTGAACCGTTACTACCTGGGTTGTTGTTATTTTTAGCAGGGTTAGAGTTATTATTTACAGCTGGGTTTTTGGGATAAATAGCTTCTATTACAGACTTGTCTTTTGGCCAAATTGCTACAACTAGACCAACTCCAGCCACAACAATTAGTAAAAGGATAAGCCAAACCATCTTTTTGGAATAGCCGCTTTCGTTTTGGTTAACCTCAGGCATATTATATAATTAAAAATTAACTATCGTATTATACCTTAAAAACGACAAAAAATCAAGGGTTAGCCCTTGATTTTTTGAGAAGATTTAGGCCTTATTAAAAGTGTATTATTTTGTATCTTTTGCAGGTCCGGCTACTTGTTCCTTCAACCAAGTCATTACTTTTCTATTTTGAATAGTAAGAGATAGGGTATCAAGCACCTCTGGTTTTTTGAGGTTTTCTTCTACGTTTTTGTTGTCAGGGTAAGCGGCCTTAATTTGTTTTATTTCTGCATCAAGATCCGCTTTTTCGGCTTTGATTTTATTTTCAACAGCCACTTGGCGAGAGAGAAGAGCTGCCTTCACTCGGCGCAAAGCTTGTTCGGCAAAGTCCTTATAAATATCTTCTTCGGTCTTTTTCAAATCCTTTAGATATTTTTCCATATCAATGCCTTGGTTTTCCAAACTGTATTTGAGTTCTTGGAAGATTTTATTTTTCTCGGCATTTATGAGTACATCTGGAATTTCAGAAAATTCAGCCGCTTCAATCATTTGGTCTAGGATTTCAATTTCAATTTTTTGTTCATCTTTTTGTTTCGCTTCAGCTGTCAAATTTTCTCGCAAAATATTTTTTAATTTTTCGACACTTTCTTGACCCAAAGTTTTGGCAAACTCTTCGTTGATATCCGGGTGTTGTAATTCAAAAACTTCATTTACTTTTACTTTAAAATCAATTTCACGGCCAGCTAAATGTTTTTGGTAATGATCTTTTGGAAACTTCAAAGAAAATTCTTTGGTATCATCTTTTTTGAGACCTATTAATTGTTCGGCTAGGCCTGGAATGTAGTGAGGTTCGTTCAAATATACTTGGTGGTTTGGAGCTTGTCCGCCTTCAACCGGCACTTTGTCCAAAAACATTTCCATGTTGATTATTACCTTATCGTCTTTGGTTGCTGCCTCAGGTTTGATAATTTCTTTGGTTTGCATTTTTTTTAAATCATTCAAAACATTATCAATTTCTTGATCAGTGATTTCTTTGGCTTGGTGTTTTACTTTAACTGTAGCTAGGTTGCCAAGTTTGATAGTTGGAAGTAGGGCAACAGTAGCGGTAAAGACCAAATCATTGCCCGGAGCGATTTTGGTAATCGTGATTTGAGGCATACCAACAGTGTCTAGTTTGGATTCTTTGGCAGCCATAAAGAAGTTACGCTCTACGATACTTTGCATGGCTTCTTCGATGATTTTGATTTCGCCCACTTGTTGTTTGACCATTTCATAAGGGGCTTTGCCTGGGCGGAAGCCTTTGATGGCAGCGCGTTCGGAAATTCGAACAGCCGCCTCTTCTAGGTCCTTTTTATAATCCTTTGGTTCGACAGTGATGGTGAGCTCTACTTGTGATTTTTCTAGCTTTTTAAGTTCGTGTTTCATATGCGAAATGAGTGAATAAAATGTTGAGCTTGCTCAAATATTTTTGAGCGAATGAGTATATATGGGCTTTAGCCCATATAAGATTTAGAGAATAATTATTTGGGGATTTTACTTGAAAAAAGGGGGTGTGTCAAGGTGAAGGTAAAAGAAAAGAAGACCCTTAAATAGGTCTTCTTTTAGTCTAAATTAAGCGTTAAGTAGATTTTATTTTATAAGCAATCCTACAATCAACAAAGCCACAATATTGGCCACCTTAATCACCCCAGCAGTAGAAGCTAAAAAGCTTCACTGCGGGGCAAGTCGGGTTTTACTTAATAAGCAGGCCAACAATTAGAAGTGCAACTATGTTCGCAACTTTTATCATAGGGTTTATTGCGGGACCAGCAGTATCCTTGTATGGATCACCAACGGTGTCGCCAGTGACAGCTGCTTGGTGGGCAAAAGATCCTTTACCTCCGTAGTTTCCTTTTTCAATATATTTCTTGGCATTATCCCAAGCGCCACCACCGGTAGTCATTGAAATAGCTACGAATAGTCCAGTCACAATAGTACCAATAAGTAAACCGCCCAAAGCTTCTACACCCAAGATCCAGCCAACAAGTACTGGAGCAAGAACTGGAATGATAGCCGGAACAATCATCTGACCAATAGCGCCTTTGGTGACGATATCTACGGCTTTGCCGTAGTCTGGTTTGTTGGTTCTTTCCATTATGCCTGGAATTTCGCGGAACTGTCGGCGGACTTCTTCTACAACTTTACCAGCTACTTTTCCAACAGATTCCATAAGTAAGGAACCGAAAAGGTATGGTAATAAACCACCAATAAATAATCCGGCTAAAACTTTTGGATCGTTGATCATGAATTTTACTGTTTCAGGAAGTTTGTGAGTGTAGTCAGCAAATAGTACTAAAGATGCCAATCCAGCACTAGCAATCGCATAGCCCTTGGTGACAGCTTTGGTAGTGTTGCCAACTGCGTCAAGCTTGTCGGTAATTTCGCGAACATGTTCTGGAAGCTCACTCATCTCAGCAATACCACCAGCATTGTCGGTAATTGGTCCATAAGCATCAATAGTTACTATAATTCCAGCTAGAGACAACATACTCATCGCAGCGATGGCAATACCGTATAATCCAGCGAGCCAATATGTAGAAAGAATACCAGCAACAATAAATAGAACTGGCCAAGCAGTAGATTTCATAGAAACAGCAAGTCCGGCAATCACGTTGGTGCCATGTCCTGTCTCACTAGCTTTGGCAATCTGTTTTACTGGTGCATATTCTGTAGAAGTATAGTACTCGGTAATCCAAACCATTACTGCAGCCAAAACCAAACCGATTACAGAGGCTGCGTAAATTTTATTAACATCATATCCTACCAAATTGCCCATGAGCCATTTGGTAATTGGATAGAAAGCGATTAAGGAAATAATCCCTGAGGCAGCTAATCCTTTATAGAGAGCATTCATAATGTGTTGAGTCTTGCCCAAGCGGATAAAGAATGTGCCAAGGATAGAAGCAATAATAGAAGCACCACCCAAAATCAATGGATAAATGACAGCTTTTTCATTTCCGACAAAAAGTAAACCGCCAAGCACCATGGTAGCAATAGCAGTCACTGCGTATGTTTCAAATAAGTCAGCTGCCATACCAGCGCAGTCGCCAACATTATCACCGACATTGTCGGCAATTACAGCCGGGTTGCGTGGATCATCTTCAGGAATTCCTTTTTCTACCTTACCAACCAAGTCTGCGCCCACATCAGCAGCTTTGGTAAAAATACCGCCACCAATTCTAGCAAAGACTGAAATTAGACTGCCACCAAAAGCAAGACCGATTAAAGCTGATAAATCTTTTGTTAATAGATAAAAAACAGAAACGCCAAGCAAGCCGAGACCAACTACAAATAAACCAGTAGTTGAACCACCTCTAACAGCTACATCCAGGGCTTCTTTCATCCCAGTTTTGGCAGCTTCGGCAGTTTTTATATTAGCTCGTACGGAAACACTCATACCAATAATTCCAGCTAAACCGGAAAGTACGGCGCCAACAACAAAACCAACTGCAGTGAGCCAATTTACCCCAACTCCAAGTAAAACAAAAACAACAACTGCTACCATTGCAATTGTTCGGTATTGTCTTCCCAAGTAAGCATTTGCGCCTTCTTGGATAGCTTTGGCAATCGCTTTCATGCGATCATCTCCGGCTGGCTGTTTGTTTATCCAGCTAATTAAAATAACTCCGTAAATTATTGCCAAAACAGCTGGCAATATGGCGTAGAGAAACACTGACATAGTTTAGTGTTAATTAATTAAGCCCCTAGATTATCCGTAAATTCGGATGTGTCCAAGGTTGTTTTAATCAATATGATATGCTAATATAGCGTTTGCGTCAAGCAATATGCATTATAAAATTTTACTAAAAACCCTAAAGGTTTTGATATATGTAAAGAGATTATTTTGGTGGTTTGGGGCCAAGATTTCTTTTGTTTTAGCCAAAATTTTCTCTCCTTTCTGGCGATTTGTTGGTTTTATTCACTATAAAGTAAGCTATTTCTTTAAAAAAGTGGCTAATATTAGCGGTTTTGATGGAAATTTGGTTAAAAGAGATAATTTACAGATCGTTATTTTTCTAATTTTAATCGTGGTGGCTCTACCCCAAACCAAGCTTTATGCTAAAAAAGAATTTGTTGGTATACCTGGTCAAAAAACCTTAGCATACTCACTGTCTCCGGCTGACGAGGACTATAGTGTAGAAGAGATTACGGCTACTGTGGGTAGTGCCGAAAGTGACAACAGTAACGCTTCAGTATGGAAAACCGGCTCTTTGACACAGGATCAGTATATGAGAGCAAATCTCGATAATATGGAGCTAGGCACAGTCGTGGCAGGAGGCTCTGCCTTGTCTAAGCCCATTATTATGTCAGGCGTCTCGGTAAATGGAGGGCGTGAAGACATTATTGATTATATAGTTGAGGCCGGAGATTCCCTGGGAAGTATCGCGGTTCAGTTTCAGGTTAGTATAAATACAATTTTGTGGGAAAATAATTTGGGAATGAACTCTTATTTACACCCAGGTGATAAATTGAGAATTTTGCCAGTCACGGGGTTAAGTCATGTTATAAGAAAAGGTGATAATTTAAACAGGATCGCCAGTTTGTATTCAGCTACAGCCGAAGATATTATTAAGCAAAATAAATTAAAAGAAGACGGGACTGATTTGGTGGCCGGAGAAAAGATTATTATTCCAAATGGTGTCAAAGTAGCTACACCAAAAACACCTGTCGTTACTGCTAGAACTGTGGCTCGTATCGCGGCGCCACCTGGCTCTAGACAAGCGCCAAGTGTTTCAGGTTATGTATGGCCATCTGGCACAAGACTGATTACTCAATATTTCACATGGAAACATCACGGTGTTGATATTGCTGGGGGAAGCTTTTCTACTCCAAACTATGCATCTAAAGCGGGTGTAGTTGTTAAATCTCAATGCGGTTGGAACTCTGGATATGGCTGTGTAATTATTATTGATCATGGTGGTGGTATCAAGACCCTCTATGGCCACAACTCTCGTTTGCTTGTTAATGTAGGTGATCAGGTAGAGGCTGGACAAACAATCGGTATGATGGGCAACACCGGAAATGTTCGTGGTCGTACTGGTATTCACTTGCATTTTGAAGTCTGGATAAATGGCGCCCGCACCAACCCATTCCAGTTTGTAAAATAAGCGTCCCTTATGGACGTTTGAAATTGCGTCGAGTTTCGGAAAAGTAAATAAATTTTCTTTTCACTCAACTCTAGCAATTATAACAATCATACCCTGGGCACTTATTCTTAGCTTAGCCCAGGGTTGAAAAAATCTTTGCAAAGTGGTATTGTTTTATCACTTCCATGGTCGCGTAGCCAAGCAGTAAGGCAGGGGTCTGCAAAACCCCTATGCGTGGGTGCAATTCCCACCGCGACCTCTATGTCGAGACTCATTATTATCGATGGAAACCCCAGCACTAGAACCGCTGAGGCGGTTCAATGCGGGGCAAGTGCGCTATAAGTATTATTTTATGAGCAGGTTAATCATCATTGACGGCAATGCGATAATACACAGGGCCTATCATGCCATACCGCCTCTGACTACCAAGGACGGCAAAATGGTAAATGCTGTTTATGGATTTACATCCATGCTTCTTAAAGTTTGGAAAGATTTAAAACCCGATCATATTGCGGTGACTTTTGATATGGCTGGGCCAACTTTTCGGCACGTGCAGTTCAAAGAATATAAAGCTACGCGTGTCAAAGCTGATCAGGCTCTCTATGACCAAATTCCATTGGTGCATGAAGTGGTAGAATCTTTTGATTTACCAATTTATGAAATGAAAGGCTATGAGGCTGATGATGTGATAGGAACGATAGTTGAAAAAACAAAAGGCAAAGCAGAGGTCTTTGTGGTGACGGGTGATATGGATACATTACAGCTAGTGCAAGAAGGAGTTAAAGTTTATACGCTTCGCAAAGGCATAAGCGATATAGTTATCTACGATACTAAAGAGGTAGAAAACAGATTTGGCTTTGGTCCAGAAAAAATGGTGGACTATAAAGCCTTGCGCGGAGACACCTCAGATAATATTCCAGGCGTGCCTGGTATTGGCGAAAAAACAGCCACGGATTTGATAAAGGCCTATGGCAGTATAGAAAATATTTACGACCAACTAAAAGATGAAAAGTCAAAAATTAAATCAGAGATAAAACCAGGTGTACTAAATAAATTAACTGAAGGTGAGGCTAGTGCCAGAATGAGTTTTGAGCTGGCTAGTATTAATTGCGCTGTGCCAGATTTGGATTTCAAGTTAGAAAATTGCAAGATAAAAGAATTTAATAAATCAAAAATAGAAGAATTGTTTCAAAAGTTTGAATTTGTTTCATTGTTAAAACGTGTGCCCGGGTTTGATGTGTCAGTGATGGAAAAAGAAACCCACAAAAAGAAAAATGAAATAAAAATGGTTTTTTCGGAAATTAAAACAGAGGCAGAACTAGTCGGAATGACCAAGTTAATTGAAAAAGAAAAATCATTTGTTTGTCGACCAGTATTGAGTGGGAAAGAAGTTTTGGAAACAGATTTGTTAGGATTAATATTTGGCGTGCAAGAAAATTTGTTTTTTGTAGAGACAAAAATGATTAAAAAAATCTTGCCGATTTTTCAAAATGAAGAGATTCAATTAGTTGGCCATGATTTGAAAGATTTGTTCAAAGCCCTCAAATTTAATTTTGAAGCAGAGATAAAAAATAATTTGTTTGATGTGATGGTCGCGTCATATCTTCTTAATCCCGGCAGTCGCGCACATGATATTACCAGTCTGTTATTAAAAGTATTAGGTAAAACCTTGGCGCAAAACACAGCCCAAACTAATTTATTTGGCGTAGATAAGAAAAACTTGGCCGAAGAATTATTCTTGGTTTCTCAGACCAAAGAAAAACTACAGACTGAGTTAGAACAAGTTGATAATCTGGGACTGTTTAAAACTATAGAAATGGCGCTTATTCCAGTTTTGGCGGAGATGGAAGTAAATGGCGTGGCTATCGATCTCAAGATGATGGAAAAACTGTCTAAGGAAGCGACCGAGAGTCTAGAAAAAATAACGGCAAAAATATATAAGTTTGCCGGCATGGAATTTAACATTGCTTCGCCCTTGCAATTACGAGAAGTATTGTTTGATAAGATGGGGCTTTCAGTGGCAGGCATCAAAAAAGGCAAGACTGGTCTGTCTACCTCGGCTGAAGAATTAGAAAAATTACGAGACCTGCATCCAATCATTCCTGAAATTTCAGAATATCGTGAGCTGGCCAAATTGCAAAATACCTATATAGATGTTTTGCCTACCCTAGTCAACAAAAAAACGCACCGTATTCATACTCATTATAATCAAACTATTGCCGCCACTGGTCGTCTGTCTAGCATTGATCCAAACCTGCAAAACATTCCGATTCGCACCGAACTTGGTCGCGCTGTCCGTAAAGCGTTTATTGCCGAGCCGGGCAATGTGCTGGTAAGCGCCGATTATTCTCAGATTGAATTGCGTATTGTGGCATCTCTAGCTGAGGATAAAAAAATGATTGAGATTTTTAACAACGACGAAGATATTCATCAGGCGACCGCGGCGGCGATAAACAATGTTCCGCTCGATAAAGTGACTAAAGAAATGCGCTATGCAGCCAAAGAAGTAAATTTTGGTGTGCTCTACGGGATGGGTTCGTATGGGCTCAGTTGGCGTACCGGCATTTCGCAGTTTGAAGCCAAAGATTTTATCAAAAAATATTTTGAAGCGTTTAGTGGGGTGCGTGAATATATTGATCGCACCTTAGAATTTACCAAAAAAGAAGGTTATTGCGAAACCTTATTTGGTCGTCGTCGTTATTTGCCAGAACTTAATGCCGGTAATTTTCAACTACGTGCCGCGGCGGAGAGAATGGCGGTTAATCATCCTATCCAAGGCACAGCTGCGGATTTGATGAAGATGGCGATGATAGAAGTACACAAACAACTAACAACTAACAATAAAGAATTAGCAAAAGAAACAAGAATGATTTTGCAGGTGCATGACGAGTTGGTTTTGGAAGTAAAAGAAAGTTTGGCGGCAGAAGTCGGTGAGTTGGTAAAAAAGACAATGGAAAATGTGGTATCCCTGCGCGTGCCGATTAAAGTCGGGTTGAGCTCTAATCGTAGCTGGGGTGAGATGAAATAAAAAAATTATTTATAAACAAAAAACCCCTTCCGTACAGGTTGGGATTTTTTGTTTAGGCTAGTTATTTTGTTTTGGCATTATTTTGTTGGTGGATAGATCTTTGTAGTTTCCCATCAGTGGTACGCCCTTGGTGAATATGTATGTACCATCTTCGGCAATATCACCAACTTGATCCCAAACAGATTTTAGTTGTTGGTATTCTGGTAAATCCCCAGACAAAATAAATGTTGGGATCAGACTGATCTTGTATTTATTTACCAACTCTTTTCCTGTTTCGGAATTAATATCAATTGTTTGTGGCGCTGTATTTATGCCAAAGCCTGCCAAGATAGTGGCGTGAGCAGAAGAATCATAGCAGTCTGTGCAAGACTGATCAGTAATTAGAGTAAAATTAATCTTTCCCTTTATCTCCCCTGTTTCTGTTAGGCTGTATGGCGGATTAACCTTGCGAAACACAAACGATTTTTTGGTAATATCACCTGCTTGGGAGAAGAAATCCTTTAGGGTTTGATTCCTGTCAAGATCTCCTGAGATAATAAAAGTGGGAAGTTTCTGGATAGAGAATTTTTTGATCAGACTTTTTGCCTTCCGATCATTTTTTTCGTAGGTTTTTTCTGAGATTATTTTTACATTTTGTTTTTTTATCTGTTCTGTGAGCGTGGTTATATCAAAACAGTTGGCACAATCTTTATCTGTAATGATTGTCAGAGATATACTGGTTGGCAGGCTTGCGTTAGCTGCTCTGGTTATTTTTTCACTAGCCCCGGCGTCCATTTTGATAAATAGTAGAGCAATGAGAGCTGAGCCCCCAATTATCCCAATCACGCTTCCAAGTAAAAACCAATTATTGATTTTCATTTTTTCTATTAATTCTTTAAGCATAGGCTTATCCCCCGCAAGCGGCTCCGCTATCAACATTTTGCGCCAAACCAGTACCAAATCCAGGCTGAGGTGAGGAAGCGGAGAGAGCCTGTTCACATTCGCTAGGGGCGTTTTCAAATGCTGCGCAGACCACAGATTTTATTGCATCAGGAGTACGGCCAGCATCAACTTGCACTCCATTTATAACTAGAGTTGGCGATCCTTGAACCCCATATTTTGTATTTAGTTCCTCATCGATTGGGTAGATAGGATAACGACCGCTTAGCCAAGTGCTTTGATCGTTAAACTTGTCCAAAATGCCAAACTCTTTATTAGCCTTATCGACACAACTATTAATCTTGCTTTCGTTTAAGCCTGATAATTTCATACAGCCGGCAGTATCACCTTCGGCAGAATAACAATCAAGATATTTGTAGAACTTATCCTTGTCTTGTTGTTGGGCACAATATTGGCGAGTGTTCTCGTCCACCTCTTCTTTTCCGTGCATTGCATAGGAAACAAATTTGATATCAAAATCAGCTTTTTTCTTGAGCAAGTCATAAGCAGGGATAAAAGCTTTTTCCATCTGTAGACCATATGGACATTTTGACATTACAAACAGTTCCACCTTTGGTTTTTTAGTTTTTGGTATGTTGGTTGGGATAGGGGCGCTAGGTACGGTGGCGGTATCTTGAGGGTTTGTTTGGGCTGCTTGCTGGTAGGTGCCACCGACATTTTGAGCAACAGTATTGTTGCGTAGTAAAACTGGAGTCAAGAAACTAAAACCAATAATGGCGGTTAGTCCCATGCCCGAAAGGATTCCAAAAAGGAAACCTTGTTTGCCTGACAAATTCTCAAACATATTTTAAGGAATTAAAATTAGTAAATTAATATTATTCTACTACGTATTGTAGTATCTAAGTTATGAATTGTCAAAGAAAGTTATCCACCTGTTTCTATTCTACTCTGGTTCTGTAAACTTTGGAAATATTTTATGATTTCAGAATTAGAATTTTTTTGGCATTTTTCAATTAGAACAATATCCTGGCATTTACCGTTTGGTAAAAGAGCGGTGCTGTTTGGTGGAGGTGTTAATTGAGGTGGTAGTAACAACAAAATCATTATAATTATAGTCAAACCTGGTATTGCTCGCAAGGCTTCTCGGACAAAAGTTGGTTGGAATTTTATATTACTTAGAGCTAGAATTCGTTCCTCGGTGATTTGGCTAAAGTAAGACAGGTTAAGCCCTGTTTGTAAAATTCGTCTCTCTTCGAGATCAAGAACTTTGGCCATGGCTGAGGCTAAATGCTGCTTGGTTTGAAAATTATCGGTTGCCAACTCGTCGGCAGCAATTTCTGAAAAAGATAAGTATTTTTGTGTAAGATTTTTGATGCCAGGTATAAAAGAAAAGGTACTAATAAATCTGACTGCTAGTAGTCTAGCCGGTTCTCTCGTTTGCAGATGGTGGCTTTCGTGTAGGATTGCCGCTTTTAATTCGCTAAAGCCTAGGTTTTGTACGATAGTAGACGAGACATATATATGGGAGCGCCAAATGCCATGGCAAAAAATAATTGGCTTGGCAGAATCGATTTGAGTTATATTTTTTTCCAGGTTTGTCTGTCTGGCAATTTGCGCAAGCTTGGGAGAAAGAATTTGTTTTTTGTTTTTCTCTAAACCGATAAACTTGTTTGTTTTAAATACGCTTAGAATAATTTTTAAAACCCCAATAATCAAAACAGATCCGATTGCTACAGCCAATAAAGACAAGAATCCAAGTAAAAAATAATTATTTTGCGTCGGTGTTATTTGACAGCCACAGGCTAGCTCTGCGTTTTGCAAGACCGCCTTGCCAATAAAAGCAAAAACAAAATTATATATTTTATAAAGTATAAGCAAAAACAAAGATGTTAAAACAGATCCTAGAAAAATTATCTCTATAAAGATCAGGTTAGATTTTTGTCTGAGGTTGAGAGCCATATCTTATTTTATATTTCTGAGCCTCTTTCTCCACTCACTCGATTTTTTGAAATTACCTGCTTCCACAATATCTATAAATCTGGCCACAGCCACCTCGCCACAATTTTTTATAAGGTCTTTGATGACTCGTTCAGAGATCTTGTCCAAAAATTTTTCTTTACTTTGCGCCGGAGAATAAATATATGATCCGTTTTCATGCAGACGACGATGAAGAATGCCTTTGGTATGAAGGCGGGACATGATAGTCATGACAGTGGTATAGGCAAGCTCTCTTTTTTTCTTGAGCTTATCAAAAATGCAACGCACGGAGGCATTATTTTCTTTCCAAATAATTTGCATTATCTCTTCTTCCAAGCTGCCGAGGTTTGATTGGGTATTTTTCATATGGGTTTTTTATCCCCTCCTTTCCAAGGAGGGGTAGGGGTGGTTTGCCGAGGCAATTAAGTTTAATAAAATTTTCTACTACAACCCGTAGTATAGCATATAACAAAAAAAGCACGCAAGGTGCATACAATAAAATATAAAAACAGGCAAGATAAGTTGCCTGTTTTTATATTTTATTGTATGTGGATCTAGTATTTTAGCAAGGTCTCCCGTCACCCGTTGTACAATTTGTTTGAGTAATGACTAAGCATCTCTCACCTGAAGCGCAACATTTTTTACGCAATGATCCTTCGGTTGGTAAAGTTTGGCACTCCCCACATTTTTTGTCTTCGTCTAAATTACAGTTTACCGTTCTTTCTTGGTAATTATTTGACCAGTCATATACTTCGTTATTATATGGTAATGCGATTAGAGTAACAGTGGAATCGTTCGTAGATACTGCAAAAACTGTTTCTGCTAATTTGATAAAAAATACCATACTTGTAACTGCTAAGACTGATAAGATTCCAACGACAAACAATTTTTGCTTCATACTATGCTTAGTTAATGATTAAACCCTTTTAATTTAATGTCGAACCTTACTCTATTTCTGTTATTTTGTCAATATATCAATTGTGGATAATCGAGTGCTTCAAAATTTATTATGCTGTAAAAAGGTCCCCCTTTTGTAAATATTCAGTATTTAAGCCTAAATAAGCTAGATAGTTTAAGTTGGTTGTCAAGTTAGAATACCTAGTTTACAAGTTAGTTAACAAGTTCAGTATTTTAGTTGACAAGTTTGAAGAAAAATGCTATAATTATAGGGTAAATTTAGCTAGATTATTATGTTAGAAAAAATCTTACAATTCATCGCCCAAAATAAAGAAGCCTCCACCAAAGAACTGCTTAGTTTAAGCGGGTTTAGTCGGACTTACTTGAATCGGCTTCTTAATCAGCTTATCCAAGAAAAAAAGATTCTGCGTTTGGGACAAACCAATCGCACTCATTATGTTTTGTTTGATGAAAAAATACTGGAGGAAGCTTCTCAGATTTGGCGTAAAGATTTGATAAATCAAAATTTGAGTGAAGATCAGGTTTTTCGAGATTTCAAAAACACATCTAGTCTTTTGGTAGATGTGCCACAAACAACGGTAAATATTTTGGAGTATGCTTTTACGGAAATGTTAAATAACGCTATTGATCACTCTGGTTCAACAAAAATATCAGTTGAGTTTAAGAAAGAATCTGGTAATATTATTTTCTCTGTTAGAGATTTTGGTGTAGGGGTATTTAATAACATTATGAAGTTCCACGGCCTTAAAAATGAGTATGAAGCGATTCAGGATCTCTTAAAAGGCAAGCAAACAACCGCTCGGGGGTTCCATTCCGGAGAAGGTATATTTTTTACCTCTAAGATCGCTGATGTTTTTTCACTTGCCAGCGAACAAACCGAACTGCGAATTGATAATAATATTAATGATATTTTTATTGTGCCCCAGAGGCGAGATCATGGCACAAAGGTTGTGTTTACAATTGGTATTATGTCTAATAAAAAGCTAACCGACGTTTTTGCGCGGTTTGCGGATGTTGATAGCGGTTTTACCAAAACAGAAATCCAAGTTAAGTTGTATAACCTTGATACAATTTTTATTTCTCGTTCACAGGCGAGAAGACTTTTGGCAGGCTTAGAAAAATTTAAAGAGGTAGTTTTGGATTTTGCTAAAGTTGAAACAGTTGGACAAGGATTTGCCGATGAAATATTTCGCGTGTATCAAAATGCTCACCCGGATAAAAAAATTTCTTACATTAACGCCATTCCTGAAATTGAGTTTATGATTAAGCGAGTTGGATAATTTTAAGCAAAAGTCTCGGCGACGGCACCGTGTGGTATCGTCGCCGGCCGGGAAGGCAGTAGGTTGGCGCAGGTTCGCTCGCGCGAGCCTGGCGTTTTCTGCCTTTGTAGACGTGCTAGCCGTCGAGATCCGGCAAACGCGGCCTGTCCTCATCCCGTCCCGGTCGCCAGGGAAGGGGCTGGTCGCCTCGCCGTCTCGGTCGTGGCCGTGGCCGCGGACCTCCTTGATTCGGTGGTGGCGGAGCCTCCATGTCAGGGGGGATCGTCTCGCTCATCGTTCCTCCAGGACACCCCTTTTTAGGGGGGGTCAAATTGGTGAGTATACAAAAAATACTGTTTTTTTTAAGTTTTGTCAATGCCCAGCATGCCTTGTTTGCTATATTTTTGTTTTGGCATTAAAATTGTATCCATATGATTATCTATATCTACGGTGAAGATACATTTTCTAGCCGGCATTACCTCGCTCAACAAATAGACAGGTTCAAAAAAGAACGAGACCCGCAAGGAATGAACGTGGTTGTTTTGGATGGGCAAAAGGAAGAAAGTGGGCGGTTATGGTCTGAGATTACAGCCACGCCTTTTTTGGCAGAGAAGAGATTAATTGTTATTCAGAATTTATTATCTAACAAAGACACAGATACTTTAGAATCTTTTATTGAAGGGGTTAAAGAAAATAAGTTACCTGAAAAAAATGTGATAATTTTTTGGCAGGGTGAGTCAATTGGCAAAACAAAAATTGCTCAAGAACTGCAAAAATTATTAGCCAAAGAAAAATGGGCCAAAGAGTTTGCTTCGCTTGCCGGCGCCTCTATGGCCAATTGGATAAAAACAGAAGTTACCAGTCGTGGCGGTACTATCAACATGCAAGCCTTGAATTATTTGGCGCAAAACACGGGCGGAGATATGTGGTATGCTAATTCGTTGGTAGATCAGCTCGTGGCGTATAGTAATAAAAAAGAAATATCTCTGGGTGATGTGCAGTTATTTTTGGAAGAAAAAGCCGACGATAATATTTTTAATATGGTAGACGCGATTGTGGTTGGTAACCGCAAATTAGCCTTCAAACTCATAGAAGATCAGCGCCGATTGGGCCAAGAAGATGGATATTTATTTAGTATGATTGTGCGTCAGTTTCGCATTCTTATTTCTATGCGGGATTTGTTCAATCGCGAAGAGAATATTTCTAGCGACAGTATGGCTAAAGCCTTGGAGCTACATCCGTTTGTAGTAAAAAAAAGTTTGCCACTCATCAAACGGTTTTCTTTGGATAAACTAAAAGATATTTATAAACAACTTTTGGATTTAGATATAAAAACAAAGACCGGTCTTGCGGACCAGTCTTGGCTGATTGATTTGTTCGTAGGAAAACTTTCTTAAAATTATTTTGCAGCTTTATTAAGTTTCTTCATTAAGCGGGAAAGTTTGCGGGAAGCAGTATTCTTTTTGATAACGCCGGTTCTAGCTGCTTTGTCCAAAGCTTGTTGGGCAGATCTTAGCACATCAGTGGATTTACTCACTACAGCTTTTTTGAGCAAAGTCTTGTAGGTATCGCGACGTACTTTATTTAAAGCGGCGCGCTTTTTCATTTTGCGGAGTTCTTTTTTTGCACTTTGTTGATTAGGCATAAAATTATTGAAGATTTATGAATAAAGAATTATGAATTAAGAAAAACGAGAGCTGAATTTTTTAATTCTAACCTCAATACAATACTACATTTTTTACTATAAGTCAAGCTTGATCCGTAGATTAAGGTAAGGATACCAAATATATACCAGGACGCCCTCCCCAACCAGCTTCTGTTATTTCTGTTAGATTTATAAGAGCCCACTTTTTTTGATTATCTACTAAAATAGAAAGAATAGCATAGGGTGTATTACCCGAAAAAATAGGGATTTTATTATACGTTAAGCCGGTGCAGAATACGACTTCGCTATTAGCAAATGTTGATGGTATGGTACTGCTCGGTGGTGTGCAGGTAAACCCTTGAGATAGTACTCCGTGTGGTATCGTAATATTTTGCCCTAGTTTTATAATGTCGCCTTCGTTAAGTGTTTCAGTCCTTATATTGAAATTATTTACTGATTCGATATTTGTTAAAATATTTATATAGTCTGGTCCCTCTCTGTGAATAATAAAATTATTATTCACAATATTTATATCAGAGACGCCATACCCGGATTTATCTTTAAATACGTTTAGAAACCAGTAGTAAAAGGGGCCAGTTTGTTTTTTCTCGATTATCTTTATGGCATTTGTCGTCGGACGTAACCAGTTAGTAGGGAGGTTAAAATTCTGAGCAGGCGGGATTGTAAACAATAAGATAATATAACTAACTAAGACTAATTTAAATCCAGGAAATTTAATACCAGGGTGATTTTTTTTACTATAAGTATATAATACTAGATTTATCAAACAGAATACAGCTACAATGGCGAACAGTATGCCAAATATCCACACTTCATACATAACATTATCAGTCAGATGTATGCCAGCTCCCAGCGCGGTTTTAGTATAAGTATCAATTTGTTCGCGCACTGATAAAAATTGCCAATACATTTGTGGGTAGAGATGTGGAATCATAGAGCTGCTAATCAAGTACAGCTCCAGTGTGATAATTGTTGGAAAAGCAGCATACTTTCTTATTTTTGCCAATTGGGTGGGAGCGGTTTTTAGGCCACGAATTAGTATGTATACAGCAAAACCAAGGGCTGTATAATTAACGCTTAGTGCCGCAATTGCATGACGAAAAAGTGGAAAATAAATACCGCCCCTTTCTGTTTGTTCAGCTATAAGCACAATGCTTAGAATGACAATAAATGGTAGGGCGGCAATAATACTAATAAGCCGAAGGCGTAGTGGTGCCATTGATTTTTTAAGAGCAAAGGCAATGGAAAATAGGTAGAAGATTAAAAAAAAGAGAAAAGGAATCACGATATAGAACACCCACGCTTCCCAACTGTTGGGGTCACCAGCTTGCTCACGAAAGAAGCTGGTTATAGAAAGAAAAAAATAACCAAGGCAAAGAACTGCGGCTACGCTACCTACTATCAGACTTTCAAAATGAAAAGATAGTAGCAGGTCAGGACGAAGCCATTTTATATATGCACGAGTTAATTGATTGCTATCACCTATATTGCAAAGCGCCTGTTCTTGAGCTCGTGTTGAATCAAATCCGTTTTGCATAATTTTCTCAGTATCATCTTCTAGGTGATTGTTAAGCTCTTCTTTAAAACGTTCTACATAAGACGAAGACGGTAATGCTTTTTCTAAGTCAGAGAAAAAATCTTTTTTATTAGTCATAAAATTAAACAGACAAATTTAATGCTCCTCTTACGCCTAAAAAGAATGACTTTAATTCTTGTTTGTTTTCTACTAACAATTTTTTTCCTTTTGTAGTCAATGAATAATAACGACGGTTTTTTCCACTTGACGCCTGTTTAATGACGCTTTTGACTAAATCTTTATTTTCTAAACGGTACAATAGAGGGTATAGTGTCCCTTCTTGCATCTCCAAGATGCCGCCCCCTTGTTCTTTGATGGCTTGCGCAAGTTGATATCCATACGCTTCGCCAAGTTGATTAATGCTGTGGAGTACGATTGTTTCTGTAACTCCTTTCATAAGTTGTTTAGAAAATGGCATATTTTAAAATTAAATATTTAGTACATACTATGTATAACATAGTATAAGCAGATTTGTCAAATTTATTTTTTTTAAATAAAAAAGCCCGACTCAGCGGGCTAATTTAGAAGATATTTTTGGTTCAATTTTATTCTTCTGAATCCGGCTTATCAATCAAAATTTGTTCAAAGTCCATAGCGTTGCCCGTAATTCGCATGACATCTTTATCAATTTTCTTAAATTCTTTGCTCGAACTATTATAATGATTGACCACCGTGCCTAGAGATGAGCCTAGTTTTTCGTGGTATTCTTCGTATTTTTTTAGATGCGTGCCGATTTCCCCTACTCGTTTAATAATATCTTTGGTTGTCTCTTCTATCTGCATCGCTTTGAGACCTTGTAAGACTGTTTGTAGATAGGCCAGGAAAGAAGTCGGTGAAACGATGATTACTTTGTATTTTCCAGCCGCGCGCTGGATAAGGTTCTCGGTGTCTTCGGTGATGGCGCCGATTTTGTTTATTAGCAGATCATAATAGATTGCCTCGTGTGGAATAAACATAAAGGCAAATTCCATCGTGCCTTCTTCAGGACGGATATATTTGGCAGTCTCGGTAATACGTAATTTGAGATCGTTTACAAAAAGTTTTTCTAAGCGAGCTTTTTCAGTTGGGTCACTAATTTCCACCATGCGATTATAATTCTCCAGAGAAAATTTGGAATCAACCGGAATAATTTTATCTTTGACAAATACGACTGCGTCCACAATCTCGCCATTCTTAAATCCATACTGCATTTGGTATTGGCTTGGCGCTAAGACATTTTTGAGCAGTGTTTCCAAGTAATATTCGCCCAAAATACCTCTTTGTTTTGGGTTCTTGAGGATGTCTTGCAGGTTTTGCAACTGGTCGGTAAAACTCACAACTTGGCGATTGGTTTCATCTAGTTTAGCGAGACGTTCGGTGACATCAGTAATTATTTTCATGCTTTGGCCAAATTGAGACTGGATGGTTTTGTTTAGGTTTGTCTGAGTGTCGGTCATCACTCGGTGCGTGTCAGTGATTTTTTGTTCTACCAATCGGTTGAGGTCTTGGATTTGGTTTTGAAGCATGAGAAAAAGGTTTTGTTCCCCTTCTTTTGGTTTGTCATCCTTCTTTTTTAATAGAATAAAAATAGCTACGGCCAGGCCAAGTACAATGAGAATAAGTAAAGCATTTTGCATATTTTTAGTTGTCATTCTGACGACAAAGGAAGAATCCTTGTCTAGTCGGGTTAATTGTAATCTTAATTTTAGAAAATATCAACCTGGAGTTTTACATTGCCAAAACAAAATTTTTCATATATGATTTCATTAATGTCCCCATAGTTCAACGGATAGAACAGGCCCGTCCTAAGGGCAAGATGTGTGTTCAATTCATGCTGGGGGCACAAAGCTCAGCGTTGTGGTTGGCCCCGCTAAGCGGGGTCACGTCGGGCCTGTATTACAGTGGTAGTATAGGGCATTCGCATTGCTCAGACGCGAGTCCGATTCTCGCCAGGTCCACAAGTTTATTTTTTCTAAGGCACTCTGATTTTAGATTATATCAATAAAATATGATTCGTTTCGTCCAAAGTACGACCGTTAGTAGTGGGCAATACATTTCTTCCAGTTCGGGGGAGACTGGATTTTCAGAGTTTGGTCGTAAGCAGTTAATAAATATTAACGATATACAAAAACTAGAGCTTACTCTAAATTTTTTTAAGGGAGTATTAACATCTGTTTGGTTTTGGGTGGGGTTTGCTCTACTTGTATCTATCTTTGTCTTTAAGAGTGAAATTTCTGCTTTTATAAAAAGATTAAAACAATTCAAAACAACAGGGTTTGAGATAAATGCTGAAAACGGAGAAGAGAAGAAGGAAGAACCTCCAAAAGATGAAGAGCTTGCAAAAGAAGAGGTGAAAGAAGAAGAGCAAGCCGGGACTCAAAAGGTAGAGGAGCCTAAAACGCTCGAAGAATGGCGGAGGGAAATGGTTTTTTCTACACTTGTTAAAAACCAAACACGAGCAGATGAGGGATTTAAAAAGACGCAAGAGTTGAACACGGATCCAGTGTCTCGAAAGAAAGATGAGCTACTTTATTTAAAATTGTCTCATACTGCAGGCAAAACAGATGCTCTTCAGAGAATTAAGATTTTTTTGACTGATTCAGAGGTTGAATATGAAGCAAACATCGCGCTTGGTTTTTGTTATGCCAATTCTGAAGATTTTGAGAATTCTGCAAAATTTTATACACAAGCATTAGAAAAAGCGAAAGAAGAAGAACAAAAGACCAGTGCGGCCTCACAACTCTCTTCCTCGTTCTATAGAGATAATAAAAAAGAAAACGCGATCAAAGTATTAAGCGATGTTCTTACAATTGCCACAAATGATTCTAATAAAGTTAGGCTCTATGAGAGCTTGGCGGATATATACGAAAAGGAGAATGATCATGAAAATAGGGCTTTCGTTCTTGATAAGGCCGTTGAATTAAAACCAAATGACACAGGTTTAATTTTTAAAGTTGGTTATTCCTATGCGGAAAGTGAATTTGATGAACTGTCACTCTTACATTATAAAAATGCGCGAGACATTAACCCTGATCATGAATTTGTCCAAAATAATTTAGGTGTTCAATACGACAACTTAAAAATGCCCATTAAATCAATACTAAGTTATAAAAAAGCCGAGAAGCTTGGCAATACATTGGCGAGCGCGAATCTTGCTTACCGCTTGATGAACGCAGGGTTTGTAGAGGAAGCTAAATCAATACTTGGTATTGCAGCCTCCAAGGAAGATGCTCACCCGAATGTAAGTTCTGCATTATCCGATCTTCCCAAAAGAAGCGAGGCAGAGGATGAGGTAGAAAAAGGAAAAATTAAATTAGCGCTAAATTTAAGAAAATTTTTTTTGGGTTTTACAGAAGCAAAATTTATTAAGAGTAATATTTTGAACAATGTTAGTGGAGAATGGAAGGTGGAGGCTGGTTCTATTTTTCAACTTTCTATATCTGAAAGCAAAATTACTGGAACATGGAAAGAAAAGCTGATTTCTTTTGAATATGACTGGAAATTTGAAGGGGAAATAACAAATAACAGCTCAGTTTTAACAATTTATGAAAAGGAGTATAGTTTTGCGAAAAGTGAGTATGAATACAAAAAGAAAGGTAGAGGGTTTCTTTTTTGCTCAACAGATGGTAGTTCAGTTAAATTTATTAGAATTGACGATTCTTTCAAATCAAAGCAGATTTATGTTTTGATCCGGAACCTTGTTGGATAAATACAGCTCGCCTTTTTTAAATTATTAAAGGTGGTCAGATTTCCTTTAAAATAATTTCGTACAAATTTTTGAAAATTTTAATACTTTATTTATTAATAAAAAATTTATATGTCTAGAACCAGCACCTACCTGAATTTTCCTCGCAACACAGAAGAAGCATTCAATTTTTATAAATCAGTTTTTGGTGGAGAATTTGTTGGTGGCATCAATCGTATGGGCGATGTGCCAACTCAAGAAGGTCAGCCGCCTTTGGCTGAGTCTGACAAAAATCTGGTTATGCATGTTGCCTTGCCAATCCTCGGCGGGCATATGCTCATGGGAACCGACGCACCAGAATCAATGGGGTTCAAAGTAAATATGGGAAACAATATGTATATCAATCTTGAGCCTGATACCAAAGAGGAGGCGGAACAATTATTTACCGCCATTTCCGCGGGAGGTAAGGTAGAAATGCCATTACAAAAGATGTTTTGGGGTGCATATTATGGATCTTGTACTGATAAATTCGGCGTACAATGGATGGTTAATTGTGCTAGTAAGGAGTAATTTCTATATAAATTTTATATGCAAAATATTGTTCCACATTTATGGTTTGATAAAGAAGCCAAAGAAGCTACGGCTTTTTATACAACTTTGTTTTCAAATTCAAAAATAAAGAACATAAGTACTATCAATGGCACACCTTCTGGGGATTGTGATATTGTAAATTTTAATTTGGCCGGCCAAGATTTTATGGCCATTAGCGCCGGGCCATACTTCAAATTTAATCCAGCAGTTTCACTTTTTGTGGTTTTTGATTCCGAAGCAGAGATAGAGGTGACATGGAATAAGCTTATTGAGGGAGGCAAGGCGCTTATGCCATTTGATACATATCCATGGGCAAATAAGTACGGTTGGTTGCAAGACAAATATGGCTTGTCATGGCAACTATCAATGAGCGAACATCATCAGATGGAGCAGAAAATTACCCCTTTGTTTATGTTTACCCAAGACAAAGCTGGTAAAGCCAAAGAAGCGGTTGAGTATTACACTAGCGTGTTTCCGGAGTCTAAGGTAGAAATGCTCGTGCCATATGAAAAAGGTGAAGGCGACGTAGAAGGTTATATCAAACATTCTCGGTTTAACTTGGGCGGGCAAGGTTTTATGGCTATGGATAGTTCCGGACCACACGAATTTGTATTTAACGAAGCTGTTTCTTTTATAATCAATTGTGAAACTCAGGAAGAGATAGATTATTATTGGGACAAACTTTCAGCCGTGGCTGAAGCCGAACAGTGCGGTTGGTGTAAAGATAAATTCGGCGTGTCTTGGCAGGTAGTGCCAACGGCCATGAATGAGATGATGAAAAGTGGTGATAAGGAAAAAATTAACCGAGTCACACAAGCTTTTCTCAAAATGAAGAAGTTTGATATTGAGGCTCTGAAGACTACTTATGAAGGGAAATAAAATTAAATTATGAAACCAATTCTCGTCACTTGTTATGTAAATCCCGATCTTGATGGTCTGGCCGGGGCCGTTGCTTATAGTGAATTTTTACAAAAGACAGGTAAAAGTGCCGTATCAGGAATTATTGGAGAACCGCACGATGAAGCAAAATATATTTTGGATCGTTTTGGTATTGCTTATCCAGCGATGATCCCAGATGCCGACGATTTTGATGAAGTAATACTTGTAGATGCCAGCGACCTCAATGGGCTTGAGGGAAAAATCGGAGCAGAAAAAGTGATTGAAATTATTGATCATCGCAAGATTCATGAAGCCGATAAATTTCCAAACGCAAAAGTGCAAATAGAACTAGTAGGTTCAGCTGCCACACTAGTTGCTGAAAAATTTATGAAGAATAATTTGGGTATTTCTAAAGAATCAGCCATATTAGTTTATGGAGCCATATTATCAAATACCCTTAATTTTAAAGGTACAATCACTACTGACCGCGATAGAGAAGCAGCTCTTTGGCTCAATAAAGTCGCGCAACTCTCAGAAGATTTTTGGAAAGAATTATTTATTGCTAAGTCGGATTTATCTGGTGGAAAATTAGTTCAAAGAATTGACGGTGATTTTGCTTGGTTTGTGATGGGAAATAAAAAATTAGGTATTGCTCAAATCGAAATGATTGGCGCCCAGAAACTTGTTGAAGAGAGAAATGAAGAAATCGTGCAAGAGCTGGAAAAGATTAAAAAAGAAATGGGTTTAGATTTTATTTTTCAAAACACAATTGAACTTGAAGGTGTTAAAAACTTTTTTGTTACTTCTGATTTTAAAACTCAAAAACTTTTAGAAAAAATGCTAAGTGTAAAATTTTCTGGCGTTGTAGCCGAACGACCAAACCTAATCATGAGAAAACAGATAGTGCCGTTGCTGAAGGATGAGTTGGAAAAAATAATCTAACCTTACATGTCCACCTCACAGTCAACAATGGATTACATTTTGGATCAACTATCCCCACTCCGGGATGTTTTGGCACGGAAAATGTTTGGCGAGTATGCTGTGTATTATGAGGGTAAAGTTGTAGGTTTGGTGTGTGATAATAAGTTATATATAAAGATAACAGAGCCGGGAAAAGAGTTTGTGGACGAATTTTATCAAGAAGGTTTTGCCTATCCAGGTGCTAAAGTGTCTATGTTTATTCACGAAGAAAGGATTGAGGATAGTGGGTGGTTAAGCGAATTGGTGCGGATTACTGCTGAGAGTTTACCAATTCCAAAGAAGAAAAAATAATATTTAAACTATGAATTTTCAATTTAAAAATATTTTTAAATGGTTATTGGTGGTATCTGGCGTCTTAACCTTGATTTTATTTATTATTCTCACTATTACTGGAGCTATCACCGAGCCTATTCATAGTACCCTGTTATCAAAGTGTGTTGGCCGTCGATTATTTGGCTCTTGTATAACTTATGCAGATTTTTATAAACTATTTTTAGTTGCACTGTATTCGTTCGTAAGTATTCTAATAGTTAAAATTCCTGTATTATATTTGTTTGGTTTTAAAAGCAAAAGAAAAATATTATTAGCAATCAGCGCCGTTGCTTTATCTACACTTTTTTTTCATTTTGCAAGATTTGTTTTTGATGGCGTCAATAGTTTGGTGGCCTTGCTCCTGACTATAATTTTTGAAAGTCTGTTTCTAATTTCTCGATTAAAAACGGAATTGAGGGGAGAAACAATAATTTTAGCAGTAAGTGTAGCTAGTCTGGCTTTATTTTTTTTAAGGAGTATTTGGGGAGAGTTTCCATTATTTTCACTGCCGTTCATTTCATATTAGTCTGGGTTTAAAAGCTAGGAGTATATAAACAAGTCATTATCTACTACACTATGTAGTAGATAATTTATATCCTTAAAGATTTATGAAAATATATTTCGCCGGATCCATTAGGGGTGGGCGTCAAGATAAGGATCTCTATGCTCAAATAATTCCCCTTTTGGAAAAATTTGGCATTGTTTTAACTGAGCATATTGGTAATAGTGGCCTAACAAACATTGGTGAGGATTTACCAAGTGGTTTTATCTATAATAGAGATATGGGTTGGCTCAAAGAGTCAGATGTTGTAGTGGCTGAAGTGACTCAACCGAGCTTAGGTGTTGGTTATGAGGTAGCTAGCGCCGAAATTATGGGCAAAAAAATACTTTGTATATATAGAAATGGCGAAAAACTGTCCGCTATGATTGGTGGTAATATGAATATATTAAAGAAGAGCTACGCTTCTTTTGCAGAACTAGTCACAATTTTTGACGAATTTTTTAGTATTAAATAAGTTTGAATAGCAAAAAAAGAGCCAATTGGGGCTCTTTTTTTAATTGTTTATATTTAGAACCTTATTTACCCAGTTAATATATGCCAGTAGCCATTTTCACTCCCGTCAAAGTGGATATCTAGAAAATTGATCGGGGGATACCCAGTCAGGTCGGGAATGACAAGGAGTGTATTATGAAGGCATATCTGTGCACAAACCTGTGTACAAGTAGGTGGATATGGGGACAATTGTATACATTAGTGTATACAAATCTATCCACTTTATACATTTTTTAGTTGATAAACTAGCCAAATTGGTGGTATTTGACCCATTTTTATGTTATTGATAAGATTCTTCGACTTTTGTGTAAAGTTAACATAACTGACAGAGATTCTCCCAAAGGGTTCCCGCTGGGGTTCGCTTTTTTTGAATGGCAATTTGTGGAATTGATATTTAAACAATTGTTTCACGTGGAACAATTACTTTGAATGGTACTTATAGACAAAATCCAGCCTTCTTTCAAAGAACTTATTTTTCCATTCATCAAACTGAAATTTCTTTTGTCCCCAGAATCTACCGTCGAAGGTTGGTACAAGCGTTGTTTGTATCACAGATCGTTTTCGGACTAGTAAAAGTAGGTAAGGTTTACCATTTTGTAAATATTGGTAGATTTTTTCTTTTAAACCTAGCTTAGACCGAATCATTTCTAGTAGGGGTAGTTCATCAGCCTCCATTTTTATTTGAAAAACAGGAACCTCAGATTCTTTTTGTTTTACCCACATAAAGACCCCGCACTTGTTAACAAGGCCCGCCACGAAGTCTAAAGAGGGTAGTTGGTTCTCAGTCATAATTATCATTGTTTCACATGTAACATTCTGTTGCTGTATGGAACATACTTATTATAATAGGATAAAATAGGGGTGTCAAGTGGGTGGGTATGCTCGTCTATTGTCATTCTGAGCCCCCTAAAGGGGATAAATTCCACGAAGAATCTCTGTCCACGTAACAAACAAACCTGATAGGGATCCTTCACTGCATTCAGGATGACAGTTATACAACGAACAAGGGGTGATAATGGTGGTGTATCTAACTGAGAATTTGTGATATAATTTATTCGTTAATATTTTGTTTGTTTTCGCATATGTTTAATCAGAATCAAAAGCTGATCAAATTTTTTGATACGCTTTCTTATGTTTTTATTTTGTTAAATATAATTACGATTCCTTTATTGGTTGATACAAATGTTGTAAATATTTTTGTAATGCCGAAGCAGTATTTGTTTATTGGATTCCTGCTTTTTAATTTACTTTTCTTTACTATCAAAACTATTTTGGAAAAGAAAATTTTTTATCGTCAATCTATTTTGGATATTCCACTTTTGGTATTTTTGGCAATTGGGCTTGTTTCATCTTTATTTTCTTTAGCGCGTTATGATAGTTTCTTGGGACGGAGCGAAACATTTGTTTTTAATTTCGTATTTTTATTTTTCTTAGTTGTATTTTATTTATTTTTAGTTAATTTTTTAAATACACCTGAGCGTTGGCGAGGAGTCTTAGATATGATTTTGATAGGCGGGGGGTTGGCTTCAGTTTTGTTTATCTTCAAAGTAGTTTTGAAAATAAATTTGCCGTTAGTTGGTCAAGCTTTAAATACTGTTGATAGTGCTAGTAGTGCTTTTGGTTTATGGATAATACCTGTGTTTATAATTTCGGCAGGATCACTTATTAAAAAGAATCTTTCGTTTGTAAGACATATATTTTATCTTGTTACAATGATTGCGTCTTTCGGAAGTTTGCTTGTGATTGGGTTTGGATTTTTTTGGTGGGTGATGCTTGTCGGATTGATCTTGCTGTTACTTCTGGGAGTTAGTTTTTTACAGGATGCCAGATTGAGTTGGTTGTCGGCTTTGTTTGCGATTATGATAGTTTGTTCCGTGTTTATCGCTTTTGGCAGTCCCAAATCTTTACAAGCGACGTTGCCGGCAGAAGTGGCTCTTGATGCCGGATCTTCTTGGGGAATCACAAAAAAAGTTTTATTTTCCGGGGTAAAAAACTTTTTGGTAGGTAGTGGCCTTGGTACTTTTGGAAATGATTTTTCCAAGTTTAGGAGCGCTGATTTTAATCTTCATCCGACTGCTTGGAATATGAGATTCTCTCAGCCCTTTAATTCATTTTTTGCTGTTTTGTCAGAGGGTGGAATTTTGCTTTTGTTAGGATTTGCCTTTATTTTATTGTTTGTTTTAGGGCACGTATTTACCACCTGGTTTAAGGCGCGAGGGGCTAGCTTTGGTATATCAGTGAGTCTTAATCTGAGTAAAAAAAATATTCGACTGGATGTGTTTTTAGTTGTAGTAGCTTGGTTGGTGTTTACTATAGGCATGCTGACCAATTTTTATAGTGTATCGCTTTGGGTATTTTGGTGGTTGTTGCTGGGAATAATAATTTCCGGAATGTCTCTTCTTGGTCATAATGTGGTGCAAGAAAAATATCTAACAATGGAAGATACGCCTCAGTATAATTTAACCTTTTCATTCAGTATGATTGTTTTGATGGCTGGGGTAATTATGGTAGGAATTTTAGGGGGAAGATTTTATGTGGCAGAAAAATTATATGCGCAAGCCATGCAGGAAACGGACTCTGGAATTATCGAAACAAAATTACAAAACATTCTGTCATTACGAAATGGGTATGATTCGTATCACACTTCTATGGCCAGAGCCTATCTGGTAAGAGCCGGAGAATTGTCAAAAGAATCAAATCCAAATGTGCAGGCAGTTGGAGATTATCTGAGAAAGTCAGTGAATGAGGCTAGGGTAGCCACAGAAATTTCTCCAAACTCAGTGGCAGTTTGGGAAAATTTGGCAACCATGTATGAGAACACTTCTGTTTTAGTATCCGATGCTGGTGATTGGGCAGTTAAATCTTTAAACAGCGCCATTGATCTTGAGCCAACCAACCCTATACTTATGTGGCGTTTAGGCAATGATTATTTATCGCAAAATAATTTTGTAAAATCAGCCGAATATTTTCAAAAATCAATTGACTTGAAGAAAGATTATTTGGGTTCATATCTTGGTCTGGCCAATGCCTACGAGTCTGCCAAAGATTTTGACAAGGCAGTAGATGTTTATAAAAATCTTTTGCAGTTAGGCGCAACAAATAACACGGAAATATTATTTAATGCGGGTAGAGTTTTGTATAATCGTAATCAAAAAGGTGATAAGGCGGACGCAGAAAAATTATGGTTAGAGGCAGTGCGATTACAACCAAATTATTCTAATGCTTTGTATAGTTTGGCCCTGCTTTATGAAAGTGAAAATCAAAAACAAAAAGCTTTGGAATATTATTACAAAGTAAAAGAGTTGAATCCCGGAAATAAGGATATAATTAATAAAATAAAATCCTTAGTTGCGGGTGAGACAAAATAATTTTTTAGTCAGCTATGCGTAAGTTAAATTTTCTATTGATATTTTTTTTGGTAGGGACGTTGGTTTTTCCTCTGCGTTGTTTTGGTTTAATGTCTTCAACAAATTATACAATTTTCGCCGACAGTGTAGATTCGGGCGGTGGTTTAAGTACGGGCGCCACCTATAGCTTGCAGGATACCTTGGGTGAGTCGCCAGTAGATTCTTCAGTAAGTGGTAGTGGTAAGCCTTATACAATTCTTGCGGGGTATCAGTATATGGATTCTTATTATTTGTCGCTTTCGCTTAGTACGAGTACTATAGATTTAGGCACGCTGGATGTGGCTACGGTCGCCAGTTCATCCTTGGTTGCGACCGTAAGTACCGATATTATTGATGGCTATATTTTAAGTTTGAATAATCCTGGCTTTGGCAGGTTGCCTTTAACAGGCGTTGTGGACGGCTCGGTCACCGCTGGCCAAGAAGAATTTGGTATTGCAGTGCGGGGAACCGATGCTTTGTTTGCTGATGATAGGGCTGAACTTAGTTTGAATCTAGCATCTTCAAGTACCCCAGTCACAGCATCAGAAACCGAGGTTATTTTTAAAGCCGCCATAAATAACGCAACTGTGGCCGGAGATCAATCGCGGTCTATGACTTTAGATGTAACAGCAACAATATAAATTATATGAGTATTAGAAGTGTATTTTTAAGTAGTATAATTTTAGCTTTAATTTTTTTTATTCATCCAGTTAGAGCATTTGGCATTTCTCCATCAAAGATTCTATTAACGATTGATCCAAATACTAGTCAAACAGTTGTTTTAAAAATAAATAATTCAGAGAGTAAAGACTTGGATTTTAAGCTAGGTGTTTTGGGGCTAAAGCAAGATGATAGTGGCAAGCCTGTGCTTGGCAGAGGTCTAACTGATGCGGAAAATTGGGTTTATCCTGAAAATAAAACTATATCAATCAAAGCAGGTCAAGCTAAAATAGCGAATTTTATTCTTAATGTACCAGACAAAACTACTCCTGGATCATACTATGTGGGCTTGTTTGCCGAATCTGGGGGTGAAGTGGGCGCTAGAATTGTTTCTTTGCTTACTATTCAGGTAGCCGGGGTTGTAAACGAGTCCCTTTTAATAGAAAAATGGCTTCCAGTGAAAAATTCAGCTAGTAGTAGAGAGCGAAAATTTGAGGTAAATTTGAAAAATAATGGTGATGTAGAAGTGCAATTAAAGAGCGTTGTATCTGTTAGAAACTGGAAGGGCGAGGAAATTTTTGCAGAACCATTGATTTTGGGCAACAAATTGCTTGCCGGTTCGCGTAGGGTACTGTCCACGTCTGTTGTTTTGAAAGATAATATTAAATTACCAGGTTTGTATCAGTCGCAGATTAAAATTAATTTTGGTTTGTCCAATCAAATGACATCGGCGATAGCTTATTTCTGGTTTTTTCCACAGTGGAGCCAGGTATTTTTGATAATATTTGGAATTTTAATATTTGGTTTGGTTATTTTTTTTATAAAAAGAAAAAAATAGACAAAATTATTTATTTTTTAACCACATTTTTTGTGGTTTTTTTGTTTTATTTTTTTATATGAACTTATCCACACGACAAAGTCATATTTACCGTATTAAATAAGGCAAAAAAAGTGTATAATGTATATGTATTAAGGACGAATTTATGGCTGAGGCAGGAGGAGAAAAACTCCGGAGGAAAGCCTTTGGAGAAAGAATGAAAAATATTCCCATTTTTGTGTTATTTGGGCTAGTTTTGTTTTTTGCAACAGTCGGTTTTTTTTCAAAAAAAGTTTTGGCAGCGACCGCTCCAAATATTATTACTTATCAGGGTAAGTTGTTAAGAGATGGCTTATTACAAGTTAATGCTGTGGATATAAAATTTCTTCTCTATGATGATTTAATTGGTGGAAGTATTTTATATACAGCTAGTGGAACCGTGGGAGTTCCAGAGGCATTAAGTATTACACCTTCGCAAGGATTGTTTAGTATTAATTTGGGTGACACTAATACTAATCCAGTCAACCCTACTATTTTTCAAAATAATAATTCGGTATATCTTGAGGTGGTTGTAGCGGGAGAAGTTCTTAGTCCGCGAAAAAGAATTACAGCTGTACCATATGCCTTCAATGCAAAGTATTTAGATGGTGTTGGTATAAATACTGTTTCCAGTTCCAGCTATATCCCAGTTTCAGACGCTAGTGGCAATTTCACTTTTAATAGCACAACTGTTACTACCTCTACAATTTCAAACCTTGTTGCTGGGTTTACAACCACTACCAATCTCTATGTTTCAGGGTTAGCGAATTTTGCCAATTCGACCACGATGCAGACAACAACTATTACAGGGGGTTTTTATCAGTCTGGTTTAGCTGATTGTAGTGGAGAGGGGCAAACTTTGAATTATGATTTAGCTTTAGGTAAGTTTACATGTTTAGCAGATGCGATCGGAGCTGGGGGTGGAGGAAGTGGTGCAGTCGGAACTTCAACAGCTAATTATTTTGCATTTTATGATTCGGCTAATTCTGTTACTGGTACGCCACTAATGCAATTTACAAACGGCGCAATCTCCTTTACTACCAATACATCTTTTTCTTTAGTTTTTTCTACTAATGGTTTGTTTGGCAGTGTTACGACTACAAATTTAAGTGTTTCTGGTGCCTTGTTTTTACCTGCCAATTCTATTACAGACGGCATGGTTATTAATGGTTTAACAATTGATGGTGGCACAATCAATAACACGCCAATCGGTGGTGCTAATCCTTCTACAGGTGTTTTTACAAATCTTACTTCAAGTATATTTTTTGCGACAGACACTTTGTTTGTCAGCGCTTCCACAACTAATTTGTATGTGTCAGGTAGTTTGAATTTGCCAAATAATTCTATTACTAACGCAATGGTAGCGGATAACATTACAGCTTCAAATTATTTACTTTTAACTGGAGGGTCTCTTTCTGGCCAATTAATTTTTACTTCTGCCTCAGGAACCGCTATCACTTCCACCAATATTGTAAGCACAAACCTTAATGCGGTTAATGTTACCTCTACCAATTTATATGTTTCTGCCACCACATCTATTGCTACCACCAGTGTGCTTAGAACTTTAAATATAGGTGGTTCAATTGCAGCTGATTACTATTTTTCGAATGCAAATGCAAACGCTTTCTTTTCAGGAGATAGTGGGGGGATAGTATTTAATGGCGGTTATTTGTTCGCTGCCGGCGCTGGCACTGGTTTGTATGTTGCAAATGGCGCCGTGTTTAGAGGTGGTTTGAGTAATGATACAGGTGCAAGTCTAGTTATTAATGGTGGAACAAGCGGTAATACATTGATAAACAATACCCTAACTTTTAATAATGCCACTGGTACCTCAATTACTTCAACCAACATTTATAATAACGGCGGATTTTTTCAAACAGGTTTAGGAGACTGTGATCTTGACACCCAAACAGTTAATTATGATATTGCTACTGGCAAGTTTAGTTGTTTGGCAGATGCAACTGGTGCTGGTGGTGGAAGCGGTGTAGTAGGAACATCTACAGTTAATTATTTTGCGTTTTATGATTCCGCAAACGCAGTGACCGGCACCCCGCTAATGCAACTTGTTAATGGTGCTATTACTTTTACAACAAACACTTCATTTTTATCTGTTTCTTCTAGTAACGCTTTGTTTTATGATGTATCTACAACTAATTTTGCTGTGATTGGTAATGCCAATTTTAGAACGACTACAATAAGTGGGCAACTAACATTTGAAACTGCAAGCGGAACAAGTATCACTTCTACAAATATCGTCGTAACAAATAAAGTTGGTATTGGTACATCTACTCCAACTCAAGCATTGTCCGTTGTTGGGAATATTTCTAATATTATTGACTCAAATACACTTATTACTGAAGTGGGTACGGTAGCAGTTGGTTCTGGCCCCAATTCAATTTTTGTCTCTGGTCGTTATGCTTACGCTACTAATCGATCTGCAGACAGTATTTCTGTAGTAGATATCTCTAACCCTTCCGCTCCAATACAAGTCGGTACTGTATCTGTAGAAAGCAACCCCTATTCAATATTTGTCTCTGGTCGTTATGCCTATGTGGCAAATAGAGGTTCTGGAACAGTATCTGTAGTAGATATTTCTAATCCCTCTACTCCAGTACAAGTTAGTACAGTACCCGTGGAAAGTGGCCCGCAATCAATTTTTGTCTCCGGCAGGTATGCGTATGTGGCTAACTCACTTAGTGATAGTATTTCTGTAATAGATATTTCCAATCCTTTAGTTCCAGAGCAAATCGCTACTACTTCGGCTGAGCTAACACCAAAATCAATTTTTGTTTCCGGTCGGTATGCATATACTGCTAATTCTGGGGGAAGTATCTCTGTGATAGATATTTCTAATCCTTCAAATCCTGTTCAAATCGCAACCACCACAGTTGGAGATATAGATCAGTCATTAGGGCCAAATTCAATCTTTGTTTCCGGCCGGTATGCTTATACTGTAAATTCTAATGACACTTTTTCAGTTATTGATATAGCAGATCCATCTGCGCCTCTAGAAGTTGCTACAACTACTGTGGGTGCTGGTACGCAATCGTTGTATGTCTCAGGTCGTTATGCGTATGTTGCCAATAATAGTGATAATAATATTTCAGTTGTAGATATTTCTAGACCGCTTTCTCCGACTCAGGTGGCCATCAGTGGTTTGGTTGCCGGCGGACCTACTTCTATTTATGTATCTGGACGATATACATACACAACAAATCTTGATGATACTATTTCGGTTATAGATATTTCTGGTACGGAAGTTTCAAGTCTTATCGCCGGATCGGCAGAAGTAGGTAATTTTCAGTCGAGAAATGATATTTTTGCCCAAGGAAATATTATGGCCGGAACTTCCCTTATAGTTGGTGCTGGCGGAATTTATTCTCAAGGAGGTCTATCTGTATTTTCTTCTTCTACTGGGGTTACATCTTCTATATTTAATGTTGGATCAAGCGGGGCTTCTAGTACTTTACGTGTATTTGCTAACGGCACAATTGTATTAGCAACTACTACTATTAATGGATTATTAACATTTAATTCAGCTGTAGGCGTGAGCTTGACGTCTACAAATTTATATATTGCTAGTTTAGCAAATTTTGCAGGCAGTTTGGTTTTTGCAAATGCTAGTGGCACAAGCATTACTTCTACCAATGCCTTTTTTCCAAATTTGCTATCCACCTCCATCACATCCACTAATTTATTTGCAACTTCGTCTGTATTTGTAAATGCAACTATTTCAAACGCTACTTCAACCAACCTGTATATTTCCAGTCTTTCAAATTTTGCAGGTCTATTAACTTTTACCACAGCTTCTGGCACCTCCATCACCTCTACTAATGCATTCTTTACAAACTTATCTGCCACTAACTTTAATCCGTCTAACATTATTGCCACCTCCATCACCTCAACTAATCTCTTCGCCACCACCTCCGTCTTCAACACCACCACCATTAACAATAAATTAAGCATCGGCACAACCACATTTAACAAAGCTCTTACGGTAGTTGGTAGTATCTCCAACGTCTTAGACGTTGGATCAGACATCTCTCTAGTCACTTCTTCAGGAGTTGGTGGTTCTATCTTACAGTCTATTTTTGTCTCTGGTCGTTATGCATATATGACCAATCAGACTGCTAAGACCCTGACTATCGTTGATATAACCAACCCTTCGCTCCCTGTTTTTGTTGGTACTAGCTCTCTTAGTATTGCAACTGGTGGTCCAGGAGAAGTAGTTGTCTCTGGTCGTTATGCGTATGTATCAAATCCAAGCAATAATAGCTTGTCAGTAGTAGATGTTTCTAATCCAGCTAGCCCAAGAGAAATTGCTACCACCACAGTTTCAGGTGGCGGACCCGTTGCTGTCTCTGGCCGTTATGCATATTTGGTTAATGGTACAGTAAGTAGGCTTACTGTGGTTGATATATCTATCCCATCTTCTCCAAGACAAATCGCCACTCTCAACGGTTTAGGAAATACCACCTCAGGTATATATATCTCTGGTAGGTATGCCTACGTATCAAATACAAACGGTAAAACTGTCGCCGTAATTGATATTTCTGATCCAAGCAACCCATCTCTAGTAGGATCTGGTTCAGTCAGTGGTATTGCCGCCGATATCTTTGTCTCCGGTAGGTACGCATATACTGCCAATAGCACCTCAAACACTATCTCTGTTGTAAATATCTCTAATCCCGCCTCCCCGGTAGAAGTTGGTACTACTACAATAGTGGGAAATCCAGTTGATATCTTTGTCTCAGGACGTTATGCTTTTACTGCCAACAGTACCTCCAACACAATTTCAGTCATTGACGTATCAGTTCCTTCTTCTCCAACTTTAATTAAAAATATCGCGGTAGGAACTAGTCCTAACTCAGTTTTTGTCTCTGGTCGTTATGCCTATATCACCAATGCTAATTCCGCCAACTTCTCCATTGTTGATATCTCTGGCACAGAAGTAACCAGTCTCATCGCTCATTCGGCCGAAGCCGGACAACTTCAAGTCAGAAATGATATATTTGCCCAAGGAAGTATAATGGCCGGCACATCTCTGTCTGTTGGAGCTGGTGGTATTTCCTCGCACGGAGGTTTGTCTGTATTTTCATCTTCAACCGGAATTACCACTACTATATTTAGTGTCGGATCAAAAAATTCTACTACCACCCTTAGAGTATTTGCCGATGGTACTGTTATATTAGGCACCACCACCATGAACGGTTTGTTTACTTTTGGTAATGCTACGGGGACTAGTATTACTTCGACGAATGCAAGATTTACAACCTTGAATTTTACAAATGCCACTGGTACTAATATTACTTCTACAAACGCTTTCTTAAGCAGTTTAAATTTTACTAGCGCAAGTGGTACGATGATTACTTCTACTAATTTATTTGTGTCGAGTAAGATTGGAATAAATTCCTCTAGTCCTGACGCTTCTCTTACGATTCAAGGAGTTGGTGGAACAAATCCATTAAATATTGTTTCTTCAACTGGAGCGTCCATGTTTACTATCCTTCAAAACGGAAATATTGGTATTGGTACCAGCACTCCAGGTCAAAAATTGTCTGTAATCGGAAATATTTCAAATATAATTGATTCGGGTACAACAATGTCTCAAGTTAGTGCAATTGCAATCGGTCAGCCAAATTCTGTTTTTGTATCAGGTCGTTATGCGTATGTGCCAGGATTTACCGCCAATAAACTTTCAATTGTTGATGTCTCAAATCCTTCTGTGCCGGCGATCGTGGGCAATATTGCTCTTAGTTTTGGCCCCGCTAAAGTTTTTGTATCAGGTCGTTATGCGTATCTTGTTGATGCGTTTACAGGTGTGTTGGCTGTAGTAGATATATCTAATCCTTCTGCGCCCGTGCTGGTGTCTACAAAAACTTTAAGCAGTTATACATCTTCCATTTATGTTTCTGGTAAATATTTATATGCTGCGCAAGACAGCTCAGCCGATCAAGTAGAAGTTTTAGATATTTCCAATCCTTTTTCAGTTGTTTCGGTTGCTACTACTTCAGTGGGGGACTCACCTTCTTCTATTTATGTTTCTGGTCGCTATGCATATGTTGCCAATAGCGGAGTAGACACAATTTCGGTTGTTGATATTTCCAATCCGACTCTTCCAATACAGATTGCCACTACTTCGGTAGGTAGTAATCCACAATCTGTTTTTGTCTCGGGTCGTTATGCCTATGTAGCTAATAAAAACGCTAATACAATTTCAGTTGTTGATATTTCAAATGCTTCCGTGCCCACTGTAGTTGGCACTGTAACTGTGGGAGCAGGCCCTTGGTCGATCTATGTTTCTGGTAGATATTTATTTTCAGCAAATAGCGACGATGACAATATTTCGGTTGTTGATATTTCTAGTTCAACTGCGCCTACGGCAATTACAACTGTTTCTGTGGGAAATGATCCGCGCTCCATCTTTGTCTCCGGTCGTTATGCCTATATTACCAACGCTTTGAGCGAGACAATGTCAATTGTTGATATTTCAGGCACAGAAGTGTCTAGTCTTATGGCTCATTCTGCTGAAGTCGGACAATTGCAAGTACGAAATGATATTTTCGTTCAGGGTAATTTTATGGCGGGAGGGTCTTTATCTGTAGGGGTTGGAGGAATATTTAGTCAGGGCAGTTTGGCTGTATTTACTTCTTCTACAGGACCTACTTCTTCCGTCTTTAGTGTAGCGTCTAGAGAATCACCGAATGCTTTGAGAATTTTATCAAACGGGAATGTTGGTATTGGTACAAGTACACCAACCCAAAAATTATCCGTTGTAGGAAATATATCAAATATTATTGATAGCGGTACGACTATATCTCAAATTTCTACTGTATCAGTTGGAGCGATGCCGTGGTCGATTTTTGTATCCGGACGTTATGCGTATGTTTCTAATTTTTCTTCCAACACTATTTCTATAGTTGATATTTCTAATCCTTCTGCACCAACACAAGTAGCTACGACTTCTGTTGGGGTTGGTCCAGAAGGAATTTTTGTATCCGGACGTTATGCGTATGTTTCTAATTTTTCTTCTGGCACGGTTTCGATTATTGATGTTTCCAACCCATCCTCCCCTGTACAGGTAGCTACAACTTCTGCGGTATCTAGTGCAAGCTCAGTCGTGGTATCAGGTAAATATATGTACGTTAACAATGGCAACGCTGTAAGAGTATTTGATATTTCGAATCCTCAAGTGCCTGTGGAAGTTACTAATTTCTCTGTAGGTACATTGGCTAGGGCATTATATGTATCTGGCAGATATCTTTATGTTGCAAATTTTAACTCTAACGATTTGTCCGTTGTTGATATCTCCAACCCTTCTGCCCCAACGCAAATTGCCACAGTATCGGTTGGCGGGAACCCTTTTTCTGTATCTGTATCAGGTAGGTATGCGTATGTAGCCAACAATGCATCTGGTACTATTTCGATAGTAGATATTTCAAACCCCAACACCCCCTTACAAGTAGCTACAACCTCCGTAGGTGGTAATCCGAGTTCTCTGTTTTTGTCAGGCAGGTATTTGTTTGTAACCAACGAAGCAGATGATAATTTATCTGTAGTTGATGTTTCTATTCCGTTATCCCCATCAAAAATTATGAATATAAGTGTGGGCGATGCTCCTAAGTCAGTTTTTGTTTCTGGTAGATATGCGTATATAACAAATAGTGGCTCTAATAATATATCGGTTGTAGATATATCCGGCACTGAAGTTTCAAGTCTTATAGCAGGGTCTGCCGAAGTAGGTAATATTCAGTCCAGGAATGATATTTTTGCTCAGGGTAATATAATGGCTGGAACATCCCTAACAGTTGGGGCTGGTGGTATTTATTCTCAAGGCTCACTTTCTATTTTTGCTTCGTCTACTGGAGCGACTTCTTCAATA
>CAZBWU010000007.1:0-35926 GCA_964496095.1 uncultured Gammaproteobacteria bacterium
TCGTAGATACTCTGCGTGAGCCTTTTTTAATACTAGACAAGGATCTTAAAATTCTTTCAGCTAACAGAATGTTTTATTCTTTTTTTCAAGTTTCCCAAAAAAATACAGAAGGGAAAAAGGTTTATAAGATTGGCAATGGTCAGTGGAATATTCCTCAGCTCAGAGTTTTGCTTGAGGATATTCTGCCAAAAAATATCTTTTTTGAAAATTTTAGAGTTGATCATAATTTCCCAAAGATAGGGCATAGAATTATGATGCTAAACGCGCGTCGTATTTATACAAGCCACAGCCAAGAAAAACCGATTATGCTTTTGGCAATTGAAGATATTACCAAGCAAGTTCATTTAGAGAACAGTCTTAAAGAATATACCAAAAAAATTAATTTTGAGGTGGCTAAACGTACTCAGGAGCTCGAAGTACGAGTGAAAGAGCTAGAGCGTAAAAATAAGACGATGGAAAATCAGAAAAGGAGAAAAATTGATGTATTATAAATAATTTTTGATAAATTTAGATATGCTGAAAAGTATAGTCATAAAAAAAATTCGTAAATTAATTAAGCCTACAGACCTTGAATTTGCGCAAGTATTTAAAGTGTTAGGGGATATAAATCGTTATCGTATTTTTCATATCCTGTCTAATCATTCAGGTCTTTCGGTAAGTAGTGTGGCAAAAATTTTAGATATTTCTTTGCCGCTAACGTCGATTCATCTAAAGGTGCTGTCTAATAACAAATTGATAGTTAAAGAAAAATCTGGAAAAAAAATTTTTTTAAAACTAAATTTAAAGAATCCTCTCGTTCGAGCTTTTGTTGAAGTTATAATAGATTCTTCTAAGTAATAGGGAACAAACGAATTGTTCCTAGAGTTGTTGGAGGAGTAATTTTTTAGCTCTTTCTTGCCAGATAATTTCTCCTCTGTTTTCCATCTCCAAAATATAATCGGTGAGGACAGATTCTTTTTTTTGTTTTTCTAAAGACGAAAGGTAAGACAGCAATAAACTGTATTGAGTGATCAGGCTATGTTTCTGGTCGTCGATTTGTAACCAAAGATTATTATCATAAGCCCAGGAGACAAATTCAGGATTAGTTTTATTTTTTTCAATCGTATCTATAAGTTTGGCTTGCAAAGTTGCGGTAGTGACCCCGCTGTAATCTTCTTTGGATAGAAAATGTTTAATTGGGCCAAGAGTCTCTTCCAAGTTTTGATTTATTTTTTCCGGATCATAAGAAATATCTTTGTATGGATAGAGCGGACGCATTGATAGAGTGATTTTTTCTGGATGGTTAGAAATATCCATGACCGAAATCGTGTCTATAATTTTTTGAGTTTGAGTGAAAGATAGGTCTGTTTTAACTAATTTATAGACAACGTATTGCAAAGCTTTGTCTAGTTGAGAGTTTTTGGTTGGTACATATTTAACCATCATTTGTTTGATAAATGTTGAATGGTTATGAGCTCTCTGCGGTTCGCCAATCGCGTAGCCGTGTCGGTTTCTGAGCCATTGGATAGTCTCGGTAGTTGGCAGTTTTAGATTGCGTAAAATGCCGATAGTTTCTGAAAAGCCAACAACTACTAGATAGTCCGCTTTGACGCCAAGGATTTTTTCTATTTGTTTGATACCATAATCAAGTCCGCCTAAACCGCAAGCGTTTGAAACGTAATAGTCAGAAGAGGTGACGCCTTTACCAGGTGGTAAAGGTGCGTAGGTGCCTCGTGGCAAGGCGGTGATATTTATTACCCCAACTTTATTATCAACGGTAATAAGTTGGATCATATCACAATGTCCATTTTGGTCTCCGATTCTTTTGTCTAGGCCGATAAAAAGAATACGCGCAATCTTGTCTTCGCCAAACGGATCTGTACTTGTTGAATTGGTGTTACGGTGAGCGTCTATAATATTTTGAATGGCTTTATTTTGTATTTCTTGCGCCTCTTTTTCAATTTGACGTGCGCGGTATGACAAAACCGCTTTGGTTGAAATCCATGATCCTAAAGCAAAGATAGAGACGGCAGTTATTATAAGAATGACTTTTTTTATCATACGACTCGGAACGTATTTAATTTTCTACCTTTGCTATCGTTAGGAGAAGGCGCTTAGTTTAGTTTGCTAGCTGCTTCCGGGGTAGAAACTGTCTTGCTCATTGAGAATATCTTTATTATACCCCAACCAACAAGAAGGTAAACAGCCATAGCCAAAACTGTAGTCCACTCAAATAGGTTATTTTCTACTCTACTTGTACCAAACACAGTTGTAAAGGGAATGATAAACGGTGCGGATAGGGTATATATAAAGTCTGTAAATCCGGCTGAAGCGTTGGCGCCGAATAATTTTAGTAAAAAACGAAAAATTAAAATTGTCTCTAAAAGACCAAGAAGATACCAAATTACTTGAGTTCCACGATAGAGAGGTTTGGTGCTGGGTGAGTTATATGAGTCCATATGTTTAATGTTAATTAATAAGAATTTTTATAACACTTTTTCTCCTCTGATTAGTTTTATGAGTACAATAACAACTGCGACTACCAGTAGGATATTGATAAATCCCCCGAGAGTGTAGGATGTTACCAGGCCAAGAATCCATAAAATTATTAGGATTGTGGCGATAGTCCAAATCATATAAAAATATTAGTTAATAATTATAGCCCTTAAATCTGACAGAATTTTCATTTTGACCTTTATTTACGTACTCTTCATCTTCTTTTATTATTCTTAGTCCCATATCATAGTACTCTTTATAGGTATACTTAGCGTCATTTTTTTCATTGATTGTATTGTTTTTTGTCATAAGAGTTAAATTATTAAAAATTAAATCATTTATGGATTGAGAAAAAAGAAACCTGGTCAAAGTAAGTCCTTGACCAGGTAACTTAAATATCGCAGTAGGGCTCAATATAACTTAAGGTTTTGATTCATTATTGTGTTTAGTATTTGAAGAATTTCCGCCCTGGTAAACCTTAGGTTCGTTTTCTTGGTCCTTTGTATCTTCTTTTTTATCGTCGTCGTTGTTTCCTGTGTTTGCCTGATTTTTTGGTTGATTATCCATATATTTAAATTTAATAATTAGGCGGTCTGTGTTTCTTATGAATAAACCTTCGCAATAATCGACCGCCATACTTTGGTATGGTATTGCGCGCTAGAATCGGATTAAAGATAAATTATATTTTCATCTGCATTCATAAATTAAATATTTTGATTGAGGGAACCTGCTAATTGTAGTAGGTAAGATTGTCGGGATTGATTTTGCTTTTTAAGTCGCCTTTTTTAATCTTAACTTTAATTTTGTAAATTTTTTCAGAATTTGTAGCATCTACAGGTAGCGGTAAATCAACGGCTCTATTTTCAGGGACTCCAATTTTTTCTTTTATGGTGGGAAGATGTTTGGGGAATGTTATTAACATATTATAATAGTTAAATAACTGTTTAATAATTTAACTATATACCCATACCGCGCAAGCGTCAATAGAGGATTGGGGTTGGAATGTATAAAAGGGGGATAACTTTATAGAACAAGTACACGGTTCAGATTTTGATTTTACATAGGTCAGTTTGTTTGGTAGGATAGAGATTATAAGTTTGTTATCTAATTCTAAAATATGAAATGGTATAAAAAACAAATGGACAAGATAAAAGCTTCTCAACCAAAGTCAACGGATGATGACAAAAAAGATAAGGTTAAAAACGCTAAAGGGTATGTAGTAGATGAAAGAAAAAAATGGGTGGTAAAAAAGAAATTTCCCAATCCGGTGGCAGCTGGTAAATTGAACAGGCCAAAGACGGATTCTATTAGTTAGGATTATTATATTGTAATTACAGGAGTATGATCACAGGCCTATTCTCTAAATTAGTACTGGCTATAATTTTAGGAGCTACAGTTGGTTTGGAAAGAGAAGGAAGTAATCAAGGGTCTGGAGCCTTGGGAGGAATTCGTACCTATTCTTTGATAGCTTTGCTTGGTGCTTTGTCAGGCATATTATTTACAAATAATTTTACTTCGGTTGGGATATTGATTTCGAGCGGATTTTTAGTTTTATTGGTTTCTTATTATATCTCTAGTTCTTTTACTACCAAAGAGTTTGGGCTTACCAGTGAGTTATCGGTACTTATTACTTTTTTAATCGGCCTGTTTTTGATTTTAGATATTATTCCTTTGCGGATCATAATCGCGGTTTTTGTAATACTGATGTTGATTTTATCTATTAAATCCAAAACCACTCGTATTATCGCCGGTATTTCCAGAGAAGAATTGCAGTCGTTTATCAGCTATGCGATTATAGCTTTGGTTGTTTGGCCATTTCTGCCGGACGTCGGCTACACCTTGAAAGACGTCCCCGCATTGTCTATAATTTTGCAAAATTTAAATGTAGACATTGGGCAGTTTGGTGTTCTAGAACTTGTTAATCCTAGAAAAATTTGGATGATTGTAGTTTTAATTACCGGCATTGATGTCTTCGGTTATATCTTAGGAAGAATTGTTGGCAATAAAAAAGGTTTTGCGCTCACTAGTTTTGTAGCTGGTTTTGTTTCATCTACTTCTGCCACTCAATCTTTGGCTCAAAAAAGCAAGCAAACTAGTTTTGTTAATCATTTGGTGGGAGCGGCTATCCTCGCCAATCTGGCCAGTTTTTTGCAGGTGTTTCTGTTGGTCGGTCCGCTTAATCCCAAGTGGATGATTTTTATTGCGCCCGCTATTATGTTTATGGTTTTGACAGCTGGAGTTTTAACTTTGATTTTTTTGAAGAAAAAAGAACCTGAACATGAAGTGGAAAGTCAAGAAATACAGCCTAAAAAGATATTTTCTTTAACGCCAGCTTTAAAATTTGCCGGACTTTTGATTGTGGTAAGGCTAGTTACTAAAGTTTGTTTGATTGTATTTGGACAATCTGGTTTTGTTATCAGTTCGGTTATTGCTTCGCTTGCAGGTTTAGATGCTATTCTGGTAAACTTGGCCGATCTGGCTGGTAAAACCATCAGCTTCCAGTTTGCTTTTGTCACATTTGTCTTGGTTAATGCTACCAATTTGGCGAGTAAGGTAGTATATTCTTTCTTGCAGGGTACTAAAGAATTTACAGTTAAATTCTTAGTTGGTGCGATTGCTATTGTTATCAGCAGTTCTATTTGGCTATTTTTAAGCTAAAATGTTTACCTTTCTTCAAAATAAATTTCAGGTGTGGTGGCTACAGGCTGTTTATGGAATGGTTGGAAGCGGGTTTGTAACCTTGCTTTATGTTTATTTTGTAAAAAGTAAACTTAATTTTGGCTATATTATTTTAGCGGAAGCGCTTGGCTATGGAGGGGCGGCTCTTTTTATTATTCTCAAAAAGCGATTTAGAGCTCCGTTCGATCTTCGTTTAGGATTTCTACTTATACTTACCTCTCTTTTTTTGTTGTTCTTACCATTTTCACCGCTTGTTGTTTTGTTTATCTACACTATTGTCAGAATATGCGGGGTAATTATGTTTTTTGTGCCATATAATATTTTATTTTTTCGTTCAACTCAGGAAAATAAAAGACTTCATAAAATGACGGTGATGTGGGCAATTGGCTCGGTGGTAGGAGTGATTGCGCCAATTATTGGTGGATATATTTTTTCACGTCTCGGTATTGGTATATTTATAAGCGTGGCTATAGCTTTTTTATTTATTGCTTTAGCCTTAACATTTTTTATAAAAAAAGAAGTGCATAATTATAACTTTAAAGGATTGATGACCCATCTTAAAGGTGTGCGCACTACCACTATGATAGATGGCGCTTCCGAAAATATTTCCGGTATTTTGATCGCCTTATATCTGTTAACTTTTATAAAAGATGAGTTTGATTTTGGAAGGTTATTGTCGGTTATTGCTTTAATTTCAGTAATGTTTTCTTTTCGAGTGGCCAAGTTTTCTGACAAGTATAATAGAAGGTTTGAATTTATTTGGCCATTATCGCTTCTTTTATCCATCATTATGATTTCGTTCTATTTTGTCAGTAATTTTTGGGTAGTAATTATCTTAGCTATTCTTTTTAAATTTGTTAGTACCTTACTTAATCCTGTGCGGTCAAATATTATCCTTGATAAAGTTGCTAATGTTCCCCTTACCTGGATTGCCAGGGATGTTTTCATAAATATCGGTCGAGCAGTAGCTTTATGTGTAGTTTTTGTTATACTGTATCGGGGATTCTTGAAAGAAGCCTTTATATTTGCAGGGGTATTATTCGCTATATTTCCCATCATTGTTTATAGGAAAAAGATTTATTTTTAATTAAAATAATATGGAAAACCAGCCATTGGAACCAAAAAAAGTAGGCGTTAATTTAGAATCATTTAAATCACATAGCCCAGATAAATTTCCGTGGCAAATAAAGGCTGTAGCTATTTTTATGATTTATTCTGGTATAACAGATATTTATCTTGGAGTCATTATGATGATGGCGTCAATAATTTTATTAGCGATATTTATCATTTTAGGAATTTTTAATATAAAGTATGCAGTGGATCTTTTTAAAATGAAGAAAAAAGGGTACGTAGGAGCTGTGGTATTAAATATAGGTGGTATCTTATTTTTTCTTTTAGTTTCTTTATACGCATCTAGTGTAAGTGTGGGAGGTTTTAGATACTCACCTTCTTTATTTACAACCGTTATTTCCATTATTACTTTGTATTATTATCGTGATAAGTTTGTTTATTAAGTAAGTTATAAATTAAAAATCGTCTCTAGGCAGTTCTTTAATTTATTGACTTTAGTTCTTAGCGTGATAAGCTATATGAAGTACTTTATTTTATCGAATATTTTAAATAAAATTAATCATTGATAATGAATTTTAAATTAAATAGAGCATTTTTTTTATTTATTGTTAGCCTGTTTTTATGTGGTCTATTTAGTTCTGGGTCTGTTTTAGCCCAAACCAGTAGCACTGATGTTATTATGGTAGATAATAGTTCTACTGCAAGCGCTTTTGCTTCTAGTTCTAGCTCAAATGAAATTACTCCAAACAATGAGATTGATTTGTCAGATTCTATCTCAATCATGATGCAGAATTTGAGAATTTTTGGTCAGAATATTGGTATGAGCTATGTCGATCCGAGGACTATTTTAGCCAGGATTATCAAATCTGGCATGGGTTTTATTGGTATTATTGTATTGGTAATAATTTTGTGGAGCGGTTTACGTATTATGCTTTCCGGTGGTGATGAAGAAAAGTCTGCTCATGCCAAAAGAGGTTTGTGGAATTTGCTTATCGGGCTATTTATTATGCTCTCCGCATATAGTATCGTGAGTTTTGTTTTTAATGCGCTTAATAATCCTAATAGTCCTCCTAGTACCACAGAATCTAATTCTGTCACTCGTGATCCAGTAGTTAATCCTTGATATAATTTAAATAAAAAATAAGCGGGCTAGATTTTTTCTAGACAATCAACCTGTCAAGGTCTATAATAAAGTCATAAATATAACCAATTATTTATGGAGCAAGAAAGCAAAAATTTTTCTTCAAGACCGCCAGTTCATTATTATGGAGACGTGGTACGAAAATTATTCTTAGCAGCGGGAGTGCTTATGCTAGTTTCTTTAGCATTTTTTGCGCCACTGATAAGCGTGCCCTTAGTTGTTTCGGTAGTTGCTATAATTTTAGTAGCTTCTTTATCGGGCTTGGAAAGCCCGAATCATAAATGGGTAGTCATGACAAACGCTTTGGCTTCGGCTATTGGTTGTGGGTATTTTCAGTATACGGCTGTTAATTATTACATGACCTCCACCACTTCTATGGAAATAGACTGGGCTTTTTTTATGGTAAATGAAGTTTTGTCTATAATTTTTTTCTTAGCCTTGTATTATAGTAGTAAAACAGTGCGAGCCTGGAAGCAAATTCAAACAAAATAAAATCAGATGTCTTTTTTTTCAGAAAAAGTGTATAGTGTTGTAGCTAAAATTCCTAAAGGCCATGTTTTGACGTACAAACAAGTCGCCAAAAAAGCAGGTAGCCCCTTGGCATATCGGGCGGTCGGAAATATTTTAAATAAAAATTACAATCCAAATATCCCGTGCCATAGGGTCGTTAGGTCGGATGGAAAAATTGGCGGCTATAATCGAGGCGCTAAGAGAAAAAAAGAGATTTTGACTAGAGAAGGATTTTTGAAGAAGAATTAAATTTTTAGGTTATTTTATTTTGGTAATTTTGTAACTGACTTCTTTTCCTGCAATTTTTAATTCAACATTTTCTCCAACTTTTTTGCCTATCAAAGCCGAACCAAGAGGGGAAACATGAGAAATAACTCCTTTTTGCGGATCTGTTTCGGTTGAGCCAAGGATTAGATAAGTTTTTGATTTTCCATCATTTTCAATCGTCACCCGATGTCCAATTTGTACTACTTCATTTTGCGAATTAGGTTCTATAATAGTCGCATTTTTTAGTTGGTTTTCAATGGTTGTAATAGCGCTGTTTATTCCGCGCAGTTTGCCTTTGGCCAATTGGTATTCTACGTTTTCGGAGAAGTCGCCAAATTCAGCCAATCTTTTGACTTCTTCAGCGCCTTTTGGTCGGCTATAATTTTTTAATCTATCCAACTTTGCTTCCAATTCTTTGATTTTTTCTACCGTAAGCATGGGGTCGGATTTCATCATGGCGTATTTTCCTGGTTTTCGATAGGGGACTTGCATATGTCTATGATAGTACCATTTTTTTCTGTTTAGGCAAAATTATACGAAGCCTCCGTTAAAGTGGTTTGACAATCGTAAACTATAAAGGATAAGATTAATAAAATACTAATATTGTCTAATTATAAAAATATGACAGATAAGTTAACCATGATTCCCTCTAAGGATAGGGAAGGTATACCTGATAAATTAGAAAGAGAGAGATTAGCATCTCGTCAACATATTTTAAATTTGTTTAGTAGCTTAAATAACCAAAGTTTGGATTTAGATAGGTTAGTCTCCATTACAACTGTATTATTGGAAAAGATTGTTAATTATAACGACTCCCATACTATTTCAGAAGCTGATATAACGGTAATTATTCCTGCTGTGAGAAATTCTGTAAATTTTAAAAATTTTTCTTTTAGTCTAGACTTACTTGAAAGACCTAGTCTTAGTTCTTTTAGCCTACTTGTCGTTAATAAAGATGGGGGACACTATCCATTGTCTAGAGAATCGGTACGAGATTCTTTTAACGAGATCGAACGTAGAGAAATGTAGGAATTTTTGATTACGTGTAATAGTTAATTCTCATATAGCCCTACCCCTTGCTTTTTATAGTAAAATAAGGTAGAATTAGATTCTGTAAGTTTATTATTTAACCTAATTTTATGGGTAGCTTCAACAGAGACAATAGATCAGGTGGCGACAGAGGCGGAGACCGCGGTGGTAGCCGTTTTGGCGGAGGCGGTAAAAGCTTCGGCGGTGGCAATAGATTTGGCGGTGGAGGCAAGAGTTTTGGCGGTGGTTTTGGGAAACCAGAAATGCACGACGCTACTTGCAGTCAATGTGGCGCTGCTTGCCAAGTTCCATTTAGACCAAGCGGAGGCAGAGAGATTTTCTGCAGTAACTGTTTCAAAGACAAGAGACCAGAAAGAAATGATGGTCCAATGAGACAGGGTGGAAACTTCAACAGGTCAAGTTTTGACAGTAAGCCAAGCTTTGACAAGAAACCATCATTTGGTGGAGGTGATAACAATCAGCTAAAACAGCAGATTGAAAATCTAAACACCAAGCTTGATAAGATTCTCAAAATTTTATCTCCTGGTCAGCCAGAAGCTAAAGTGTCTATTCCGGAAGTAGATGTAGTAGTAAAAGAAGTTAAGAAAGCAAAAGAATCAGCCGCTAAGTCAAAAGCAAGCGCTAAGAAAACTTCTAAGAGTAAAAAATAAATTCAACTTAAAATAACAAAGCCTCGTTTGGGTAAACCTCGACGAGGTTTTTGTTTATATGGATGAGTGGTTATTTTTATGATAAAATGTATTTGTATAATTGTCATTCTGAGCAAAGCGAAGAATCTCTATCTGTGTTGTAAAGTTTTTGGACAGGGATCCTTCATGGAATTTATCCCCTTTAGGGGGTTCAGGATGACAGAAAGTTGTTTTCTTTATGCCACCTAAAAAAGTTTTTCCCCCGTCACTTAGTATCAAAAAAATCATCGGTCCTAGTTTTGTGATATTGGCTCTTGGTTTAGGTTCGGGTGAAGTTATTCTTTGGCCTTATCTGGTTTCCAATTATGGGTTAGGTATTGCTTGGGGAGCATTGCTTGGTATTACCTTCCAATTCTTTATTAATATGGAAATAGAACGCTATGCCTTGGTAAAAGGAGAAAGCGTTTTTGTTGGTATTGCCAAAATTTTTCCAAAATCTGTTTATTGGTTTATTATTTCTACTTTTATCGGTTTTGGCTTGCCGGGAATTATCGCTGCTTCGGCCAAAGTTTTGGGTTCGGTTTTGGGAATAGATGATTTCAAATGGTTAGCCGTATTAATGCTAGTTATTATTGGTCTATTTCTCAGTGGTGGTAAGACGGTCTATGAAACTATGGAAAAAATTACTAAAACTATTATTCTTGTTGGCGTACCCTTTATATTTATCCTAGCTTTATTTTTAAGTTCCAAAACTGATTGGTCAGCTTTGGTCAGCGGCATGATTGGCAGGGGAGATGAGTTTTGGTTTTTGCCGAGCGGTATTAGTCTAGTGACGTTTTTTGCCGCCTTTGCTTATTCTGGAGCCGGAGGCAATCTCAATCTCACGCAGTCTATTTATATAAAAGAAAAAGGCTATGGCATGGGAAAGTATGCGCAAAAAATAGTTGGGTTATTCCGTGGTCACGATAATGTTATACAAAAAATTAAACTAGGCGGTGAAGAATTTGAAATGAACGAGAAAAATGTTAGTAGTTTTAAGGCTTGGTGGAGGACTATTAATTTAGAACACTTTATTATTTTTTTGTGTATTGGTGCGTTGGCGATGTTGCTGTTAATGCTTTTATCTTTCACTACTGCCTTTGGTGTGAGTGGCAATGGCGAAGGAATCAATTTTGTAATTAACGAGGGAGCGGTCATTGGTCAGAAATTGGCGCCTGTTGTTGGTACTATATTTTTGTTGGTCGTATCTATCATGTTGTTTCAAACTCAGCTTGGTATACTGGATTCTACCAGTCGTATCATGGCCGAAAGTTTGGCAATAGCCAGATTAAGAAAAGTGACTGACGGTAAAATTAATCTTTCCAAAATATATTATGGTTTTCTGTGGGCTCAAATTGTTTTTGGGATTGTCCTATTTCTGTTAAATATCTACGAGCCAAAAACCCTCATTGTCTTGGGAGCTGTTATCAATGCCTTCGCCATGTTTGTGCATATTGGTTTGGTGGCCTGGCTTAATCACAAAAGTTTAGAGCCGGTTTTTCGTCCTAGATTATTTAGAAAAATAATTATCGGAATCATATTTGCGTTTTTTGGTATTTTTAGTACCATAGTGTTGTTGGATAAGTTGGGTCTGTTTAATTTAAAGATTTAATTCTTAATTTAAAGCGTATGCCCGCAGATGCTTATAATCCTGTTTATATGGTTCCTGTAGTTTCAAATGGAGTAAATTATTGGTCAATTTTGTTCTGTGGAGTTTTGTCTATGGTGATAGGCGCAATTTGGTATGGGCCGCTGTTTGGTAAGAAATGGGCAAAAATTATCGGCGCGACAAATCAAGATTTAGAAACTCGCAAGAAAATGCAGAAAGAAGCCGGGCCATTATATCTGATACAATTTCTATTAAGCCTATTTCAAATTTTTGAACTTTCAACCTTCATTAATTGGATGTATAAGATTGATCCGACTCGTGTTTTTGATATAGGTTATATTTTTATTGCCTTATCTTTATGGGCAGCTTTTATTGTCCCAACTATTGCAGGCAGCGCAATGTGGAACAATGATTCTTCAAAAATAAAATGGGCCAGATTTCTCATCCAGTCGGGCTATCAGTTGGTAAATTTCATTGTTTTTGGATTAGTTTTGGGGATGTGGAGATAAAATTTTTATATGCTACCAAATCATTCACCGTGGATAAAAGAACTCAAGCGTACCCGGCCGGTAGTGCCACTTGCAAAAGATACTAAAGCAGATGTGGCTATCGTGGGAGGTGGTATTGCCGGAGTGGTTACGGCTTTTTTTGCTTTGCGAAATACAAAAAATAAAGTGGTGTTAATTGAGGCAGACAAAATTGCGCACGGTGCGACTGGTCATAACGCCGGACAGATTACCAGTTATTTTGAAAGACCGCTATATGATATTGCGGATGAATTTGGTTTGGAAATGGCTGTTGATGGGCAGAAAGCCGTAGAGTCAGCTTGGGGATTGTTGGATGAAATCATTGCTGAAGCGCAACTACAAACACCGCTCTATCGTTTTACTGGCTATGCTGGTTTTTCTAGTTTAGAACAAGTTGTACAGCATCTCAAGAATAATCGTTGTCGTGTGTTGGGTGGCGCTCCAACTGAAAGTATAATGATCGCCAAAGAATGGGAAGGGCTTAAAGATATACCTAAGGAATATAGTGATCTGTATACGATACTAAATCATAAAGACCTTTTGGCGCTTCTTGAAACGGATAACCATGATTATATTGCGGCACTTTCATATCAAAAAGGTTGTACCAACAGCGCTCTTTTTTCAGAAGAACTGATTGGTTATCTGATTGCCAAATATCCAAAAAGATTTTCGTTTTATGAAGGCAGTCCGGTGAATGTAGTTAGATTAAAAGAAAAAAAAGGTATATTAGAAGTTTTGAGTCATAGAGTCGAAGCAAAAGAGATAGTGTTATGCACAAACGGTTTTGAAAAATTCAAGATCATAAACGAAGCGGGGATAGAGATAGATACCAAGTTTCATGCTTCGGTCGCGGGCAGAATCGGCTATATGTCTGGCTATATCGAACCACTTAGTCACTCGCCGACGGCTATCAGTTATTTTCCCAAGAGTAAGCAGAATGTCGATCCAACTGGCGAAAGTTATTTTTACCTAACGCGTCGTCCGCACGAACACGAAGGTAATAAATCATATAATCTTGTCTGTACTGGCGGGCCGGAAAAAGTCTTGCCCAACGGTGCTGTCTATGTAAAAGAAGACTTTTGTTCAGAAGAGATAAAAAATAACGTCGATGATTTTTTAATTGAAAATTACAACAAATTTCCTACCGAAGAAATTAAGTACCAATTTTGCTGGCATGGACTTATGGGCTACACACCTAACGGTATAAGACGTATCGGACCCGAACCGGTTAATCCTGTATTATTGTACAATCTTGGTTGTAATGGTGTAGGTATATTGCCTTCTATATATGGCGGTCAGAAAATTTCTAGATTTTTGAATGGTGAGAAATTGTCTAAATCTATTTTTGATCCTACCGATCAGCTTTGGGAAGATGAGGCCTAATTTATGTTAGAAACTTTATTTGTATTTATTTGTTCGGTAGCTTTGGTGATAAAAGGCGCTTCTTTTTCTACTAAGTATTCTGCCAAACTTGCTAGCAGTTTCGGACTTTCCAGGTACGCGATTGGTTTTATTGTGGTGGCCGTTATCTCCATTTTACCCGAGACTTTTGTGATAGTAAATTCTGCTTTGGCCGGCATGTCGTCTTTTGGTTTGGGGACTTTGTTTGGTTCCAATGTGGCTGATATGACTCTTGTTTTTGCTATTATTTTATTATTGGCTGGAAGAGGAATAAAAATTGAAAGTAAAATTTTGAAAAAAAATAAAGTCTATCCATTTTTATTATTATTGCCACTTATTTTTGGTTTTGATGGGTTTTTTTCTCGCACTGAAGGTTTGGCTTTGGTTATTTTTGGAGCAGTTTTTTATTATACGGCTTTTAAAAATGGTTCAGAGGTAGTTAAAATAAAAGCGGGTAAGAAGGATCTGTTAAAAGATGTGATGCTTTTTTTGTTGGGGATGGCAGTGCTTGTTGTTGGCTCGCACTTTACGGTTGTATCGGCGACCAGCTTTGCTAGCTTATTGGATATAAATCCAATCTTAGTTGGCATGTTACTTGTCGGTTTGGGCACTACTATGCCGGAATTATTTTTTGCTTTGAAAGCTGTAAAGAGACGAGATGATGATTTGGCAGTAGGGGATATCTTAGGAACAGTCTTGGCAGATGCGACCGTAGTTACTGGTATTTTGGCTCTTATCAATCCGTTTTCTTTTCCATTAAAAATGATCTATGTTACCGGAACATTTATGGTTATGGCTTCAGTGATCTTATTTGTCTTTATGCGGTCAGGCAAATTATTATCTAGGAAAGAGGGTATTATCCTATTCTTTTTTTGGCTGACTTTTGTGGTGGTTGAATTTTTGGTTAATAGGTAAAGTATTGAAACAAAAAACAAGCCACCCGTAATTAAATTTCCATAGTTGAAAATTTAATTACGTTGGGATGGCTTGCTCCTTTCTCCACAACGGTTGTTCTATGGATGACCATTTTTGCCACTCTTTTTTCTTTGATCTAGTACTTTGCCCCAGATCAAAATGATGTCACCCAAAACTACGAGGGCGACATAGATGGTAATGGCCACCGCAACCAATTCTTGCCACGGGGCGTGCTCGATGAAGTTGGCCGTGTAATAGCCAAACTCCATCAGGAGAGGGATCGCGTAATACGCGATCAATGGCAGGATCAAGATCGCCAGTGCCATCCCCGTCGTATTCAGACGAAATTTTGACATGCGACACCTTTTTTGGTTGGTCCAAAAAAATACTACCCCCAAAACCCCATTTTGTCAACCCTGTTAAATAACCCCGACTCTATCGGGGTTGCCTCGCGGGCATTTAACAGGGTCAACCCAACCCTCTTTATTTATCAATCCTTCTTTGCTATAATACCCCTCATAAATCAAAGCTTAAATTTCAAACTATGTCTGCTCAAGATTATCTCTGGATCCTGTTTGGCGTTATCATAGTCGGTTTTTTGGCGCTTGACCTTGGTTACTTTAATCGTCAAGTTCACAAAGTAGAACTAAAGTCAGCAGTAAATCAGTCGTTATTTTGGATTGCCCTCTCGCTCGGGTTTGGGTTTTTGATTTTCTTATTTTTAAGCAAAGAATTAGCGGCTGAATTCTTGACAGCGTATGTAACCGAAAAAATGCTTTCCGTGGACAATCTCTTTGTTATCATGCTTATCTTTAGTTATTTCAAATTGGAAGAAAAATATCATCATCGCGTTTTGTTTTGGGGGATTATGGGAGCGATTGTTTTTCGAGGCATATTTATTGGTTTTGGTTCTATCATCATTAATCAGTTTCATTGGGTGCTGTATGTTTTTGGGGCATTTTTGCTTTATACCGGCATCAAATTATTGCAAGATAAAAAAGAAGAACACGCTGATTTTAATAACAGTAAGATTGTAAAATTGGCTCATCGATTTTTGCGTTTCTCGCCTAATCATCATAATGGCAAGTTTGTGGTAAGAGAGGGTGGTAAGTTGTTCCTAACTTCTCTGTTCTTAATCATGTTGCTCGTGGAGAGTACAGATATTATCTTTGCTGTAGATTCTATCCCGGCTGTTTTTGCGATATCTCAGCACCCGTTTATTGTCTTTACTTCCAACATCTTTGCTATTATGGGTCTGCGAGCCCTGTTTTTCTTGATTGAAAGTATTTTGCACCGCTTTCATCATTTGCAAAAAGGTTTGGCCTTTATTCTGTTGTTTATAGGGGCAAAAATGCTTGCCGGTATTTTTGATCTTCATATTTCTTCGCTGATTTCTTTTGGGATTATCATGTTCGCTCTAGTTGCGTCAATGGTTTTATCTGTAATTTTTCCCAAGAAGATTTAGTAAGGTTAAGCGATATAAAGTCTAGTATCTTAGCCAAAACAGCTTAATACCCCTTGACTTTTAGCGGAAAAAATGGTATACTATATTTTGTAAATTCAGTTAATTTATTTGTGCTTGCTAATAATAGAGAAGTAGGATTATCCCCTGATGATTTGTTTGCCAGACCAGAGGATGTGGCAGATGAGGTTGAGCTTGCGTTTGGAACAGATCAGTTAAGATCTGATGAGATGCAAATGATTAGAGCTGACGATCCTGAAGGGTTGAAAAAAGCTCATAAAACTAAGGAGAGTGACCAGCTAGCAGCTCGAATAGAAGCGACAAGAAAATCTATGGAAGGCAGAATAAGAACTCGAACGTTAGCATTTACCGAGGACGAACTTAGGCGTGCAAGGGAAAATGAACCGACACTGCCTGCCTCAAAAGATTAATAAAAAATAATCCCCAGGGAGAAAAGTAGTCGATTTCGACCGGCGATCAAATTATTCACACAACCAAAACATTATGACAGGTATTATCAAAAGCCTTATCGTAGAAAAGAATTTTGGATTTATTACTCCAGATGATGGTGGAAAAGATATTTTCTTCCACGCTTCAGCTTTGAGTGGTGGTCTTCAATTTGCTGATTTACAAAAAGGTCAAAAGGTATCCTTTGATGTAGAGGATTCTGAAAAAGGACCTCGCGCAGCAAATGTAGTACTAGTTGCCTAATAGGCAAATTAAACAAAAAGCCGCCCTTAATAAGGCGGTTTTTTGTTGTTTGTACACTGTCATCCTGAGCGAGGCTTTAGCCGAGTCGAAGGATCCCTTATGCTATGCATTTGCAAAAACTATGTTTAAGGGATTCTTCGCTTTGCTCAGAATGACAATTTCTTGGTAAGTTGTTATTTAAGATTTTTTATTAAGTATCAAACTAATTATAAATAATAAAAGAGCCGAAACAACAATAGCCGCTCCGCTAGGCAAGTTGAAATAAAAAGAAGCAAAGAGGCCGGCGATGACCGATATTAGCGAAAAGCCAATACTATAGAAAAAAGTTTTTTTGAAGCTCTGGCTTAACTGAGTAGCTGTTAAGACAGGCACAACCATAAGTGCGCCTACAAGTAAGGCTCCGACAATCCTCATGCTAAGAGATATGGTGATAGCGGCAAATAGCATGAGTAAAATGTTTAAAAATTTAATTGGCAAACCATTGGCTTGTGACAACTCTTCGTCGTAAGCCGTAATAAATAATCTTTTGAAAAGCAAAATTATAGATATAAAAATAAATAAACCAAAACCACCAATGAGTTGTAAATCAAGAGTGGAGACAGTCGCTATACTGCCAAACAGATAAGTGAAGATATTGGTGTTAAGCCCTTTGGCCAGTCCGAAAATAATAAGCGAAATTGCTAAGCCGCCAGATAAAAATAAAGCCAAGACTGATTCGCCAAATATTTTTTTGGCGTGGCGTAGTTTTTCCATTCCGAGCGCCGCTATACCAGAAGCGATAATGGCGGTTAGTACAGGATTAATACCAGACAAGACGCCGATAGCTACGCCAACAAGAGAAACATGGGCGAGAGTATCTGCAAGAAGTGAGTATCTTTTGACAACCAAAAATACACCGATAGTGGGTGCTAGAACAGCGATAATGAGGCCTGCTACAAAGGCTCTAATCATGAAATCGTATTGAAAAATTTCCAGCATATTAGTGAGGGTGATGAATATGGGTAATACTTTGGCCGTAGATTTTTTTGATCATATCTTCTTCGTGGATAATTTCTTTGGCGCCATAGCAGAACAGGCCTCGGTTGAGGCAGAGGATTGATTTTATCTCGCCCGTAATCGTGTCTATATCGTGAGAGACAAAAAGAATGGTAATACCTTGTTTGGTATTAAGTTCTTTGAGAAAATTATAAAAATCTTTTTGAGAATTTGGATCAACGCCGACAAATGGTTCGTCTAGGATTAAGATTTTTGGATCACTAGCCAAAGATCTGGCCAAGTAGACTCTTTGTCTTTGACCACCTGAAAGCTGGCTCATTAGCCTGTATTTTAAATCGGTAATATTGGTAATTGCTAAAGCTCGTTCAATGGCTTCGTGGTCGGTTTTTTTAATATTGCCCCATAAGCCTTTTTTGGTCACTAGGCCACTCTCAACAATCTCGTATACAGTAGCAGGAAAAGCCACGTTGTCTTGGGCAATGCGTTGAGGTACATAGCCGATAACACTCCCATTTTTTATTTTATTTAAGTCTTGCCCAAAAATTTTTATTTCACCACTTTTTGGTTTGAGGAGCCCGACTAGGATTTTTAGTAAGGTAGTTTTACCTCCGCCGTTTGGTCCAAGGATTCCGACGTAGTCTCCAGGTTCTACAGCAAAAGAAATATTTTCCAGGACGGAAATATTATTATATGAGAAGTTTAGATTTTTGACTTCGATGATTGAGTTTACTGGCATACCATAGCGGTTTTGAGATTTTTTAAATTGTTTTTCATTATTGTGATGTAGTCCTGATTATTTTTTGAGTCTTGTTCTAGGAGACCTTCGATTGGGTCTAAGACAAGAGTCGTAGCGCCAACTTCGCTAGCAATAGTTTGTGCTAGCTTGGGGCTAATCATAGTTTCAAAAAATATATACTTGATATTTTTACTTCTGGCCAGATCCGCAATCTCGGCAATTTTTTTCGGAGAAGGGTCTTCTTCGGGTGAGATTCCCAAGATATGAGAAACAGTAAAATTGTAGCGACTAGCCAAATAGCCAAAGGCATCATGGGAAGTAATTATTTCTCGCAAGGCGCAATTGCTCAGTCCGGATTGATATTCTTGGTCTAGGGCAGTTAAATCATTTTTTAGTTTCTGCCAGTTATTAGTATACTCCTCTGCATGCTTGCTATCAATTTTTATGAGAGCGCCTAGAATAATATCTGCTTCTTGGGATATGATATTTGGGTCAAGCCAGAAATGAGGGTTAGATTTGTTTGTTTGGGTTAGTTCGTTACTCATGTTGAGAGTAAGGAGGTTGGTAGCTTTTACCTTTACATTATTTTGGAATTTTTCTGCCCAAGCATCTATGCCTCCACCATTGAAAATAAATAGTTCAGCTTGATATATACCAGCGATATCTCTAGCAGTTGGTTCAAAATCGTGCGGTTCGACACCGGCAGGGGTAATATTGGTAAGGCTAATAAATTCTCCACCAATACGGCTGGTAAGAAAGGCTAGGGGATAGAAACTGACAACAACTCCAGGTTTGTCTGAAGGAGGGGTTGGAGTTGTTGCTTTGGGTGTTAGTATTATTTTAAATAAGGCTAGCGTTAGGACTAGTAAAAAACCAATTAGCCAGTATTGTTTATATTTCATATAGTGTAGTTAGTTGTTTATATGTTGACTATAGCACAACCTTTATATACTTGCAAGTAGGTTGCATTTATGGTATAGTATATTTACTATGAAATGCGATCAGCATAACCTTCAGTCGGCAGTAATACTTAAAGAAAATAATCTCAAATCCACGGGCGCGCGCCTTAAGCTTTTGGATATTTTTAAACATGCAAAAAAACCGTTAAGCGTGAGTGAGATTTTTTTAATGCTTCAGGACGAATCAATTGATAAGGTTACCCTTTATAGAAATGTAGAATCTTTGGCTCAAGTTGGAGTTTTAAAACGGATTAGACTTAAAGATCGCCAAGCCTATTATGAGTTGGTCGAAAAAAATCACCACCATCATATTATTTGTAGTCATTGTGGTAAAATTAAAGATATTACCAATTGCGCTGTAGACATAATTAATAAAAATTTTTTAAGATCAGTCGGTTTTGCAAAACTTACGGAACATTCGTTGGAGTTTTTTGGTGTGTGTGCTGTTTGTGCCAGAAAATAAAATCTTCATTATAAGTGTGATATAATTAATTTATGCTTACATTTAAGAAGTATTTATTTGGTTTTTTTATCACTGTCGCACTTGTGATTTTTTTAGGTAACTCGAATCTAGTTAGAGCCCAGGCTTTGCCAGAAGATGAAATCTCTTTTGTTGCTACCTCTCCTAATCTTTTAGATACGTATTATAAAGCAAAAGTGATAAATATTATTGAAGAAGGTCAAAAAGAAATTGAACCTGGACAAAGCCAAATATATCAAAAAATAGAATTAGAGATTTTGAACGGTGATGAAAAAGGTAAGAAAATCACGATAGATCACGGTGGTAGTTTTGCTATTACCGAAAGTCAGAAAGTGAAGAAAGGGTACAGGTTGATAATAGCCAAAACTCCCGCTTTGCCTGGAGGAAGGGAAGTTTATTATGTACTTGATAAGTATAGGGTGAATGGTTTATTGGCGGTAGTTTTAATTTTTTTTGCAATCGCTGTTTATTTTGGTCGTAAGAAAGGTTTAACTGCTATTGTTGGGCTAATTTTTAGTGTGATTGTAATTTTTTATTATATCATTCCCCATATTCTCAAAGGCGGGAATCCTTTTTTAACTTGTATTTTTGGCGCCCTGCTTATTTTATTTTTATCTTTATACTTATCTCACGGTTTTAATAAGCGTACTAGTTTGGCCGTAGTAAGCAGTTTTATTTCTTTAAGCCTTGCTGTAGCTATAGATCTGTTTTTTGTTTATATGGCCAAATTGGCTGGTAATGGTACGGAAGAAGCTTTTTACTTGCAGTTTGGCAGTGTAAATCTCGACCTGCGAGGATTGTTGCTTGGTGGAATCATTATTGGCGTATTAGGCGTGCTTGATGATGTTACGACTGCCCAAGCAGCAGCGGTAGAAGAAATTTCTAAAGCTAATCCCAGTCTATCTTTTCGTGATTTGTATTCGCGCGGAATGTCTGTGGGCAGAGAGCATATTGTGTCGCTAGTTAACACCTTAGTTTTAGCATATGTGGGTGTTTCTTTTCCCTTCTTACTTTTGTACGTTAGCCAAAAGACCCAGGCCTTTTGGATGACTTTTAATAGCGCTTTTGTCGCCGAAGAAATTGTGCGGACGTTGGTGGGTAGCACGGTGCTGATTTTAGCAGTACCTATTACTACCGTTTTGGTTGCTTGGGTTTACGGAAGAAAAGAATCAAAAAAATAATACTGTAATCTAATAATACAAGCTTAATTATTAGGCTTGTATTATTTTTGTAATTAAAAATCTCGAAATCTTGGCTGGCGGTCGCTGTATTTTTTGGCTATTAATAGGTAAGTTTATTGGTATAAACTTGAATCAGTTATTAAATTTATGTATACTACATATTGTAGTAGAGTAAGTTTGTTCTGTCAAAAAATTTATCCCCAAATATTACTAATCATTGAAAAGTTCAAAGATCGGTGCTAAGCTATTAGCAGTTTATTAATTCGTTCACTTCGTTATAGGGGCTAAAGCCCATATATACTTATTCACTCGGAAATAAAAAAGCAAGCTTATTTATTTCCTCATTCATTTCGTATATGAAAACAAAAAAAATTATTTTATCAGCCTTTACCATTTTGGCCTTTGCTTTCTATATAGTCTATCAACGCCTAGGTTGGGGTTCTTCGGTAATTGTAACTCCGGGCACTGGCGGTCAAAATCCAAGCAGTACTACTCAAAATCCAAATACACGCAGTTTTCGTGATGGGGTCTATAATGGTATTAGTGCTGACGCTTTTTACGGTCGGGTAGAGGTGGTGGCAACAATTAGCGGTGGTCGTATAGTGGATGTGACGTTTTTAGATCACCCAAAAGATGCTAGAACTTCTCAAGAGATTAGCGCGAGAGCAATGCCGATTCTTCAAACTGAAGCTATTGCGATTCAAAAAGCTAGTGTGGATATTGTCTCTGGAGCTACGGAAACAAGTTTGGCCTTTCGCGAATCCCTTGCTTCTGCACTGGTAAAGGCTAAGATTTAGTTATGTTACAAAAAAGATTGCTCATGGGTATGCCGATTACGGTAGAAATTGTTGACTCAAGCGCAAGTGAGAGTATTTTTGAAGAAGTCTTTAATTATTTTGACTGGGTAGAAAAAAATTTTAGCGTTTATAAAGCCGATAGCGAAATAAGAAAGATAAATAAAGGTGAAATAAAGCCAGAGCATTACAGCCCGGAGATGCAAGAAATTTTTAAATTATCGGAAGAAACAAAAAAGGCCACTAAAGGTTATTTTGATATTGAGTATCAAGCTGGGCAATATGATCCGTCAGGACTAGTCAAAGGCTGGGCAATTTATAAAGCTTCGCAAATTTTAAAAAACAAAGGGTTTGAAAATTTTTATGTAGAGGCTGGGGGAGATGCACAAGTATATGGTAAAAATAGCCAGGGTCAAGATTGGCAGATTGGCATTCGCAGTCCATTTAAAAAAGAAGAAATAATAAAAGTGATAGCGCTAAGTAATTTGGGGATGGCAACCTCTGGCACTTATGCCCGCGGACAGCACATATACAATCCCTACCAAAAGGAAGATCCGATTTTAGAAATTGTTAGCCTGACAGTGGTTGGACCAAATGTATATGAGGCCGATAGGTTTGCCACAGCGGCTTTTGCGATGGGCAAAGAGGGTATTAAATTTATAGAAAAATTGCCGGGATTAGAAGGGTATATGGTAGACAAGGATGGGGTGGCAACTATGACAACAAATTTTAATAAGTATGTGGTTTAATAATTTTTTATATGCTTAAACTTATAGACAAGTTTCTCAACCAAATAACAATGTATAAGTTGGTTCTTTATTATGTGTCCGGTCTGTGGGTTGTCTCTCTGATTTTAAGTTTCTTTAAACTTTTAGCTTTTACTCCTTTGGAGTTGATTATTTCCACTGCGATTATTCTAATTACTTGCTGGTTAGTAAATTTTATTTTTGCCCGTGTCTTTGGCGCGCCAAGTAATATTGAATCTGTTTATACTACCGCTTTTATTTTAATTTTGATTGTCCCGCCAATGCAGTCAACCGGGTACTTGCCGTTTTTATTTTGGGTGGCAGTTTTGGCAATGGCTTCAAAATATATTTTGGCTATCAATAAGAAACATATTTTTAATCCTGCGGCGGTGGCTGTAGCTATTACGGCTGTCGCTATTGGGCAATCGGCTAACTGGTGGGTCAACAGTATTTATCTTCTGCCACTTGTACTAGTGGGTGGGTTTTTATTGGTGCGCAAGATACGAAGGTTTGATTTATTTTTTAGTTTTTTAGTCGCTTGTTTGGTTGGAATTACCGTCTCAGCTTTTTTTACAGAAAGAGATGTTTTGATTACCTTGCAAAAAACTCTGAGCCATTCATCTATTTTCTTTTTTGCTTTTGCTATGCTGACTGAGCCGGCGTCTACACCTCCAACTCGTCAATTGAGAATTATCTATGGCGCTTTGGTTGGTATATTGTTTAATCCGGCTGTGCATATTGGTTCTTTTTATTCTACTCCTGAGCTTGCTTTGATAGTGGGTAATATTTTTTCTTATGCATTCAGTCCCAAACAAAAATTAGTTCTGCAACTCAAAGAAAAAGTTTTGGCAGCTAAGGATGTCTATGACTTTTGGTTTACAACTGACCAGAAATTAAAATTTAAACCAGGGCAATATTTGGAATGGACTTTGGGTCATGAGCATCAAGATATTCGCGGTATGAGAAGGTATTTTACAATTGCTTCTTCTCCAACCGAAGAGGGTATTATGGCTGGTTTAAAATTTTATCCAAATTCTAGCACCTTCAAACATTCGATGTTGTTTCTAAATCCTGGTGACACAGTGGTAGCTTCGCAATTGGCCGGCGATTTTGTTTTGCCTGATGATATAAATAAAAAACTTGTATTTATGGCCGGGGGAATTGGCTCCACGCCTTTCCGTAGTATGATTAAGTACTTGCTGGATAAAAATGAAAAAAGAGATATTACTTTTTTTTATTCAAATTTAAGTCCGCAAGATATTGCCTATAAAGATATTTTGGATCAGGCTCAAAAACAATTGGGAATTAAAGTTATTTATACAATTACCAACCAACCATTTCCAGCAGACTGGACTGGTTCAACTGGTTATGTGGATGAGGCCATGATTCGCAGAGAGGTGCCAGATTTTAAAGATAGACATTTTTATATCTCAGGTTCTCATGGTATGGTAGTTGCCTTTACCGACACCTTGGATCGTATGGGAGTATCTAAACGTAATATTAAAACTGACTTCTTTCCAGGTTTTGTTTAAACATCTTAAAATCTAGCGTTTCTATGACTGAGATTGAAGATGAAAAATTAGTCACGCTATATTTGGAAGGCGATCAAAGCGCCTTTGAAATTTTGGTAAAAAGATATACTACGCCCATCTATAATTTTGTCGGGCAATTTGTTGGTTATGGCGCCACTTCCGAAGATATCACCCAAGAAACATTTATCAAAGTTTGGAAAAGTTTAAATAAATTTGATAAGACCAAAAAATTTAAACCTTGGTTATATCGCATTGCCCGCAACAGCGCTTTCGACTATTTACGGAAACATAAAATAGATTTTTCTTTAGAAGTGCTTGATGAAAAAGAAGAGTCTCAAGATTATTTTTTCCCAGACTCCAAACCCAATCCTTTTGAGCAAATTGTTTTGTCTCAATCAAGGCAGGCTATTTTTGATTATGTCGGTCAGTTGCCGGCTATTTATGCGGTTGTTTTAAGATTATATTATTTAGAAGAATTTTCTCTACCCGAAATCGCAGGTATTTTGACTGAGTCTATCGATACCGTAAAGAGCCGGCATCGTCGAGCTTTATTAAAGCTGGAGAAGTTATTAGTAGGGTCTAAAAAAGTTGATTTTTAAGAATTCATCCTATTTTGCACCATAAATTCATTTTTTTACGTATATATTAGTGTATGAATAAAAATAGTCTATTTGAAGAAGCTTTGGGCAGGGTTTTGCAGAGCCTGCCAGTTGTCCAGCCACCAGATGATTTGGTGGATAGGATTATTTTGGCTGTCCTTAAAAAGAAGCAATTTTATAATACCGTTAGATTTTTTTCGTATGCTTTTTTGGCAGTTGTCTCGTGTGTCGGTTGTGTGGTGGTCTGGAATATGGAAGGCGCAAATATTTTAAATTCTAAATTAATAGAATTGTTAAGTTTGTTATTTAGCGATTTTGGAGTGGTAACCAGTTATTGGCAAGAGTACACTTTGTCTATTGTGGAAGCAGTGCCAGCAGTTTCCATATTTTTTGTAGCTATTTTTGTTTGGTTTGCTATCATGTCACTTTGGAAAACAATTTCGGCTGGTAATTTATTTTTAATAAATCGTTCGGTTAAACAATTTAAATTTTAATTTATGTCAGAAGAAATGAAAAAAGTATTTGGAACAAAGATTGTTAAAACCGCCTTATTAGTTTTGGGAATATTAATCGTAGCCTTGTTTGTATTTTGGTCTGGCATGATGGTCGGTTTTCGTAAGGCGGGTTTTAATTATCAGTTAGGTCAAAATTATCATGAACTCTTTGAAGGGCCGGATCGTCGCCTGTCTCGAGATTTTAGAGGTAGGAATTTTATGGATGCAAATAGCGCGGTTGGTTCGGTTATAAAAGTTGATACCAGTACATTAGTTATAAAAGGGGACGATGGTATGGAAAAAAGTATTTTGATTAGCGATAAAACATCAATCCGACGTTTTCAAGATGCGATTTTGCCTAGCGATATTAAAGTAGATGAAAAAGTTGTTGTCTTAGGCGCGCCAAGTACTACTGGCCAAATAGAAGCCCGGCTAATTCGTGTGATGCCTGCTATGCCAATTATGTCTAGACCAAAAATTTAATTTAGTTATATTAAGTATGTTCAAGAAAATTTTTGCTTTTATTTTAAAACACAAAATTTATTCGGCGATTGCAGTGGTAGTTTTAATTTTTGGCGGTAATTTTGTCTATAAATCTGTAAAAGGAAATGCCAGCACCATTAGTTATGTTTTAGATTCAGTGACAAAGGGTACTTTGATCACTTCGATTTCCGGCAGTGGTCAAATTTCAGTGACTAATCAAGTTGATATTAAAGCGAAATCAAGCGGTGAAGTCACTCGAGTTTATGTGACAGCAGGCAAAGACGTTAAGTCTGGTGCTATTTTGGCTTCAATTGATGCGCGCGATGCTGTGCGTTCAGTGCGTGATGCGCAAACTGCCTTAGAAACCGCCAAATTAGAGTTGGAACAATTACTTAAACCAGCAGAGGAATTGACTGTATTTCAGGCTGAGAGTTCGCTTATCCAGAGTAAGGAAACAAAACAAAAATCAGAAGATGATTTAAAAAAGGCATATGAGGATGGCTTCAATGATATTGCAAATGCATTTTTAGAACTCCCGGGTGTTATGATTGGTCTTCAGGATGTAATTTCTGGTAATTCTTTTAATAACAATCAAGCAAATGTTGATTTTTATGTTACGGATGAAAGGGCAATCCAGTATAAAGATGATGCTGTCAGCAGTTACCAGAAAGCCCGTATAGCTTACGATAAAAATTTCGCAGATTATAAATCAATAAATAGATTTTCTGAAAATAGTATTATTGAGCAGGCTATCATGCAAACGTATGATACAACAAAACTAATTGCGGAAGCAGTAAAAGATGCAAATAATTTAATTCAGTTTTATCAAGACAAACTTACTGAACATAATTTAGTTCCAAATTCAATTTCTACTTCGCATTTATCTAAACTCAATACCTACACTGGCATCACTAACAGCCATCTTTCCAATTTGCTTGCCATCCAATATACAATCACTAATTCGCAAAAAACAATTATTAGCTCCGAGCGGAGCATTACCGAAAAAGAATTATCACTGGCCAAAACAAAAAGCGCTCCGGCGGATCTTGATATCCGCGCCAAAAAAATTGCTATTCAACAAAAACAAGATGCTTTGATAGCGGCTCAACAAACTTTGGCCGATCATTATGTGCGAGCGCCATTTGCCGGTGTGATTGCTAAAGTGAGTGTTAAAAAAGGTGATTCTATTTCGACTGGTAGCCCAGTGGTTACTATTATTACCAAACAAAATACCGCTGAAATTTCTCTTAATGAAGTGGATGCAGCTAAAATTAAAGTTGATCAAAAAGTTAATCTTACGTTTGATGCGATTGACGGCCTAAGTCTTTCTGGAAAAGTTGCCGAGATTGATGCCCTTGGCACAGTTACTCAGGGTGTTGTCACGTACAATGTTAAGATAATTTTGGATACTCAAGATGATAGGATAAAACTTGGTATGAGTGTAAGCGCTGTAATTATTACTGAGGTAAAACAGGATGTACTAATAGTGCCAAGTAGCGCCGTAAAAAATCAGGGTGTGACTAGTTATGTAGAAATGTTAGGAGAAACTTTTGATAACCCAAGCGCTCAAGGTGTGATGTCTGCCAATCCGCCAAGACAGCAAATGGTGACCGTTGGGCTTTCTAACGATACTCAAACAGAAATTATTTCTGGTCTTAAAGAAGGTGATCAGATTATAACTAGAACCGTTATTGCATCTGCCACTAAACCAGCCAGTGCTCAAGCGCCAAGTTTGTTTGGTACAGGAGGAGGAACTGGTGGTGTAAGAATACCAAGATGATTGATATAAAAAATGTTGTAAAAATATATAAGAGTGGTGATGGTACCGAATTTCAAGCTTTAAAAGGAGTGAGTTTTAAGATTGAAGATGGAGAGTTTGTGGCCATTATGGGTCCGTCAGGATCCGGCAAATCGACTTTGATGCATATTTTGGGTGCTTTAGATACGCCTACCAGTGGTGCTTATTTGTTGGATAACAAAGATATGTCCACGCTTTCTGAAGATGAGTTGGCTGATATTCGCAAAGGAAAAATAGGATTTGTTTTTCAATCGTTTAATCTTTTACCGCGTACGACTGTGCTAAGAAATGTGATGTTGCCATTAGTCTATAATGGTGTGGTGCGTGAACTGCGCCAAGCAAAAGCAGAGGCTGCTTTACAGGCAGCTGGGTTAGATGAAGAGCGTTTTCATAATTTGTCTAATCAATTATCAGGTGGGCAGATTCAGCGTGTGGCTATCGCTAGAGCTTTGGTCAACGATCCGTCTCTTATTTTGGCGGATGAACCGACTGGTAATCTTGATTCCAAAACCGGTGATATTGTTTTGGGAACTTTTCAACGACTTAATATTGAACAAAAAAGAACTATTATTTTAATTACCCACGAACAGGATGTGGCTCAGCATGCGCAAAGAATTATTTTTATAAAAGATGGGTCTATAATTAGTGATGCCAAAAATCATAACCAAAAGTTTATTAAAGAATTTAAAGTATGACCGTGACCGATATTTTAGAAGAAACATATATGGCGTTATCGGCCAACAAAGCCAGATCTTTTTTGACAGTTTTAGGAATTGTGATTGGGATTGGTTCGGTGATTGCGATGGTCTCAATTGGTCAAGGCGCGCAAAGCTCAATTGAAGATCGTATAAAATCAATTGGGTCTGATTTAGTAATGGTGACTCCGGGCGCGCAAAGAGGACAAGGTTTTCAGGTAAGTTCCGGTCGTGGTGCTGCCCGCACTCTTACTCAAGAAGATGCAGACGCTATTGTGAAAGAGATTAGTTCTGCTAAAGCGGTCGCGCCCGAACTCTCCGGTCGTTATCAAGTGGCTAGTAAAGGTAAAAACACCAACACATCAATTGCTGGTGTTTCTGGTTCATATCCGATTGTAAGAAATATAGAAATAGATCAGGGTTCTTTTATTTCTGATCAAAATTTAGTTAGTCTTTCCAAGGTAGCGGTGTTAGGCCCGACAGCGCGTGATGACCTTTTTGGAGTGGATGCGGAAGTGGTAGGACAAACCATACGTATTAAGAGTATTGAATTTAAAATAATTGGCGTTACAAAAGCGAAGGGCGGTAGTGGTTTTGGTAGTCAGGATGATATGATATTTATTCCTATTACTAGCGCGCAAAGATTTTTGGCAGGGGATGCGTATGTCACAACTATTAGCGTGCAAGCTACTGATTCAAATTCTATGACTACTATGCAACAAGATATAACCACTTTATTACTAAATAGACATCGTATTGCAGATCCAACCCTAGCCGATTTTAGTACTTTAAATCAAGCCGATATTGTTGCGACAGCTTCTAGTGTTACAGGTACATTCACCACTCTATTGGCAGCTGTGGCTGGCATTTCTTTGGTAGTGGGCGGTATTGGTATCATGAATATGATGCTTACGACTGTGACGGAAAGAACCAGAGAGATTGGTTTGCGTAAAGCCATTGGCGCCAAGAGGAGTGAAATTAATTTGCAGTTTTTGATTGAGGCTGTGACCTTAACATTTTTTGGGGGCTTAATCGGAGTGGTCTTAGGTTGGACAGTTTCTTACGCCGTCACTTATTTTGGTATTTTGCAGACGAGCGTTTCTTTGTCATCAGTACTGCTGGCATTTGGTGTGTCTGCGGTAATTGGAATTGTTTTTGGCTATTACCCAGCTCGTCGGGCAGCTGCGCTCAATCCGATAGAAGCTTTGCGTTATGAATAAAATTTAATCACTGTCATCCCGAGCGACCCCGCCCTTAGCGAAGAGCGGGGGACGAGGGATCTATACTTTAATGAATAGATTCCTCACTCTCTGCGATAGGGATTCGGAATGACAATAAGTATATAGTATATATAAAATATATTTTAATTCATTCGGAAATAAATAAGCACGCATATTTATTTCCTCATTCATAACAAATATGAAAAAAATGTTACCAGCGTTCGTAGTTGTATTAATCTTAGTAGGAGGTAGTTCTTTTTATGGAGGTATGAAATATGCGGACAGTAAAAGAGTAAGTAATTTAGCTGACAACAGATTTGCTGGTGGCGCTAATTTTCGCAATGGTATGGGCACAAATCGTATGCCTGGAGCTGGTGGTGCTAATCGCGGTGGTTTTACCGGTGGAGAAATTATTGCCAAAGATGATTCTAGTTTGACTATAAAATTACGTGATGGCGGTTCGCAAATTATTTTCTTCTCCAGCTCAACTCAAGTTATGAAGTCAGCTGTTGGTTCAAAAGAAGATTTAGCGGTGGGTAAAAATATTACAGTTACCGGTAGTGCCAATGCAGACGGTAGTCTTACTGCCAAATCGCTCCAGCTTGTATCTACTTCAACCCCAAGGTAAAATATAGGCATGTCGCTATTCGATTTAGGTGTATTTAGGTATTTATAGGTGCCAGCTCATTTTTTTGAATATATTATATGAAGATTAGCTTTGTGATACCTGCCTATAACGAAGAAGCTTTAATTGGTAATTGTCTTGTTTCTGTTTTAAAACAAACTAAAAAGTATAATGAAAATGTAGAAATAATTGTGGTAAATAATGCTAGTACTGATAGTACAAAAGAAGTGGCTTCATCTTTCAAAGGAGTGATAGTAGTTGACGAGCCTATGAAAAGTCTTGTTAAAGCTCGTCAAGCTGGTTTTAATTCTTCTACCGGTGACTTGGTCGCAAATATAGATGCTGACGGAATTTTAATGCCAGGGTGGACGGAAAAAGTTATGGATGAATTTTCTAAAGATAAAGATCTGGTGGCGTTAAGCGGTCCGTGTGTATTTTATGATATTTCCAAAACATTTAGCTTGTTAGTTAAGTGTTATTATTTTGTCGGCTATGTTAGTCATATAATCAGTAAGACTTTTTTTCATATTGATGCGATGTTACAGGGCGGTAATTTTGTTTTGAGACGTTCGGCTTTGCAAAAAATTGGTGGGTTTGACACTAGTATCGCCTTTTATGGTGAGGATGCTGATATTGCCAAAAGAATTCAGAAGGTAGGTAAAATTAAATTTGATTTTAAATTACTTGTCTATTCTTCTCCGAGGCGTTTGCAAAAAGAAGGGCTATTGAAGACAGCGTGGCATTATGGAATAAATTATATTTGGATATTGATTTTTGGAAGACCGTTTAGTAAAGATTATAGCGATGTCCGTTCTCAGTCTTCTTTGTAGAGCTTTGTCATCAGTCCTTTTTTAGCCAACGTCACAGCCAAATTGGATGTGTTTTTTGGGTTGCGACCTGGATTTGCTTGTGGTATACTTGTTTGTAGTCAAATTTACTTATTTTAATTGAAAAATATGATAGGTAGAAATTTGGGTGAAGTGCATTATCCAATGAGAAATTTAGATGAAGATGACAAAGAAGAGAGTGGTCCGGCAGAAGAAGAGTACAAAGTTTCAGAAATAAATCCACATATTTTGAGAGAAATAATAAAAGAAGCAAGAGCGATTTTAGGAAGAAAGAAAAATACCGTTATGAGGGGTTTAATACCAAGTACAGCCGTAAGAGAGATTTTAGGGCCTAACAGTGTGGCTGAATTTGATTATATTGAAGCTCTAAAGCAATCAATACCAAAGGAGCTTGGAATAAGAACAGGCGGCAATTCAAATGCAGACAAGGCCTATAACGATCATTAAGTTTTTAATTTTAAAAAACACAAAAATATGGAAGAAAATAAAACTCCAAACAACACACCAAGTCCCATAACTGAGGACAATCAAAAGAAATATATTTATATTGCCATTGCCGGAGCTGTAGTACTTCTTGCTTTGTTTCTTATTTTTAGAAATAAAGGCAACACAGATGAAAATCAAGTAGATATTAATGTACCGGGACAAGATACAGTTATAACGCCGGCTACATCTACACCTACACCTTCTACTACAGTCAAAACTCCACCTCCTCCAGTAAAAACTAATCCAACCCCACTTTCTGCAACTCAAAAATATTTAGACGCTATCCGTATTTATAAAAACCCAGGTTATTATTTCCAATTTGTAGAATGTCACGGCTTGCCAGGCACACTCACTATGAAAAAAGGCAAGAAATTTATGCTTGATAATCGCGATGCCAAATCTCGCAAGATAGCTATTTCTGGTGGTCAGAGTTTCAAAATCGGCGCTTATGGTTTTGCTATTGCGACTGCACCTAGTAAGGCAGGTACTCATTATATAACTTGTGATGGGGGAGGCGCTGCCACTATTTTGGTACAACCATAATTTTTATGTCCCTCACAATAGAAGAAGTCAAAAAAATAGCTCAACTAGCTAGAATCAAACTCACTTCGGAAGAAGAGCAAAGACATGCCGTGACCATCTCGGCGGTTTTAGATTATATGAATATTTTAAACGAAGTTGATACTAGTGGAGTTGAGCCTACTCTTCAGGTGACGGGGTTAGAAGATATTGTGCGAGCCGATGAAGTGAAGCAGTCAAATTTAAATAAAGAATTAATGGCGCAGATGCCACAGGTAGAAGATAATGAGTTGGTGGTGCCAGCGGTATTTGCTGATGTTGAGTAATTATTTTATCTATACTTTTTGTCACCAAAAAGTATCAAAAAGTGTTGGGGTGGCAGAACTCGCCTTACTAAAAGGTTAGCTCTGCAAATTAGGGTAGCTCAAACAGCTGCCACCCCAAACCCCGTTGTACAAGTAGCTAGATTTTTACAAGTAATTTTTGTAAGTGAGGTATGAACTTAAATGAACTAACAATCAAAGAAGCGCAGGAAGGTTTGCGAAGCAAGAAATTTACAGCTGTGGAATTAACCCAGGCATGTTTGGATAGAATCAAAGAAAGAAATAAAGACATAAATGCTTTTATTACTGTTTGCGAAGAGAGTGCTTTAGAAGAAGCAAGAATTGCTGACGGACTTTTGAGTTCAGGTCAGGAGTCGCCACTTACCGGTATTCCATTTTCTGCTAAAGACGCCATCTGTACCGCTGGTGTACGTTCTACCGGAGCTGGTAAAATTTTGGATAATTATGTTCCATCTTTTGATGCAACTGTAATTGGAAAATTGCGTAAGCAGGGAGCGGTTTTGATTGGTAAAAATAACTGTGATGCTTTTGGTCATGGCGCTAGCAATGAAAATAGTATGTATGGACCAGTACACAATCCTCACGACCTCTCCAAGGTCGCTGGAGGCTCTTCTGGAGGCTCTGGAGCAGCGGTAGCGGATAATATGTGTCTGTTTGCTATGGCCGAGGACACAGGCGGTTCTATCCGTCAGCCAGCTAGTTTTTGCGGGTTAGTAGGTTTTCGCCCTAGCTATGGACGTAATTCTCGTTATGGCATTATGGCGATGGCATCTTCGCTTGATACTGTCGGGCCAATTGCCAAGACTGCCTATGATACAGCTTTGATAATGGAACAAACGGCAGGTGTTGATGCGCTTGATGCGACGACTTTGCACGAACCAGCACCAAAATATTTAGCTGATATAGAAAAAGACCTTACAGGTTTAAGAGTTGGTGTGCCAAAAGAATACTTTGAGCTGGAAGGTCTAAATGACGAAGTCAAAGAGGCGACCAAAGCCCAAATTGAAAAACTAAAAAATCTCGGTTGTAAAATAGAAGAAGTCAGTTTACCTCATACCAAATATGCGATTGCTGTCTATTATATTTTGGTGCCAAGTGAAGATAGTTCTAATATGGGAAGATTGGATGGTATCAGGTACGGAGATAGAAAGATGGGTAAAGATTTGTATGATATGTATGCCGGTTCGCGCGCCCACGGTTTTCCAGAAGAAGTAAAGCGTAGAATTTTAATCGGCACCTATGCTTTGTCTGCTGGCTATTATGATGCCTATTACAAAAAAGCCCAGACTGTACGCACTTTAATTAAAAAAGATTTTGATGAAGCCTTCAAAAAAGTAGATATTCTTATTACTCCAACTTCACCCTTTGTCGCTTTTGGGGTTGCAGAAAAAAAAGACGATCCATTGGCATTATATCTTGCTGATGTCATGGTTTCTCCGGCAGCCATTGCCGGTGTGCCAGCCTTGTCTGTGCCAGCTGGTAAAAATTCTGCCGGACTGCCGATTGGGGTACAGATTATCGGTTCTAGAAATGCCGAAGAAATTATTTTTAGAGTGGGTAATAAAATTGAACAAATTTAGTAATTTAAAAATTTTATGCCAAAAACTTCTGCAAAAGCTCCTGAAATTTTGGAGCCGGTTCTTCAAAATAATCCGGCCAAAACTTTGGATGGTGAAATGGCCGGTGAGGTTATAAACTACCGCGACAGTTGGAGAATTTTTCGGATTATTACCGAATTTGTAGAAGGGTATCAATTTTTGAGTGAACTAAGAAAAGAGGTGACCGTGATGGGGTCTGCTCGTATTCCTTCCAATAATAAATATTATAAAATTGCCGAAGAATTAGGATATCTTTTGGGAAAAAATGATTTTACAGTTCTTACTGGCGGTGGCCCGGGTATTATGGAAGCGGCCAACAAAGGTGCCTATCAAGCCGGTGGCGAATCAGTAGGGCTAAATATCCAGCTTCCATTTGAACAGCGCATGAATCCGTATGTCAAAAAATCTACGGCCTTCTTTTATTTTTTCAGTCGCAAAGTAATGTTGACGTCTCCGGCCAATGCTTTTATTTTTTTTCCCGGTGGCTTTGGTACGCTCGATGAATTTTTTGAGGTGGTAGATAATATGGAAAATGGTTACATGCAAAAAGTACCGGTTGTGCTTATCGATAGAGAATTTTGGGAGCCGATTATTTCTTTTTTGAGAGGTAAATCTTCTCGAGAAGTGCATTCGGTTAATGAGAAGGAAGTGGAAAGATGGCACGTGGTAGAGACAGCCGAGGAAGCTTTTGAATTTGTTAAAAATGTTCAAGACGTGGCCGTGTGTGATACAGACCCAAACAATTTATTTTGCCAAGGTGGTCCGGACTGGAACGTCTTTAGAATTATGGCTGAGTTGGTAGAAGGTTTTGAATTTTTGACCAAAGTATCGCACGATGACGTGACAGTGTTAGGAACAAAAAGTTTGTTGCCAGGCACAGATTATTATAATGCAGCCTATGAGGTCGGCAAGTTGTTGGCGCAAAATCAATTTGTGACTATTACAGGCGGTGGCCCGGGCATTATGGAAGCGGCCAATAAGGGTGCGTTTGAGGCGGGCGGAGTCAGTGTGGGTATTAATATTCGTTTGGAAAAAGGGGAGAGGGTCAATAATTATGTAACCAAGTCAATCGGTTTCTTTTTCCCATTTGTTCGTAAATTGATTATTACTACGCCTTCGGAAGCGTTTGTATTTTTCCCGGGTGGATTTGGAACATTGCATCAATTGTTTGAGATTTTGACTTTGCAAGAAACAGGCAAGATGCCTCAGATCCCGATTTTATTATATGGCCGAGAATTCTGGGCGCCACTGCTTGAGATAGTGCATAATTTAAATTATAAATTTAAGACTATCTCTCAATTGGACGAAAGCTTTTTGAAAGTGATTGATGATCCAAAAGATTTGCTTCCTTATCTTAAAAAATCATGATCCCTTTTTTTCAATTTAGCACTATTAATTTAGGCCCTGTTGATATTCAAGTTTGGGGTTTGTTTGTGTCTTTGGGTATTGCTTCGGCTCTGACTTTTTCTTATTTTCTCTGTAAAAAATATCTGCTCTCCGGTGAATTGATTTTGGATATTGGGATTTGGACAATCATCGGCGCGTTTATTATGGCTCGAGTTTTTCATATTGTTTTTTATAATCCGGTCTATTTTGTTTCTAATCCGAGTGAGATAATACAAATTTGGCATGGAGGCGCGTCATCGCTAGGAGGGTTTGTGGGAGCGGGTTTGGCATTGTGGATTTTTGCCAAGAAAAGAAAGTTTACACTCAAAGAATTATTGCCATATTTTGATATTGGCGCTTTGGGACTTTGGTTGGGTTGGGGAATTGGTCGCATTGGTTGTTTTTTGATTCATGATCATCCTGGCACATTAACTAGTTTTTTCTTGGGAGTGAAATATCCCGACGGCGTGCGATTTGATTTAGGGCTAATGGAATCTATTTTGGGTTTTGTTTTATTTATTATCTTTTATTTCTTATTTAAAAAATTAATCAAAATTCATTGGGGACTAACAGCAATTTTGTCTTTTGGGTTTTATGCAGTAGTACGTTTTTTCTTTGATTTTTTGAGAGTGCCTAGCAGTGTGTTTGGTGGTGATACGAGATATGGGTATCTGACCCCGGCGCAGTGGGGTATGGTGGCTATACTAGCTGGATTGACTTTCATCTTAATTTCAGTTAAAGTTAAGCGGAAAATTAGCTAATTAACAGTTTAGTCAATTGTCATCCCGAGTGGGGTTCGCCCCGAGGGATCTCTGTCCCGTTGGGTATAATTGGAGAGGTCGCATAGTGGCCTAGTGCGCCGCCTTGGAAAGGCGGTATACCGCAAGGTATCGAGGGTTCAAATCCCTCCCTCTCCGCCA
>CAZBWU010000008.1:0-1780 GCA_964496095.1 uncultured Gammaproteobacteria bacterium
GCGAAACGGGTTTTGATCATACGGATTTTATATTAGAATTTTTATTTTTTAAGAAATACAAAGAAATTTGCAAATACCAAGCCAATAAAAGACCCGACAAAGACATTAAGAGCTGTAAACGCCAAGCCCACATCGAAGAATAACCATCGTGAAATAGGGGGTCAACAAGCATACCAAAAACTACCAAGTAAACTATAAATAAAAAACTAATTACGGCGGTGTGTCCTAAGACTATATAAAGTGGCAACTTTCTACCTATGTAAATTGAAATAAAAACAATAAAAGTGTTTGGAAAAATTAAATAAGGTGAAAGACCCATCATAAGACGGGAAGAAATTAAGTATGAAAAAATTAAAAATATAACACTTAAGGTTGAGTAAACTATGCACCTAAACTTCATATCTTAAATTAATATTTTAACAACAGCCAACACCGCCACTAACCCCCAAATAATATTTAATACCATTGGTTGAAAATCTCGCTTGGTAAAGGAATGATAAACAGTCTCTACCCAACCAAAAATTTCAATTTCAGTTATAGTTTTCATGATTTTTTATTCAAAAACAACAAATTAGCCTGCATATACCAAACAACCAAAAGAGTTCCGAATGTGCCAAACACCGTGATCCACTCAAAACCATCAACTTCTTGACCATGACCACCTAGCTGAAAGAAAAGCCCAGCTAAGCCAAAGGCAAAATTGAGAAACGCACTATAAAATAATACTTTATAAATTTCTATATTTTTTCCTTTGCTAATCATACGAACAAAAACCAAGAGATTAATAAGAAAAAATAAAAACCAAAATAAAAAATAATGATTCTCAAAAAAAGATCTTAACATTTGCAACCACACTCTTGAAGTTGGGTGTTTGACCTCCCCTTCTGCAATATGTAGCGCGATATACATAAAAAATGCAATCACCGAAACTACCCAAGAAGCAATCAGAAGCAAAGTGCTTGTGACTGTTAAAAATAATTTTTTTGGATTCATATTTTTGATTTAAAATACAAATATATAAATTTAAAAGTGGCATTAAAAATCCTCCCGATTCGCTTTGGCTCTTGCGCCAAACGATACAACCATTCTAATCCAAGTCGGCGTAAAAATAAAGGGGCGCGCTTGGCTTTGCCTGCAATAAAATCAAATGACCCGCCTACTCCCATGGCTATTTTTACAGTCGGCATTTTAGCCAAATTTTCAAAAATCCATTTTTCTTGCTTTCCCATACCAAAGGCAACAAAGAGAATGTCTGGTTTCACTGCGTTTATTTTTTCCAAACTATCATCATTAACGGATACAAAAGTGCCTTCTTTTATAGATAGAGATTCTTCGCTCTGCTCAGAATGACAGACGTCCGCTACCGCAGGACCTTTATCATATCCTGCAATTTTTAACGAAGGAAATTTTTTTAATAATTTTATGTATACCTTGTATACCACTTCATCATTTCCAGAACCCAGTAAATAGATCCTTTTTTCCTTTTCTACCGCTAATTGACAAAGGTCAAGCATAAAATCAACTCCGGGAACTCTTTCTATTCCCGTAAAAATCCGCACCCCCGTGCCATCACACAAATTCAAATCCCCTGAATTCAAAACTTGTTTAAAATATTCATCTTCTTGCGCCTTTACAACCATCTCCGGATTAGGTGTAAAAATTTTAAATTGGCCTGACAATGATAAAAGATGAGCCACTTCTTGAATGGCATTTTTTTTATTCATGTCGTCAATTCTTACGTCTAATATATGCATACACTACTTTCCAAATCTTCGCTGTC
>CAZBWU010000008.1:1880-35548 GCA_964496095.1 uncultured Gammaproteobacteria bacterium
TCGTCAATTCTTACGTCTAATATATGCATACACTACTTTCCAAATCTTCGCTGTCGTTTACCATATTCCACCATGGCTTTATCAAATTCTTTTTCATCAAACGCCGGCCAATGGGTTTTAGGAAAATACCATTCACTATATACGCCCTGCCAAATCAAAAACCCGGAAGTGCGTTGCTCTCCCGATGTGCGAACAATAAAATCTGGTTCTGCCAAACCAGCTGTATCCAAATTATTACCGATTAAATCAAACGTAACATCTTCGGCTTTTACTCCGCTTTTTATAATTTTTTGCATTGCTCTTTTTAATTCATCCCTCCCACCATAATTGAGCGCCAGATTGGCGACAATACCCTTGTTATTTTTGGTCAGATCAACTGCTTTTTTAATTTTATCTTGCAAAGTTTTTGGCAATTCATTAAGCGAGCCAATATGCCTAAACTGCACCCCGTGCTTGTGATAATTATCAATATTTTTATCAATATAATTTTCAAAAATATTCATCAAAAAATTAACTTCCTTTTCTGGGCGAGACCAATTCTCGGTAGAAAAACCCCACATCGTAATTATTTTTACTCCCACTTTTTGCGCATGCAAAACAATTTTTCTCGCATTTTCTGCACCTTTTTTATGACCAAAAAAAGCTGGCTTGCCTTGTTCCTTGGCCCAACGACGATTACCGTCAAGAATAATCGCGACGTGATTGGGAATATTTTTTTGATTGACACTGGCCATAACAATTTTATACATTAATAAAAAAATTTACCAACTTCTTCCTCCACCACCACCAAACCCTCCTCCCGAAAAACCGCCACCACCAGATCCTCTACCTCCAAAACTAGCGGAGCTTGCATACTTACTACTAGAAATAGTCCGACTAGAACTAAGGGTTGAGTTCCAACTAGAACGAAAATCTCCAAAGTTCGTAGCTAGCGCCATAACTGTAAAATTATTTAATCTTGGTCCTTCGTACCAATTAGGAGGAGTAAGATAAATGCCCTCAAACTGCTTGGCCCACTCTTTCTCTACGCCAAGCACCATCGCAAATGGCAATAACTTTTCAAAAATTTGGGGATTTTTTTCTGGCGCGTTATGAAATTTTATCCGAGCAGCTTCTGCTACCTCTAAATAATTTTTCAAACCCAAAATATGTTCTCTAGCCAAGACACCTTTTTGATTGCGCGCCGGCATCCATCTCGAGAAAATAATAATAATTAAACCTGAAATAAAGAAACATATATCTGACATAATTGGACTAAGGAACAATCCTGACAAATAGAACCCTGCAAAAATTACCATTACTCCGATAAATATATAGACACCTCGAACGGTGCCGGGATTAGATTTAAAATAACCTTTACTAATTAGATTTTTTGTAACTAAATTATTTACTTTTTTTATTTCTTCAAATGTTCTGGCACTACTCTGAAGTGTTACTAAACCAACCGGTTCAGCCTTAACATTCTCTTGATCATTTCCAAATAACGCCACCATAATTGTCTTATCATATTCTGCTTCCAGCTCTTTGATGGGCTTTAATTGTCTTAATTCAAAACTTGATTTTGTTTTTAACAGACCCTCCACTTCTATGGCGCTAATTTTCAAATAGCCTCGAACCGCCAAATCTATAATCTCGGCTGAAACATCTTTATTATCTCCTCGTTCATCTATTACTAACCCCACCTCTAGCGGACTCATTTTGTCCGGTGAATCAAATTGAGCGATAATTACTCCTTTTCCAGCCGGATCTTTACCGTATTTTTTCCATAAATATAAAAGTACTGCCAAGACCAAAAATGGCAAAAAGATCACTAAATTACCTAACAAGAAATGCAATCTCTTTTCCCAGACAGTTGGCTCATGCACAATTCCTTTTGGAAAGGAAACAGCAATCGTGAGTCCGTTCCAAGGCGCCAAATCGCTTTGACTAAAATAAATAGGGTTGCCTAATTTTTTATTTTCACAAGGAGCGTCCGAATCCACCGGACCAACATAACAAGCGAACTCAATTTTTTCTAAATCCACTTGGTCTGGCAAAAATATACTAGCTGAAGCAATGTTGCGATTTACTTCCCAATCATTGCCAGTCACATTCCAATAAAACTCATCGTCTTTTTCAAAATAATTTATGGCGTCTTTGACTTTATAATTTATAATATAGGTATGGACACCATTGATAGTCTTGTTTGCATCCCCTATTTTTAGAACTACATTGAGCCCTTCTGTATATTTTGAATATGTTAGATTGTTTCCATTTTCATCGGTCACAGAAAAACCACTCAAAGACAAAGTATAATTGCCTACACTTGTTTTATACTTATATGGGATATCGCGAAAAATTCCATGCTTTTCTATTGCGCCAAAATCATACTGAATTTTTTCTGATATATCTACACTTGCATCCTGCTGGATTCTAGCAGTCACATCAAAAGTAATTATCTTTTCTTCACTTACAAGAGGATCAACAAAGTCTGCCTCTTGAGCCAGAGCCAGTTGCGGACTTAGAATTAAAAGGCTAAAAACAAGCGCAACCAGGAATTTTTTCAGCATATTTTAGCTATATTTTAACTATGATATAATTAAATTAATCGGAGTAATTTTATCAAACTTGACACTTTTTAACAAGATGTTATACTATTATCACTCTCACTCATTGAGTGATAATTTTTCTTACTTTTCCCGCCACAGCGGGACCCCGCCTCGCGGCGGTGGTAACTTTACTATATGATTCCTCAAAACTTTACCAATAAATCCCAAGAAATCATGCAAAACGCGGCCAGAATCGCTTATGAAAATGGCCAGCCGCAAATAGAGCCGCCACATCTGTTCTTTGCACTACTTGAAGACACTGATGGTGTGGTCGTTTCGGTCTTGCACAAATTTAACGCCAATATTATTGCGCTTAAAGCTGGTGCGCAATCCCTCATCGACAAACTCCCCAAACAACCAGGCAGTATGCCAGGCGGTGGCGTAGGTCAAATCCTTCTCAGTCAGGCGATGCTCTATATTTTCCAAACTGCCGTGGGAGAAGCCAAAAAAATGGGAGATGAATATATTAGTGTTGAACATTTGTTCTTGGCATTTCTCGTCGGTCATAATCCCGTCAGCGACCTATTAACCACTAACGGTGTCAGCTATGATGAAACCCTCAAAATTTTAGCTGGTATCCGTGGCAACCAAAAAGTTGATAGCCCCGAACCAGAAAGCAAATACAATGTCTTGGAAAAATACGGCAAAAATCTGACAGACCTAGCTTTCAAAGAAAAACTTGATCCAGTCATTGGTCGTGATGATGAAATTCGTCGTGTTATGCAAATCCTCAGCCGTCGCACCAAAAATAACCCCGTGCTTATCGGCGAACCTGGTACTGGTAAAACTGCTATTGCCGAAGGCTTGGCGCAACGCATTGTTAATGGCGATGTCCCAGAGTCTCTAAAGAACAAAGAAGTGATTGCTCTTGATGTCGGCTCACTACTCGCTGGAACTAAATTCCGCGGTGAGTTTGAAGACCGTCTCAAAGCAGTCTTAAAAGAAATAGACCAATCAGCTGGAAAAATAATTTTGTTTATTGATGAGCTTCATACAATTGTAGGCGCTGGATCTTCCGAAGGTTCAATGGATGCCTCCAATATGCTCAAACCCGCTCTCGCTCGCGGAACACTCCATACTATCGGGGCGACAACTCTAAAAGAATACCAAAAATATATTGAAAAAGATACAGCCTTAGAAAGACGTTTCCAACCAGTGATGGTCAGCGAACCGTCTCGGGAAGACGCTATCGCAATATTACGTGGTATCAAAGAAAAATACGAAGTCCATCATGGCGTGCGCATTACTGACACTGCTATTATTTCGGCTGTGGATCTTTCTCAACGCTATATTATGGATAGATTCTTGCCAGACAAGGCTATTGATCTTATTGACGAAGCCACTTCAGCACTACGTATGCAAATAGACTCCATGCCCGATGAATTAGATAAGATGAAACGCGCCATGATGAAAATGGAAATTGAAAAACGAGCCCTGAAAAAAGAAAAAGAACAAGAAGCCCAAGAGCGTTTGGAAAAAATAGAAAAAGAATTAGCCAACATCAAAGATAAAAGCAACGAACTGGAAGCTCGCTGGAAAAATGAAAAAGAAATTATTACCGGTATTCATAATCTAAAAAAAGAAGTCGAAGAAACTCGCCAAAAAGCCGAGATCGAAGAACGTCGCGGAGACTTACAAAAAGTTGCCGAGATTCGCTATGGTAAAATCCCAGGTTTGGAAGCTCAGATCCGCCAAGAAGAACAAAGACTCGCTAATATTCAAAAAACAAATGGCATCCTCAAAGAAGAAGTGACCGAACAAGATATCGCTCGCGTCGTCGCTCGTTGGACTGGTATTCCAGTCTACAAAATGTTGATGACCGAAGCCGACAAACTCACTCATATGGAAGACGAATTGGCCAAACGTGTCATTGGTCAAGAAGAAGCCGTCAAAGCGGTTAGTAATGCAATTCGTCGCTCTCGCGCTGGTATTGCTGAACCAAACCGCCCCATCGGATCATTTATTTTCCTTGGTCCAACTGGTGTCGGTAAAACCGAACTGGCCAAAGCTTTGGCTGACTTTTTGTTTGATACCGAAAACGCCATGGTCCGTGTAGATATGAGTGAATATATGGAAAAACACGCTGTCTCAAAAATCATCGGCTCCCCTCCCGGCTATGTGGGCTATGAAGAAGGCGGACAGATTACCGAAATTGTCAGACGCAAACCATATTCTGTAATTCTGTTTGATGAAATCGAAAAAGCGCATCCTGATGTCTTTAATATTTTGTTGCAGATTTTGGATGACGGCCATGTCACCGATGCCAAAGGCCGGAAAGTCAATTTCAAAAATACAGTCGTGATTATGACCAGTAATATCGGCAGTAATTTGATTCTTGATTGGAATAAAAAAGGTGAATTTGGATTCAATGGCGCGGAAGGCAAAAACAGTGAAAAAAATATGAAAGACAAAATCATGGAAGGCCTCCGCGAACATTTCAAACCCGAATTTCTCAACCGCGTAGATGATACTATTATTTTCCATTCCCTGACAGAAAAAGATATTTCTCAAATTGTGAAAATACAATTGGAAAAAGTCATCGCCAGAGTCTTTGAACAAAAAATTACTTTGGAAATTGATCCAAGTGTGGAAAAATATTTGGCCAAAAAAGGTTTTGATGAAAACTATGGCGCTCGCCCACTCAAACGAGTTATCCAAAGTGAACTTCTCGATCTCCTGGCCATGGATTTGATTGAAAAGAAATTTAAGGCGGGAGATAAAATAAAAGTAACGACTGGGAAGAATAAAATTTTGTTGGAAGGATAAAAAATTAATTCAAAAAAACACCTCACATTTCTGTGGGGTGTTTTATTTAGACTTATTTTTGAGGTCTCCACCGTTATGCCAACAAGTCATTATTAGCATAACGCTGGTGGGGAGATCTCAACGATCCCCCCACCAGCGTAGGTGAAGCAAATCATTAAGGTACGTTTGCCATGAACGGCTGGTCAGGCCGCCTTCTACTGGAGGATGCTGCGGATGCTGCTGTCGAGCGTCTGCGCCGCCGCGATCACGTTCCCGGGGAAGGTGCCCGCCGACGGGTGAATGATCCCGCTGGAGGAATTGATCAGGAAGCCAGCATTCGAATCCTTGAAGCAGGCGCCGCGGACGGCCTTCTCCAGGTCGCCACCCTGCTTGCCGATGCCCGGGATCAGGAACGGCAACGTGGGAGCGATGTGACGAACAGCGGCGAGCTGCTCCGGCGCGGTCGCACCCATGACCAGTCCGCAGTTGCCATACTGGTTCCAGCTCTCGGCCACGCGTGCCGCCACCTCCTGGTAGAGTGGCCGGTGCCGGCCGTCAGCGTGCATCACCTCCAGGTCTTGCAGCTCTGCCCCGCCCCTGTTGGACGTACGGCAGAGGACGAAGACACCCTGGTTCGGCCGATCCAGGTACGGTTCGAGGGCGTCGTCGTGACCCATGTACGGGCTGACCGTGGTCGCGTCGGCCTGGCAGGCGGCGCCGAACACGAAGCTGGCCGAATGGATGCTCGTGCTCTTGACGTCGGCCCGCTTGCCATCGAGAATGATCACCACCTTCGGGTAGTTGATCCGGATGTACTGACAGATCAACTCCAGCAGCCGCAGGCCAGCGGCGCCGAACTTCTCGTAGAAGGCCACGTTTGCCTTGAAGGCGGCCACCATCTGCCCGGTGGCATCGATGACCTGCTGGAGGAAGTGCTGCGTCCGGTTGATCAGGTTGTCCGGATCCGCCGCAACGGGGATCTTGGTAACATCCGGATCGAGACCGACACAGAGGAACTTGCCCTCGACCCAGTTGGCAGCCAAGAGATCCTGAAACGATCGCTTCGTCATGATTACTCCTCTCTATTCTGCGCCTTACTGGGGCGCTGGGAAACTAATCGCATATTACAAAAAATTGCTATTTTTTACAATAGTACAAAAATTTTTATTTCCTTTGTCAATCACCCGCATTTGTGCTATCATATTTCAATGATAATAAGTAAAAAAATCTCTCAATTTATCAGCATTTTACTGCTTGGAACATATTTTTTGTCCCCTATTTTTGCATCTGCGGCAACAGTAGCTTTTAACCCTCAATACATTATTTCTGACGAAGAAATGCAAAGCACGGCCAATTGGACAACGGCTGATATCCAAAAATTCCTCCAAGACCGAGGCAGCTATCTTGCTACCTTGACCACAGCCGACTATAACGGCCAAATCAAAACCGCTTCTCAAATTATCCAAGAAGCTTCCCAACAATACCAAGTCAATCCAAAATATATCCTCGTTACCTTGCAAAAAGAACAAAGTCTAGTAACCGATGATACTCCTACGCAAAAACAACTAGACTGGGCAGCAGGCTATGGTGTCTGCGATAGTTGTAGCATGGATGATCCAAAGGTGATAAAGTTTAAAGGTTTTGGTAAACAGGTAGACAATGCGGCTGGCATCATTCGTTGGTATTACAACAATACCAGCCACTCAGTTGTAAAGAAAAAAGACCAAAATATTACAATTGATAATACTTCTATTATTCCCCAAAGTTGGGCTACGGCTTTTTTATATACCTATACACCGCACCTACATGGCAACCAAAACTTTTGGCGCATTTGGAATACCTGGTTTAGTCAAATGTATCCAAACGGCAGTTTGCTTCGCTCTGAAACTAGCGACGAAGTTTGGCTTATCCAAAATAACGTCAAACGCAAATTCAAAAATCAAGCGACCTTGCTTAGTCGTGCTGATCCCAAAATGATTATCTCCGTCCCCGAATCAGAACTTAGCAACTACAAGCTAGGCACTGACATAGTTTTCCCTAATTATTCAATTCTTAAAACCCCAAATAATTTTTATCTCCTAGATTACGACACCTTGCGTCCATTTGCTTCGGCCGACGTCGTGAGCAAACTTGGTTATAATCCTGAAGAGTATATAGATATAACAGACAACGATATTACTGGATACACAATCGGTACGGCCATTACCGCTTCCACCACCGCTCCTGTGGGAGTTATTTACCAAATCACAGATTTAAATAACGCATATTATCTCTTCAAAGATAATATCCTCTCCCCTATTACCGACAAAAGTATTATCGCAACAAATTACAAAGATTTAAAAATAGAAAAACACAAAGCCAGCGAAATAAAAAAACTTGATGTCGCCAACTTACCAATCAGTTTCAAAGATGGCACCCTGCTTCGTGCCGAGGGTAGCAATAAAATTTATGTTATTGAGAATAGTAAAAAACGTCTGATTGCTGACGTTGATACTTTTGCCGCCCTGGGATACAAAAGAGAAAATGTGATTTCAGTCAGTCCGATGGGTATGCTCAATATCTTGGATGGCCAACCATTATTTATTAACGGCAGCCTAGTTTCTTCACGTAACAAATACTTGGGAGATAGCGAAGTACAAGTTAATGATCTTTTTGGTACTACTCTGCCAGGATATCTGGTAGCCGAATATCCAAGTGGTCGTATAATTTCGGGAAAAAATATAGACAAAACCAGACCAGTTGCTTCTATGGTAAAATTATTAGTCGCCTACGAAGCGCTCAATCAAGATTTTGACCTGACACAATCCTCTGTTTATTCGGCCACCAAACAAAAAGCTACTGGTCGCAACCTAGCTTTAAAAAATGGGGATAAAGTAAAAAACACAGACTTGCTCAGCGCTATGCTTGTCGGTTCAACCAATAACTCCGCGCGCATGATTGCTCAAAATAGCGGCCTGTCTGAAAAAGATTTTATCGAAAACATTAAAACCAGATTAACCAACTGGGGAGCAGATGATACTAATGTGACAGACGTCACTGGGATGGATGTAAAAAATAAATCCACTCCTCGCAACCTCCTCAAAATCACCACCAAAATTTTGGAAAATTCAACAATTAAAACTGCTCTCGCAAAAGACAAATATACATTCAAAGTTGGCACTGCTAACCAAAGCGTCACTACCCCTGGCGCAGGCTCTCTGGTAGCATATAAAACATACAAAATTTTAGCTAGCAAAACTGGATCCACTGACGAGGCTGGTGTAGTCACGATGGAACTAATCCAAACCACTGCCAAACCAACAAAACAATATATTATCATTACAATGGGAGGCAAAGATTTGAAAAACCAAGAAGCTAATAAAATGGCTAAGTGGATTGCAAGTGGTAATGTAAAAATAACTAATAAATAATTTTATGTCTTTAGTATTTTCTGCTATCACCCCTCACCCACCCATGCTTATTCCCAGCATCGGCCAAGGCGCTCTCAAAAAACTTGAAAAAACCAAGCTAGCTTTGGAAAACCTAGAAAAAAAATTATACGTTGCTCACCCTGATATTATACTTATAATTTCCCCTCACGGCAGTTATTTCAAAGATGCATTTACCCTCAACTCCAACCCTCAATATCAAACTGACCTAAAATCTTTTGGAGACCTAGCAACCAAAATAAAATTTTCCGGCGAGACTGTGCTCTCTAACCTTATTCGTGAATCTGCTAAGAAAGAACACTTACCACTGACAATGATCAGCGAACCAAAGCTGGACCACAGTTCTTCTATACCTCTATTTTATCTAGCTCAACACTTGCCAAAAATAAAAATAATTCCTGTTGGTTTTTGTGATCTTGATTGGAAAACTCATGTAGCTTTTGGCACTTTGCTAAAAGATCAGATCGCTCAAACCAATAAACGAGTAGCGGTCATTGCTTCCGGAGATTTATCTCACGCGCTGATGACCGACTCCCCTGCCGGCTACAATCCAGCCGGAGCAGAATTTGATAATAAGATCCAAGAACTTCTCGCTAGCCATAATCTGGCTGGTATGCTACAAATGGATAAAGAGATGGTAGAGAGCGCCTCCGAGTGCGGTTTTAGGTCATTTCTAATCCTTATGGGCATTTTGCAAGGCATGCAAACTACCTACAAATCATTTGCCTACGAAGCCCCTTTTGGCATCGGCTATCTCACCGCCAACTTTGTTTTGTAAATAGTTATGATAGTTGAAATTATCCCGGCTAAAAGAATGCCGTTGGCTTTGCCTTTTTTGGATTATCTGGTTTCAATTGAAGATGAACCCAAAATTCAAATTGGCCAACTGGTCAAAATTCCTTTCCGCACTCGCGAAGAATTTGGTGTAGTTTTTGCTATCAAAAATAATCCTGAAAAAGCCTCACTGAAATTAAAACCCATTACTGAGATTGTTTTTAGCAAACCAATCCTAGCCAAAGCCCAACTTGAATTTCTCAAAGACATTTCTGATTTTTATCATGTCTCACTCGGATTTTTATTAAAAAACAATCTTCCGCCTTTACAAAAAAGAAAATTATCCCGCCTCAGCGGGATCCTCGATTTTGTTGCAAAGCCAAAGGCTTTGACAAAATCGGGAAATAAACTAACTACAACTGAAGCTGTTTTTGAATCTAAAAAACTGCAGAGAGAAAAACCTGAACTGATTGTTTACAAAACCCAAGAAGAAAAGAACAAAATTATTCTGGAAAACTTAGACCATACCAACGGTCAAACTTTATTATTAGTTCCAGAAATTACCTCTTTAGAAAAAATAAAACAAATTTTGCCAACGGAGATTATAGAAAGAACCGTTTTTATCACCAGCGACCTAAGTCCCAAAGAAATTTTTGCCACCTGGGTAGAAATCTGGTCGGGCGTAAAAAATACTATCATCGGCACCAGACGCGCCTTATTTTTGCCATGGTTTAATCTAAATAATATTATTATTGAGGACGAGGGCAATCCTAACTACAAAAGCTGGGACATGTCTCCTCGTTTTCATACCCGAGATGCCGCCTTATTCCTCTCCAAAAGCCATGGCGCTAAATTGACTATGCTTAGCCATAGCCCATCTGTTGAAACATATTTTTTTGCGCAAAAAAAAGTCTACAATAGTGAGAGTTTAGAAGTAAAACCTTTTATCAAACCGATTCAGCTGGTAGATATGCGCGGGGAAAGACGAATCAAAAATTTTAGCCTTCTCAGTCAAGATTTGTTTGAAGAATTTAAAAATATAAAAACCGGAGATATTTTTTTCTTTCTCAACCGTCGTGGCACTGTCAGCTATGTGGCTTGTCGTGATTGTGGCGACGTTTTGAAATGTCCCAAATGTCGCCTGTCTCTAACTTATTATCAAAAAACATTGTACCTAGTTTGCAATTACTGCAAACACAGCGAACCGATGCCACTCTCGTGTAAAAAATGTCATGGCACAGATGTGAATATGTTTGGCGCTGGTACCCAACTTGCCGAAGATCTGGTCAAAAAAATCATGGCTGAAAAAAAAGATTATACTATTGTTCGCATTGATAGTGATGAGAAAGATTTGAGCAAACTTGAAAGCAAGGGCAATAAAATTATTATTGGCACCCAACTGGCTTGGCAAAGATTAGATTGGAGTAAAATAAAACTGTTCGCTTTTTTGGATGCGGATTCGTCTTTATTTATTCCTGAATATAAAATCGCGGAAAATCTCTGGCAACAATTGCGCGACATGCAATTTAATTTATCCCCTGAAGCCAAAATAATTGTCCAAACCAACCATCCCGAACACCTCGTATTTACTGACCTCTTTAACCCTGAATCTTTTTATTCAAACCAGCTAGACGAACGCCGAATGCTTGGCTATCCCCCATTCAAATTTTTGTTAAAATTAGTGACTGGACACCACCGGGAAGACATGATGCAACTCGAAACCCGCAAAGCCATGGCCAAACTCGCTAATTTGACCAAAAACCGCTCAGATATTACAATACTGGGGCCAATAAAGACTTCGCCCTATTATCACGACGGGCAGTATTGGCAAGTAATTTTAGCCAAAATAAAATACGACAACTACAAAAAAAGTACGAATTTAATCTTGTCTCAACTCTCAGACAACTGGAAAGTAGACCCAAATCCAAACTCAATTCTATCTTTTTCCTAAAGTACAGCCGCTCAACATGTCATCCCGAGCGAGCCGTAGCGACGAGGGATCTATTCCGATTATTAAAATAAAGTATAGATTCCTCACCCCGTAAAGGGGTTCGGAATGACAAAACTACTTATAACTTTCAATTTAGTTTTATGTTCCTACCTGTCCCGCATGAATCAAAATACCAACCACTTCACGAACCCTCAACCGAGGTTGTTTTGGATGAAATCAAATCTGCCAAAATGAAAAAATTTATTGTCGACCTGATTGAAACCATGTATCAAAAAAATGGCGTGGGTATTGCTTCCGTGCAAGTCGCCAACCCTATACGGCTTTGTGTCATTGCCAAAGATTTTACACCAGATAAAAAAGAAGATTTGGTTTTAATCAATCCAAAATTTACAACTATTGGTATTTTACGACAATGGGATGAAGAAGGCTGTTTGTCTGTGCCACTAGTTTATGGCAAAGTTAGACGTTATAAAAAAATAAAAGTGACAGCGCTTGATGTTGATGGTAAAAAATTAGAATTTATTGCTAAAGATTTTTTTGCCAGAATTTGTCAACATGAAATCGATCATCTTAACGGCACTTTGTTTATTGATAAAGCGAAGAACCTCAGGTCCATAGATAAAGCAGAAGTTTAACTGTCATTCTGAGCAACGCGAAGAATCTCTGTCTTAACGTTGTCATTCCGACCGAGTCTCAAGACGAGTGGAGGAATCCCTTACACATAGTATTTGCAAAAACTTGGTATAAGGGATCCCTCGACGGAGTTTATACCCTTTAGGGTGCTCGGGATGACAGTGAATTGTAATACAAAAATATGAAAACAAAAATCGCCTTCTTCGGCACCCAGGATTTTGCTGCCACTATTTTGGCAGGTCTTTTGACGGACAATAATATTTCTATTGCCACAGTTTTTACTCAACCAGACAGAAAAGTGGGACGCAAACAAATTTTAGAAGAATCCCCTGTCAAAAAATTAGCCCTCAAGCATAATTTAAATATTGCCCAACCAGAGTCACTCAAAAACTATGAACTAAAAACTGAAGGCTGTGAACTGGCCATCGTCGCTCAGTATGGATTAATCATACCAAAAAATATTATCGAATCTTTTCCCAAAGGCATGATAAATGTTCATGGGTCAATCCTCCCAAAATACCGTGGTGCCTCCCCTATCCAAGCCGCCCTGATACACGGAGAAACCATCACTGGCAACACTATTATGCTTATGGATGAGGCTGTAGACCACGGCCCTATATTGGCTCAAAATAGCCTCCCAATTGACCCAGACGATACTTTTACCACCCTAGCCGAAAAGATGGCTCTAGAGGGCTCAAAATTGCTTTTAAATACCCTTCCGGAATACCTTGATGGTGGTATTTCTCCTCAAGTTCAAGATCATACCCAAGCTACATTTACCGGACTTCTCACCAAAGACGATGGCAAAATAGATTTCTCCAAATCAGCCGATGAAATATACAATCTCTACCGTGGCCTGACCCCTTGGCCGGGAGTTTGGTGTTTGTGGAATGAAAAAAGATTAAAGTTATTGAAAATTATCCCGATTTCGGTTACGCCAAAATCGCGGATCCTCGATTTTGCGTCGAACAAAATCGGGACTAAATCAGAAAAAAACTTACCCTCTGGCGAAGTTTTCGTTGAGAATAAAAAAATCTTTGTCGGTTGTGGAAATAATTCTTCTATTGAAGTTTTGGAATTACAGTTGGAAGGAAAAAATGCGATGAGTGCGGAGGTTTTTGCAAATGGATATAAAAATTTTGATAAGATCCAGCTACATTAACTATCCGTCCTATTTAATTTTACTTTTCAGTCTTGTACATAATAAAAACAAAATAGCTAACAAACCAATCCCGGCTAACACGAAAGCCATGACCCTGTTTAACGACCCCTCTTTTTCCAGTTCAGTTTTTTCATAAATAATTTGTTTTCCTTTCTCCATTTTTTCCAAAAATCTAGGTTCATTTTTTACTAAATCATATGTAAAAACTGCTTGGCCTATTTTTGTGCTAAGCGACATACTGTCTTGCATATCTTCTGCGCGAAAAGAACTACCTGCACTGGCAGCCGCATCATGAGGACGAACTACTCCTTGAGGGTAATACTCAAATTGCACCAGATACCCGCTTCCACATTGCGGATAATTACTCACTACTGCAGCATTGCAATGCTGTGCTGGATCGCCACAACCATCATAGCGCACCTTATCACTACCGTCACTTAGGATTTTAATTCCTGCACAACCTTCTACACAAGTAAAATTCTCCACCTTTGGCAATCCATTTTCAGATTCAAGATTAAAGGTAAAATGATGCTCTCCATATTTTAGATCATACGTATCTTTAGGAAACGATCCATTTTTGCTTCTGTTAATAAAATTAGACGGAGTTAGCGGTTGTCCATTTTGCAAAATATTTGCTTGCCCTACTCCCGCCACCATTTCCATTCCGGAAATTTGCACGCCGTTACCGCGCCATGTATCAACCATCTCGTGCATAGATAAAACGTTGCAGACAGTGCAATTGTCAATATTTTTATAAAAATACGTTGCGGGTTCGCCCCAACTGTTCCGCACGAACCAATTCTTACAATCTCCTTCACAAGACATGTTGGTAATACCATATATATTTTCGACGTCTTGGGGGCAGCCAGCTTGGGCTGGTGCAAAAATTAAAAATCCCAATACTAGAGATAAAATTGCATATACCTTAAACATACGCCGATATTTACATCGTAAATTAATCAATAATTACCTTTTCACCTAAAAACTTAGGCTGTTTATTTAAAATAATATCAATAAAAGTCTTTAGTCTAGCAAAATACTCCCTAATCATAGTTTTTCTTCCCGCACGCGCGCTAATATCTTTGGCATTAAAGCCAAAGGCTTTTATATCGTTCTGATTGGCGATAAAAACTGCCCTCTGATTATGAAATTTTTGAGAAATAATAATTATTTGGCTCTGACCAAAAATTTCTTTGGCTCTAACCACTGAATCAAGGGTTCTAAAGCCTGCATAATCTAAATATATACTGTCTTCCGGAATCCCATTTTCAACTAAAACATCCTTCATCTGCAAAGGTTCGTTATAATTAACAGTGCCATTATCTCCGCTTACAATTAAATTTTTTATTCTTCCAGAGTTATACAGTTCAACCGCGGCTTTTATTCTATACTGAAAATATAGATTACCCCTTCCATCTTTGAGTTTTTTACTAGTACCTAATAATAAACCCGTCGAATAATTGGGTAGTTGATCAAGTTGAGAAGAGGTTAAATTTTGAGTTTCAAAATTTATTTTTCTGTTTGCAAAAAAAGCCAGAGTAACTATTACTATAGCTATAAGAACAAAAAATAAAACTAAAGTTATGACTATTTTTCTTAGATTTTTCACATAAGTAACTTAAAAATTATTCCATTGGCAAATTTTCACAAAATTCCCTGCTATGACACTTTTGATAACTAGGAACCGCAACTTGCCCGCAAACCATACATTTATCAAAATTCTGCGAACATTCATCTTTGTTTAAATTTGTTGATAAAGATGAGCAAAATTCTTCTACTGGCTTATAATTAAGCCCTAGTATTTTCTGCTTTTTTTGGTTGATAAAAAGAACACAAAGTATTAATACCAAAAAAAGTATTAATACAAATAGTAATTGTTTTTTAATACCTTCTTTTAAAACCCATTGCCGATTTGTTATAAGTGTTAAAACTACTGACGGCATTAAAAGAATCATCAAACCCACTATTCCTGGCATATTATAATCAAACATTATAATACCTGCCACGGCTGTTACGACAGCTGCAACAACAACACTTGTAGTTTTAAACTGCTCGTTTCTCCTTTTTTTAATAACATAAAAAACTAAAACACTTCCTAATGAAATTCCGAGTATAGCAAAAAATACTCCGCCTGATTCGTAGCCAGAATTTCCACCAAACGAAGGAAAGCCAAAATTGCCACCAATCGTAGCGCCCATAAAAAGTCCAACTATACCAAAGAATACAGAACCGATAAGGCTTAGGAGAAATTGTATTAAGATTTTCATATTTGTTTGATTCTTAGATAAATAATGATATAATCTTTCTATAATTATCAACTACTTTAACACATTACTAACCCCTAAACAAGCCTAAATGACCCCAAACACCCTAGCCAAAAAACAAATTCTCGGCGGACTGATGATATATTTTATCATCAGAGTTTTTGCATATTATTACAGTCCAGGCACACCGCTCTACTCTGCCAACCCAGTCAACTGGCTTCTTTCGGCTGGCATACTAGCCTCGGCTATTTATTTTTTGTGGAAAAAAGATTCTCGCGGTTGGCTGATTATCGCTGGAGAAATGATCCTTGGAGGGGCTGGAAGTTTTTTTGAAATAAAAGGCATATCGCTGCGAACACAGTTACTTATTTTTTCTATCGCTATTTTTGGGTATCAAACCATCAAAGAAAAACAGTGGCAGATACTTTTTGAAAATAAAATTGTTATATATCTATTGTCTGGTATTTTTTTAATAGCTGGCATCTCTGCTTTTCGTGGTTATTATCACCACCATACACTTGGCTTAATTACCGCCGACATCATCCCCTATTTTTTCTTTTTGTATTATTTTCCACTCAAACAACTTATCGCTTCTGAAAAATTCCGCCAAATAATTTCTCACATGATTATCTCTGCCATTGTTGGCAGTTTTATTTTTACCTTTTTTACTTTGGCAGGGTTTTCTTTACACCTCTTTGTTTTACAAGATAATTACTACCATTGGTTTCGAGATGTAGCCTCTGGCAAAATCACTGAGTATGGATTTAATTTTTACAGAATCAATCTTAATGAGCATTTATTGCTTATCCCTCTACTAATAGTTTTTGTTAGCAAAGCAATTTTGTCATTCCCGCCAAAGCGGGAATCCAGTCAATTTGAACGCTGGATTCCCATTGCCATGGGAATGACACTGTTGGCCATTCTCTCCGTCAACCTCACCCGTATCTTTATTCTGGCAATGGGAGTTGGTCTGCTATTTTTATTTTCCAAAACAAACTGGAAGCGCTGGCTATTATACTCTATCACCACAGTCGTTGGCTTTTTTCTTATTTTTACTTCTGTGCATCTACTAGCTAGCCGAGGCCAAAGTTTGGGCTGGGAGTTTTTTGGCCTACGCTTACAAAGCATTGCCATGCCTAAAACCGAAGATAGCTCTCTGAGTCGTCTCATGCTCCTACCAAAAATTTTGGATAAAATAAAAAACCAGCCAATACTAGGAGCTGGTTTGGGAGATACGGTGACAATTTTTAGTCCGATCTTTAAAGAAAATATTACTACCCCTCATTTTGATTGGGGCTATTTGGAAGTTATCGCTGAGACTGGAATTATCGGAATGATAATTTGGTTTTTACTTATTGGCTATTGTTTACTAAAGACTAAAGACTGGACACTGCGCGCTTCTCTATTATCTCTGCTTGTAATCAACCTCACTTCTCCGGCTTTGTTTCATGTGTTGGGAATTGTGCTGGTAGTTTTTATTTTATCTCAAAACAATCTTAAATCGGCTCCTCTTCCAAAACTCCAAGCTTAACTAGGCGCATACGAATCGCTCCTGCTTTTCTCCCAAAAGTTTCTGAGAGATTTTCTATAGGGATACCATTACTAAAAAATTCTTTTAATTCTTCGTCTTGCTCTTTACTCCACGGCCGAAAAGCATTTGGGTGTTTTTCGCGGATCTTATCAAAGCCGTGACCTTTTGGTTTTTTGGCTTTAACTGATTTTTTTTCTGAACCTGGTTTAATGGCTTCATAAGAAATACCATCACCTTCTGTACTAGGAACATTTAGCTCATCACCCGCACAAGCCTTGATAAAATTCTTATGCATTTTTTCAAGCTCTGCTTTTGGAATTTTGGCAAAGGCTACCTCTCCCGCTTCCGAGCTAATCCGAAACTCAGAGTCCTTAATCAACACTTCCGGATGTACCTGAAACGTCTGCTGATTCCAACCCAACAAATGCAAACCAGAAAGCCTACGCACACGCGACAAGGCCACATATCCCTGCCCGAACTCAAAGACATCGCTCAGGTCCATTACCGCCTCTTCTAGACTCATTCCTTGGCTTTTATGAACTGTTATCGCCCAAGCTAGACGAAGTGGCACCTGTGAGATTTTGGCGCGAATTTTACCACCCTCCTCGACACTCCAATCCATCTGCTCTACCAAAATTTTGCGACCGTCGTGGGTGCGCACAATTGGCAAATGGATATAATTATCAAAACTTTCTACTGTTCCGAGTGTCCCATTTACAAACCCTTCTTTGGGATTATTTTTGGTAAACATAACTTTGGCGCCGACTTTGAGAACCAAATTATCGGGAGACAAACAACCTTTTTGCAACGCGGCTACGAGCGCCGGCGAACCTTTGGTCGTCATACTAAAAGTGACAGGCTTGGCATTAAAGGTCGCAAGCATGGCATCATTGGTTCTATCAACATTGATATTGTGGGTATAAAGTTTGACGGCCTTCTCGGGTAAATTTTCTCGGACCACGCGACGAGTTTGGATTTTTGACAAATGTTTATCACCAAAACTATTTTTACGAATCGCAGACAGAATTTCCAAAAACACATCATCGTCTTGACGGTGCTGTTCGGTCAGATAACAGGTCATGGGTTTGGCTCTTTGCCAAGCGCTTGAACCATAGGCAAATCTCGGTTTATCTTCTTCTTCCCAAAAAGAATCTTGAGAGTTGGAGTTATTATTATTTTCGTTTCGCACTACCGGTGGCAACTGAAAAAAGTCTCCCACAAAAATAATTTGCAAACCACCAAAAGCATCATCATTTTGACGCACGGTCCGACAAACCAAATCTACCATATCAAGTGTTTCGGGAGAAAGCATGGAGACTTCATCAATCACTAGCACCTTGCCCCGACGAATACGCTTGGCAATATATTCAGTAGTAGAAATTTTATCAAGTTCGTAGCGATCCAGATATTTTTTGATACCAATTCCACTCCAAGAATGAATTGTCATCCCGCCCAAATGGGTGGCAGCAATACCGGTCGAGGCCGTGATGGCCGGATCAATATGACGGGCACGCAAATAAGACGCATATTCGTTTATCACGTGCGTCTTGCCAGCTCCGGGTTCACCGGTCAAAAAAACATTAGCGCCGGTTTTTAGTATTTCCAGCGCTTGCGCTTGAGTCATACGATATTAGTTTTAATTTTTCTTCTCGGCTAAATTTTTTTATTCTGCTTTCCGCTTTAGAAGCGTTAGAACGATTACGGAATTTTTTGGAATAGACTACCTTTACTGGTCGGCGGGGTCGAGTATACTTAGCGCCCAATTTGGAACTATTATGCTCTTTTAGTCTACGCACCAAATCTACTGTGATACCAGTATACAGGGTTTTGTCTGCACATTCCAGGATATATAAATAGTACATAGTAACTGTCATCCCAAACGGTCTAAATGTTATAAAATCTGCGAATGGCCAACTTACTGTCATCCTGAACGCAGTGAAGGATCTCTGTCCAAACTAATCAATTCATCGTACAAATCAATCCACCGCGAATTGTCTTTATTTATTAATTCAATTTTTCTAAACCTTTTCCAACCCTTTAGTTCTTTTTCCCTTCTGATAGCGTCCTCCACATGGAAAAAGCTTTCATAATAAACTAACTTATTACAATTATATTTTTTTGTAAAACTATCAGCAGACCCAGCTTTGTGTTCTTCAACTCTTCTGATTAAATTATTCGTTACTCCTATATATAAAACAAAACTAACACTAGACATTATATAAACATAGTAATTATGATTTGCCATATAGTGACGGACAGAGATTCTTCGCTCTGCTCAGAATGACAGACTACGTTAGTTACAAACTGCGGACAGGGATTCCTCCACTTTGGTCGGAATGACAGACGACATGACAGGCGACGGACAGAGATTCTTCGCGTTGCTCAGAATGACAGTTAACGCGACAGACAACAAACATTGAACGTTACTCAACAGACCTTCTGTCTGTTTTAATTTTTGATCTAATCTTTTTAGATTCAATCCTTCTAATCTTAGAACCTAGAGTCGGACGAGTGGCTTTTCGTTTTTTGGGTACATGCATGGCTTGATTGACCAGCGCATGCAAACGAACAATCGCCAACTGCCTATTTTGTAATTGCGAGCGTTCTTCTTCGGCTGAAATTACCAACTCATCTTCGTTATTTATTCTATTGGCCAATTTGAGTCGCACTCTCCCCTTTTCTTCATCAGACAAAACCGAAGATTGGCCTACTGGCCAATGGACAAAGACTTTGGTTGAAGTTTTATTGACATTTTGCCCGCCCGCGCCCGATGATCTGGCAAAAGTAATTTTGAATTCGTTTTCAGGAATGATTAACATACAAAATATATGTCATTTACTTTACATATTCTACCACATAAATCACCCCAGCCTTATCATCCGAAACATACAGCTCGCCATTCTTGCCAAAGACCAAATCTACCGGCCTACCTGAAACTTTTTTACCTTTAATCCAACCCGTAATAAAATCATACTGACCAATCATATTTCCATCTTCACTCAAATCATAACGCACGACTTTATAACCCACTGGCACCGTACTATTCCACGAGCCATGCATCGCTACGAGCAAATCACCCACATACTCCTGAGGCCAGCCAGAATTGGCAGGAATAAAAGCCAAACCAAGTGGGGCTGAATGCGCTGGAATATCTATAAAGCTAGACTGTTCAAACGGTTCCAGGCATGGATTGCGAATATAGGTTTTTTTATCAAAATTTGTATCATGAATATTTTTACCATAACAAATCGGCCAGCCAAAATTTTCAACCACACTCGCTCGCGGATTGATAATATTTATTTCATCAGGAGGCAAAGCATCGCCCAACAAATCTCGTCCCATATCTGTCGCCCAAATATTATTATCTTTTTCATTCCAAACAAAGAAAACGCTATTGCGTAAACCTTTGGCTACTTGCTTGAAATCCGAACCGTCTTTGTTCATCGACCACATTGAAGCATATTTTTCATTTGATGGTTCACAGACATTACAATCAGAACCAATACTGACATACAACCGGCCATCAGTGCCAAATTGGATAGTGCGGGTAAAGTGCAAACCTTTTTTTGGTGGTAAGTCCGCAATTTTGTGTGGAGTATCTTCTGTATATACTCGAACTTTGGAAATTTTAGTTTCTTCGGCAAAATAGAGCGTGTATGGATCCGTTGGATCAAAAGCTAGACCGTGCGGATTGCGTAAATTTCTCAGGATTGCAGTTTGTTTTATTGCCCGACCATCTTGCATTTCTATAAGTGTTACCTGTCCCTTGCTTGGTTGACTGACCCACAAATTTCCCATACTATCCATAGCCAATACTCGCGCGCCTGGTAATTTCTTGGCCAAAACAGAAATAGCAAAACCATCTGGCAAAGTCAGCGGTCCGTTATCAATCGGCTTGACAGTTGTTGGTGGAGTAGAAGTTAGAGTTTGGGTAATATCGCTATCTGGAGGAAGAAAAGCCGAACCCGCGCCACGTAAATTGCGATAATAAAAAACACCGCTCCAAGCTAAGGCAATTACCACTAGCGCCACGACTATTTTTTTAATGTTTGACATATAATTTTGTATTATTGTCATCCCGAGCGAGGCCGTAGCCGACGAGGGATCTATTCCGATTATTAAAATAAAGCATAGATTCCTCACCCCACAAGGAGGATTCGGAATGACAGCGTCGTGACAATTGAATTAAGTCCGTGGATCGCTTTTATCCCACTCCACCAACTTCCCTGCTTTTCTCTCCATCGCATCGGCAACACGCAAATATTTTTTATTCTTTTGAGAAAAAATCTGAGTATGAGGCGCCCAATCAATCGCGCTTACCAACTCAAACAAATCTTCTTCATCTGTCACCCAACTTTTTCCCCATTTACTTAAATCAAAAGGTTTGGCTGAATAACTAAACAATGTTTTCTTGCCATCAGTCAAACGCCAGTACTCATGAAAATATGACATTACCAGTTCGCGGATAGTTTTATAGACCGGATCTCGGAAACGAATCGTACTATGATTGGTTTTACTGATCGCTCCCCAATAACCATTGCGCCTATAGAGCGCCACCACATGATCCTCATCGCCTTTATTTTTGAAATCCAAGAGTAATGGCGGTTCGCCGCCTAGCCACAAGGCCGTAGCCGCAAACAGCGCCCCTTCTAGACAATGCATTTTATTTGTTCGTAACACCCGACGCGGAGACATATACGTCTCCCCTTTTTTCTCATAATTTGTCGGCACGCTATCCAAAAAATCCTGAATTTTTATAGGAGTAGTTAGCTTTTTAAATATTTTCAATTCTGATTTGGACAAACCAAACATATACAAAAAATTAATTTTGGCCTATCTTCCAAATATTTTTTTCTAAAAAAGCTTCAATGGTTTGTCGATTAGCCTTATTGATAAGATTTGAGTGTGAAGTTTTACTTTGCTTTGCATGGTTAGCTAAAGTAATAATTTTTTTTCCCTCCAAATAAGCCAATCGTTTATGATAACTATTTGTCAAAGCTTTTCCCACTATTTCTTCCATAATATTAGTCGTGCCTTTTTCATCAAACTCTTTAAATGCTTCATAGTATTTTTTTCTGTCAATAAATTTTATATTTATCGGAACAAAACCTTCTCGTATTAGTAAATAATTATTGATCACACGTCCGATACGACCATTACCATCAATAAATGGGTGTGTATATTCAAACACAAGATGCAGTTTGGCTATGCGCTTAATAATGTTTTCGTGATTATTAGTATTGTACTCTACTAACATTTTTTCCAAACGATCTAAAATTTCTTTTGGATTAGGGGCAATATGACTCCCAACACGAACAAATTCGTTCTCTTGCCTAAATCTTCCAGCAATATTATCTCTTATATTTGAGATCAACATTTTATGTAAAAATAAAATCATTTCTAGGTTGAGCTCCTGCTCCTTAGATTTTTTTTCTATATACTCTACCACTCTAGCTAGATTCTTTGCTTCAAATATTTCTCTCTCACTAATAAATCTATCTAAATCAATCTGTAAAAGTATTTTTTCTGTTTCTTCAAGAGTAAGTGTGCTATTTTCGATAGCATTTGAATTATAAACCTGCTCAGCGACTTCAGCCTCTGAGATAAGCTTAATAAGAGCCTCTTTACCTTTATAGGCCTTATAATACCTCTCCCGCAAAGAGTTAATTTTACTAAAGACGTTAAGTACTTTTGCCATATATGTACATTATATACTCTTTTCACGGTTTTGTCAACATAAACGTGAAAATATGATAAAAATAGACTAGTTTTCACGATTATAGACTATAATATGCCCAGCTTACCCACTTATTATCTATAAAGGACAAGTATTTTTTCCTAAAGCTGCATAAAACCCACGCCAACTAAAGATAGCTTCAAAAAAACAAAACCCGGCAAAAAATAACATCACCGGACTCCAAGTATAAGTGCCTACTAGCAAAAGCGCCACACCAAACAACAGCCTTACTAACTTATCATTTTTACCAATATTTCGCTTCAACTGACGATTGGTATTTTTGGCCATTTTTTTTAAGATCAATCGATACAAAAACCCAAAGACAAAAGCAAACAAAAACATCATTAGCACATAGGCCACACCAAAAGGAGATTTGAGAAAGGTATATGGAGAAGATGCAAAAAAATCATGTTTTAGCTGAGGCACAACTTTGAGAGTATTTACAATCTCGCCCAGAGGAAAAGATTCTATCTCCCCCACCGCCAAAGAGTAGCGACCGGTATTGTTTGGACTAGAGACACGAATTTGATAACTACCCGCTGGCATCTGTTTTTTGAATTCAGGCCCAGCAAAATAATTATCCGCGCCAAATGGTTCATACGACACAGTCCAAGCAAAACTCATACCATCAAGCACAACCACCGGCGTATTTTCTTTGCCAGTTTCAAAAACTACAGCCGAAATATCTTTATTTTGCCCAGCTCTATCTGGCACCAAAATACCAACATACAAAGCAAACTCTTTATCAGAGACAATATTATACAAATGACTTTCCCCTTTCAACTCTCCATAATACGCTTTGGAAACCTCCGGATCTACCACATTAACCACATTTGCTTCTACAATTCTAGGCTGATGCGCCGAAGCCAAAGCTGGGACAAACAACAAAAGAAACAAGCTAGAAACAACCAAATTCTGAAAAGAAAGCTTCATATAATGAGGTTATATTTAAGCTTCTATTATACACCTTATTTCAAATTACCACCCTTTCTCCACCAAACCTGCTCAATATAGACTTTCTGCCACCAAAATTTGCCCAAGAAGAATCCGCCCACCGCGCCAAGCACAAAAAATATGTCATGCAAAAACGGCCACAATGGTTTGTCTTGATAGGCTGTCAAAGACAAATTAAATTTCAATAATAAATAGATATGCAAAATTTGCACGAGGTCATACAAAATAAAACCGAGCAAAGACCCTAAAATAACAGAAGCTACCAAATAGATTACTTTTTTGGGTTTGGTTGGGGTGGGCGGGGTTGTGTGGAACATAAAATCAAATTCCATCTTCAATAAAGGCAACAGCAGACTCAACATCCAAACCTTCTTCATCCATCACTTCTTTCACTCGTTCGGCTGTGTCTGAATCCAAATCATACTCCTGCATAATCCGCTTAGTTTCTTGATCTAAATTTGTGACTTCTAGTTGATCGTCGTTAGGGTCTTGCATATGGTTTATGACTTTATTTTTTGGTAAATTTTTTCAAAATTCAAAATACGACTATTTGCTAAATCAAAATATTTTTTTTCTTTTTCAATACCTACCCAATTTCTACCAAGCGCTTTTGCTGCAAAAGCAGTTGTTCCACTCCCTAAAAAGGGATCTAGAACTAAATCGCCCTTTTTTGTTCCCGCTAATAAAATTTGTTGAATTAATTTTAAAGGTTTTTGTGTAGGATGTGCTTTAACGCCTTGTTCATCTTTTAATCTTTCCTGACCTCTACACAGACCAAACACCCAATCTATATCCTTCATTTGTTTACCACCATTCATTATCTTCATTTGCTCATAGTTAAAAGTATAATTCTTGCATGTTTTATTTTTTACAGCCCAAATTATAGTTTCATGACTATTCGCGAACCTTCTTCCATTAAGATTTGGTAACGCATCAGTTTTAACCCATATAATATCATTCAAAAACCAAATACCTAGATCTTGCATTATTTTACCAACACGAAAAATGTTATGATACATTCCAATAACCCAAATGGTTCCAGTCGACTTTAAAAGTCTTTGGCACTCTTTTAACCAACTTTCAGTAAATGAATCGCATTGTTCATAACTCTCAAAGTTGTCCCAAGACTCATCAACGGGGATTATCTCTGAACCATTTGATCTTTTTAACCTCTTACCTTTTGGTAACTGTAAATAATACGGAGGATCAGCAAAAATTAAATCAAAGGTACTGTCTGGAAATTTTTTTAATATTTCCAAACAATCACCATGAAAAATTTTATTAATATTTTGTTCCATAATTATTTTTCCAATAAAACATAGTACTTTAAATCCTTTAGATTGTAATTAAACATTTTATAAAGTCTTCCTCGGCTTTTTATGTCCGCGATATACTTAGTTAAATTAATTTTACGAATAAAAGGATAGAACCTAATTTCTTGCTTGCAATAAGATCCTTCTTTCCATTTAAAATTTACAATAAGCGGCGGTACAAGGAATCCGGATTTTAAAACTTTATCCATAATATCCCATCCAGCACCACGTATTACCTCTTTTGGTTTAGAATTGCTGCTTTTTACCTGAACTCTAAAATTACATGCTCTACACTGTATATCGTATAACGGGTACCCTTTTGGTAATAACATTAATTCTTTATTACAATTTGGACACTTTACCTTTCTAATAATCTCTTCCTCACCAGCATCACCAATAATTTTATTATTAGAAGACATAAAAAAATTTAAAAATTCCTAATAACTAAATGTTCAACTTCTCGATCGTTTCTTCCTTTGACATTATATAAATAAGTTTTTTCAAAACTAGATATTTTTATTTTTGGCTTATTTATATACAAGTTTAAAATAAATGGTGTATTTTTAATAATCAAAATAAACTTTGCTTTTGTGGAGTATAAGCATGCTGCCAGTCGCTCCTGATCTTTTTTTTCAAAAGCTGATTTTTCGTAATCACTAAAATCTGTATCATATGGTGGGTCGATAAAAATAAAATCCTTTGATGTTAAATTGTTCTTTTTAAATATTTCTTCAAAATCCTTATTTTCAATTTTGGCTCCTTTAAATAAACGCTCGACTTCACCGCTTAAAATATAACTAACTTTAGATCTAAAATCCTTTGAATTATAAGCAATACCACCATAAGGAATATTAAAGTGGCCGTCAGCGTTAAAACGAAACATTGAAGCATAACAAAATTCCCTTACAAAGTAATAATTTGCTATCTTTTTAGCTAAGGAAGTTTTAAATCTATTTCCGTTAAAATTCATTACATCACGAAAATGCATATAAAAACCACTTCTAAAAGCTGTCTCAATATTTTTTATAAGATCACCATCGTTAATTTTACCACGTTCTTTTTCAATTTTTTTAACTCTACCAAGTTTAGAAATAAGGTTGGATATAATTTGTTTCAATAAATTTTTATCATCAAGACAAAAATTAGTATGAAATAATCCATTAAATTTATCCTCCTCTGCTAGAAGATACTTATTTACTATTTTTTCTAAATTTTTTTTTGTAATTTTATCTTCCTTGAAGTCAAAATAAAGTTTTGTGATTTTATTTTCAAAAATAGAAATATATTTTGGTATTTTTTCCCAATTATCAACATAGTCATTAAGAGCTCTTATAAATTCTCTCTTATCTTCTTGCCCTTTTATAAACTTATAAAAATCTATCAATTCCGTACATACGTCGTTTATTATAGATTTTTTTGGCTTTAACTGAAAAAATACACCCCCACCGCCAAAAAACGGCTCTATATACCGTTCATACTCAGGAATAATATCCTTTATATATTCAAACTCTCTTGACTTACCTCCAGGCCATTTAATAAGTGGTTGCATGATAATTTATCCTAAATAAGTTTCCTTAATTGAATCTAAAGAGGCTTTAATAAGGCCAGCTTTTTCTTTATAAGCTTCAAGCACAGTACTATATCCTTGATCAGACTTACATACAAAATTCCAAAAATCTTTACCAATTAAAAGCTCGTCATCTGCAAAAAACTGACGAACACGCTCTTGTCTCCATGGTTTACCCTCACCAAATCGATTATACGCAGTGGCAAAACAAACTTTTATTTTTGTTTTTTCTGGCAAAGTATTTGACAGTATGGCAAATTGTTCTAAAAGGGCTTCTTTTTCTGAACGAGCCTTTTTATTATCAAGGTCACCTCCTATTTTTAACTCAATTAAAAAATTTTCGCCAGTTTCTTTGTCTATTAAATAATAATCACTATCATGTCTTTTCGTAACAAGGGATTGTTCTGTTGGTTTGGTCCGTAAAAATTGATAGTCTTCTTTAGTTGGCGGATTAATTTCTCTACGTTTATATTTCTCTAATAACTCCGCCATATCTTGAGTTTGTTTTAAACTAAGCGGCCCCTCTACATTCTGTTTAACTTCATAAGTTAATTTTGCAATATTGATAGCCATTTTTTCCAGCATATTGCCTAGCGAACTATCAAGCGAACGCACAAGAGCCGTATAGTATTGTATTTCTGGACCAAGAACTGCAATAAACACATTGTGAATTTTCATATTTAAAGTGCCCTCAGGATCTTCTAATTCACCCTCGTGCCTACCTTGAAAACCAACAGCAAACGATTCAACGGATGCATGAACAATTGACTTTATAGCCTCCTTTTTATCTAATTGATCTAAACTCATACTAATAAAATAAATTTATATTTATCTTTTTTAATAACGTTTACCGGTCTATAGAACTATAGTTTACCCCCTCCCTCCCCTTTTGTAAAACCCCTTCAAACATACAAAAACAATCGCAAGACTTATTTTCTACCAATCAAATTCAAAATCACCGCTATTACCTTATTCTTTTCTTTTGGATCACTACTTGCCACAAAAATTGTTAAGGCTGTAAGCGCGGAAGGTGTGAGTTTGGACAAATCTAAAATATTGGCTTGTTTCAAAAACCAAACAAAGGCAAAGGCTCCACTTCTTTTGTTTCCATCAGTAAAGGGATGATTTTTTACCATAAAATACAACAAGTGAGCCGCTTTTTCTTCGGCGCTCTCATACACATCCTTACCACCAAAAGATTGCATGACACTACCAACAATTCCAGCCACAGAGCCAGGATTTCTTTCTTGGCCAAACATCTCGGTCGCTTCTGATTTTTGCAGGAGCTCTGTTTTTAATTGCGCCAAACTGCCTGAAATTTTATCTGCTGTAAGAGTAACTTTCTTTTTTGTTAATTTGGAGTATAGCGAAACATCCTTATCATACGCATCAAGGGAAAGCCAGGTATCAGCAAACAGAGACACAAGCTCAACTGCATCCCCAGCGCCCACAGCCGAACCTGGAGGTAGGAGTTTTTTAATATCTTCTACAACGCCTAAAAATTGAGCATAATTTTTGGCAATGCGATTCTTATTTATAGCGAAGCCGTCTACGATATAACTTCTAAGTGTTTTGGTGGCCCAAATTCTAAATTGAGTAGCGCTTTTTGAATTTACTCTATAGCCCACAGCTATAATCGCGTCAATATTATACATTTCAACAGTTCTCTTTATTTTTCTACCACCTTCAATTTGAACTGTTTCCATTTTGGAAACAGTTGCTTTTTCAGATAACTCTTCCGAATAAAAAATATTTTTAAGATGTTTAGAAACGGCAGCTTTTTGTACACCAAAAAGATCAGCAATTTGATTTAAATTGGCGGACATTGTTTCTTTTTTAATATCATGATAAAGCTCAATAGCACCATTTTTTGCCTGATAAATAATCACTTTGTTTGTTGATTTTTCTTTTTTCATAAAAATTTAATAAATTTGAAATATGTATTTTTTGAATAATACTATTAAGTTGTTGCATTTTTTGCAACAACTGGCACCAGACAGGGATTCTTCCTTCGTCGTCAGAATGACAACGAAGAACCCCTCAGGATGACAGGCCATATTTCCTCAAAATAATCTGTTTTGCCTCTTCGTATTTCCGCACCCGCTCAGTTTTCCACGGCAACTTATAAATAAAGCTTGGCATCCAATTACTAATTCCTACTCGCCCACTCACTATTTTTTTATATAACACTTCGGGAACAAAAACGCCTGTTTGGTTTTTTTCTAAAAGAGACAGCCACAAATCCCAGTCTTGAAAACGTTTGAGGGAGGTGTCCCAGGGGCCGATAACAGAACCGGACAGAGATCCTTCACTAGGTTCAGGATGACAATTGAGTGCGGAGCGACGGATGAGTGAAGTGGTATCGATATAATTAACTTGTTTTAATTTGTCCGCATCAAAACTTTGGCTTTTGATAACTTTCCAACCAAATTTGAATTGACTATACGCATAAGCTGAGCTTGGATTGTTTTGCAATGCATTAAACATTTTTTCAAGCATCTGCGGACTGGCGAGCGTATCTGCATCCCAAAATACCACATACTCACCCTTCGAATTGGCAAAGCCAAGATTGCGCGCCGAGGGAGCGCCTTTGTTTTCTTGTGATAATACCGACAACATACTGCCCATGCCGATAAAATGTGTTTGCACAAACTCAATACATTCGTCTGCGACTGTCTCAAAGTCATCGGTACTGCCATCGTTGACTACTATTACTTCTAGCGGTCGATAGGTTTGACGAAAAATATCTTCAATGGTTTTTTTGAGAGTATGGGCGTGATTGTATACGGGGATGATGATGCTGATTAAAGGTTTTTCCATATTTTAATATAACGTGGTTCGTTGTCTTGTCATCCTGAACGTAGTGAAGGATCTCTGTCTCAATCACCACCGGACAGAGATTCTTCGCGTTGCTCAGAATGACAATTTATATTTATAGGTATAGATTCCTCACCCCATAAAGGGGATTCGGAATGACAATTACAAATTCTCCAGTTGTTTCTCCCAAGTAAATTCTTTCAATACTCGCTCGCGACCAGCCACACCCATCTGTTTGGCATAATCTGTTTGCTTCATAAGGTCGGCAATGGCATTGATAATACTTTGATCTTTATAGACATCTACCACCAGACCTGTCACCAAATTCTGCACCGCTTCTTCCACTCCACCAGACCGACCGGCAACAGACGGTATGCCACACGCTGCGGCCTCCATAAAGGCCGTGCCCCAGGCTTCCTGCCCCGCAGACTCATCTGAGTGGGTCAGAAGCACCAACGCGTCGGCAATCTGATAATACTTAGGCAATTCGGTATATGGCACGTGCCCGATAAAACGGGTGACGTTTTGCAAATAATTTTTTTGGATATCATCGATAATCTGTTTTTTCTTCGGCCCATCCCCCACTATCAACCAAACTAGGTTTGGTACTTTTTCCAAAATTTTGGGAAGCAATCTTATCAAGTGCGGATAACCTTTGCCCTCACTCATCCGCGCCACCGTGATAATTACTTTTTTACCTTCCAGCGCCAATTTTGATTTTATTTTTTTAAGTTCCACTTCTGGAGTTCTGGCCAAAAATATCTTATCAGGGCAAGGATGAACCACGATGATTTCTTTTTTGAGGTTTTCAAAATGATTCATGAATTCATTTTTCAAAAACTCACTATTGACCACAATCTTGTCTGCACCCAAACAAACTTTTTTTAGTTTGCCTTTTTTATTTTTGGAACCAACAATCAAATCTGTGCCATGGAAAAATACCACATACGGAATCTTTTTTATTTTTTTAATCAGATAGGCCACATAGCCAACAGGCAGGGCGTGATGCACATAGATAGTGCCGATATTTTCTTTTTTTACCAACCGCCAAACATCCAAAAACATCTTGGCCCATCTTGGCCAGAAAAAGAAAAAGTAGGGATTGGAGCGGATGGTTTTCCAAGGATTTTTCTTATCCCATTCTTCGGTTCCGGCCATTTTGGGAGCATAGACGACTGTTTCCTCGGCTGGCAGGTTCTTGGCGAGGTTATATATATAAGAAGCCACACCTCCGATTTGGGGTGGGTATTCTAGGGTGATAATTAGGGTTTTTTGCATATTAGATTAGATTACTTTGTTTTGTCATCCCGAGCGAGGCCCTTAGGCCGACGAGGGATCTATACCTATTAATTTATCGTACAAATTACTCCAATTTGGGTTTGTCTTTTCAATTAACGCGACTTTCTTTTCTCTTCTCCAACCTTTTAATTCTTTTTCTCTTGCAATCGCATATTTTATATCTCTGAAATACTCATAATAAACTAACTCATTTGTTTTGTATTTTTTACTAAAACCTTCTACTATCTCATTTTTATGTTCTTCTACCCTTCTAATCAAATCGTTTGTCACTCCTACATAGATCACACCCGTTGCGCTTGCCATTATATAGACGTAATAATTATGTTGTTTCATAATCGGAATAGATCCCTCGTCGGCTACGGCCTCGCTCGGGATGACAAGTTCTTGATCCTGACCTTATTTAAAATCATCAAAAAAATATCTTTGGTAATCACTTTTGTAAAATACAATAACCCTAAATAAACAATTCCACCAATGACAATCGTAATTAAATAATGCAATTTAAAAGACAAAATATAAACAATCACAGCCATAGCCACCGCTGGCCACAATGTCTGATTAAGATAATGCCAAATGTTTTTTAAGTTTATTTCAACTTGGCGAGTAGAAAAATATAATCCCAAAACGCAGAGCAGAGCGTTGCTTACCAGCGCCGCAATGGCCGCACCGGTTATATTGAGAATGGGAAGTAGAATTAAATTCAGGACAATATTAACTACCAGCGCTACTGATACCAAACCAGTTTGAATTTTTTGTTTGTTGGTCGCATTAAGAAGCGCGCCGGTAATAAAAGTCAAAAAGCCAAAGATAAGACTAAGTAATAATATTCGTAGTGGCCAAATTGATGGCTCATACTGCTTGCCAAACGCATGCTTGACCACTGGATCGGCAATGGCAATAAGTCCTAGGACAAGAGGAAAAACTATAACAAATAAATAACGCCATGCTTTTTCAAATAACTGCCCAATATCAGCTTTATCGGATATAAAGAGACTGCTAAACACCGGATAAATACTGGCCGATAAGGCTACCGGCACAAACTGAAAAGCAAAAGTAATCTTGTATGGCACACTCCACCACCCCAACTCTTTGGCCGTCAGCATCTTGGACATCAGGAGCGAATCGCTATATGAATATAGTCGACCAATAATACCAGCCAAAGCAAAGGGCAAGGCTGTGGCCAAAAAAATCTTAAACACTTCCCTATTCCAGACAAACTTAATCACAAACCCGTACACTCTCTTGAGCATCTGACTCATGAAAAGTAAATTGAGAAAACTAGGGATAGTATAAGCCAGAATCAGCCAGACCAGCGGCCAATGATTAAACAAAGCAAAGGTGCCAATCACCAGCGTAGTAAATTGAGCGCCAATCACCGCCATTGATTCATAAACGAGATTTTTACGCGCGCGAAAGACACTGTTAAAAGCCGTGGTCAAATTATCAAAAAACATCGTGATGCCGGAAATATAAATCAATAATTTGGTAGACTCTGGATAATTGAGGATATTAGCAAAAAAAACTATCAGTCCGTAGGCCCCCAGACCAAACATAATCTTTGTCCAAAAGACAGTATTAAAATATGTCTCGGCTCTATCTGAAAATCTAGCCGCTTCTCTAGTGAGCACCGGTCCCATGCCAAAATCTGCTACCACAGTAAAAATAGTGGTAAAGGTAATGGCAAAAAAATAGACACCGGTGTTTTCTACCCCAACCAATCGCGCGACAAAAATAAAATAAAAAAAAGATATCACCTTCTGCAAAACAGAGGCAACTGTAAGAAAAGAGGTATTTTGAGCCACGGTATAGGACATAAATCTGGCTCTATTTTACCTTAAAAAAAGAAGAAAAACAACAAAATGAACCCGGCCTTATTTTCCACTCCCTGCCCACAACGAAAGCGGGTAAAAGGAGTCCACCACAAGATCTGTAAACTTTATTTCTGAAGATACTAACTCATTAACTGAGTTATTTTTAATTTTTGATAATATACTGTCCTGGATTTGACCCCACCCCGCCACATCCGGCGCTATGACCGAAAGCGGTTGCGTGACAGTAATCAGATTATTACCGATGAAGAATTCTCCGGAATGATAAAAATTATGATAATCAAATGTGCTATAATTACTGTCTAATTTTACAAATTTTCCATACCTACCACTTTGATATGATTTTTCTAGCTCCTTCTTTTTTTGCATAAGCCCAATTTTGGTAAGTTCTATTACGCCTTTATTATCAATCCAATCATTTTGATTATTCGACGCTTTTGCGTAAGCGTGGATTTTTATAACCATTGGACGAACCAACTGATCGCCGGGGTTGCTTAAAACAATCTCGAGTCCGTTGTTTGCTACAAAAACATTCCAATCTTTTGGATAGTCAAATTCAAAACCGTATTTTTTATTAGTATAGGTAGCCCAACCATTATTATTGTCTATAGCAGATTTAAATACTTTTAATCTTTTTACCCAATTTTCTCGAGAGGGAAAAGCATTATCCCAAGTCAGAGAATTATTTGGATCAAATGTAGTTTGTAATTTTTGTTCTTCAAAGTTAGCGCACTGAAGCGACATGCCTTTTACAGCTTCGTAATTAGCAACTGAAGATAAGTCGGAAATTTGAGGAGAAGAACAACTAACTGTTTTTATTTTGTTTTTTTGATTAAAAAACAAAACTCCCAGGCCCAGCAATACAACAACTACAACTATACCTGTAATGCTTACTTTACTCATAAAATTAGCTAGATTTAGATAGTTTATTAAAGTGGACTGAGTATAACAAAGACATAGAAAAAAGGCAAACAAAAGAGCCTCCTTATGGGAGACTCTTTCTTGAAGTAACAATTAACGTTTTGACCACTGTGGAGCGCGACGAGCTCTCTTGAGACCAGGCTTCTTTCTTTCTT
>CAZBWU010000009.1:0-33671 GCA_964496095.1 uncultured Gammaproteobacteria bacterium
CCGGTTGTCCCGCCATTGGGTGGTCCGGCAATACCAGGATTTAATTAAAAAAATTTATTTTTCCCGTTGATTAATTATGGAAAACAGAAAAAAAATTATTATTTTATTGATTATTGTAGCTTTGGGCATTTTAGGATTTTTTATTTATAAAAAAAATCAAACAAAAATAAGTAATTTACCTGCTTCTCAGGTAGATAAAAATGGAAATTATATTAATGTTTTTGTGGACAAAGTTAAACAATTAGAGTTTGAACAAGCTATTAAAAAAACTGCAAGCGTCGATCAAGACCTGGACGGTTTATCAGATAGTGAAGAATTAAAATATAAAACAGATTCAAATTCTTCTGATACAGATGGGGATGGTCTTACAGACAAGCAAGAGGTTTCTATTTTTTTAACCGACCCTCTTAAAGCAGATACTGACGTCGATACTTTTTCAGATGGCTATGAGGTGCGTCATGGTTTTAATCCAAAAGGACCAGGGAAATTATAAATTTTTTACTTTTCCCGCCACAGCGGGGCTCCGCCATATGGCGGTAGTAATCTTAAATCAAAAATATGTTTGACGATCAAAATAATAGCCCTATTCCGCCAGTAAATTTACCAACAGAGCCTGAGGATATGTTTTCTGGTGTAGAAAAAACCAGTGCGACCGGTGAGGTGTCGGAGATTCCAGACGCTCTCTCCAATGGTTTGCTTAAGAAAAAACTTCCGACCGCAGCCACACCACCTAGTTTATTGCCTGTAAACGAAGAGGGTGTGACGGGTAATTATAAGATGAGTGGTCCAATTTTGGGTAAAATAATTTTAGGATTAGTTATAGTTTTGTTGGTGGGTGGTTTGGCTTATGGCAGTTGGTGGTTTTTTTATGGAAGAAAAGTTAATGTGGTTGAAGTAAAAAATACAATTGATAAAACCCAGGTTGATAATCAGGTAAAAACTTCTCAGCCGACAGAAAATACTCAACCAACAACTAGTTTGCCTTCGCAAATGAATAATGACCAAATATTATTTGGTCAGGGTGTTGATTTAGATAAGGATGGTTTAGACGATGTGCGCGAAAAAGAAATCGGCACCAATCCTCAGTTGGCCGATACAGATAGTGATGGTTTGACCGATGGTGATGAGGTGACAATTTACAAGAGTAATCCTTTAAAGAGCGATACAGACAGTGACGGTCTCAGTGATGGGGATGAAGTTTTGATTTGGAAAACCAATATTCTTAATCCAGACACAGACGGTGATACCTACCCAGATGGTACAGAAGTAAAAAATGGTTATAGTCCATTAGGTCCGGGAAAATTATTCAGTCCCGCTTCCACTACCACACCAGCCTCAACAACAAAATAGATTGTTATGTTTGGGAAAAAACCGGAAAATCCAATACAAAAACCATCTCCGACTGTGAGCGTGCAGACCATGCCCGCGGATTTTTATGGTGGAATTAATCCGGTAATTAAGTTTAAAAAAGTTGAAAAAGAAATTGTTTTAGATTCCAAACAAAATCTTACCAACTCTGAAAAAAAGTTGTTGGATAAGAGCACGGCAGTTGGAGCTGGCGACCCATTACATGCAGTGAATATTTTGACCAATAAAAAATATTCCATTATTTTTTGGGGAACTCTATTTGTGTTGGCAGTTGGTGGTGCGGGTGGTTATTACTATCTAAAATCTCGAAATCAGGCTAAAGTAGCTCTTCCGAATCCGCCAAAAATTGAAGTAGCACCTATCGTCTCTGAGCCGGTTGTGGTTCCGACAAATACCGAAGCTGTAGCAGTGGTGCCAGATACTGCCCCAAAGTTTTTACCGGAAGCGCCAGTTGATTTTCCATCTTATCTATTAGGGGATAGTCCAGATTTAGATAAAGACAATATTACCGATCTGGCTGAGGATCTTTTTGGTACAGATCCAAGCAATTCCGATACCGATGGGGATGGTTATAATGATGGTCATGAAGTTTTTTATTTGTATAATCCGGCTGGTAAAGAGCCGATAAGATTGGTAGAATCACAGTTTGTTAAAGAATATAAAAATTCAAATTTTGGCTATAGCGTGCTTTATCCGACAACTTGGGCGCTTGGTTTGGTTGATGAGAAAGAGCGAGAAGTTTTGTTTAGCACTTTGACTGGGGAAAATATAGAAATAAGAACTTTTGATTTAGCGCCTCAACAAACCTTTTCAGATTGGTTTGCGCAGTGGGGCAAGGAGCAAAATTACCAGAATCTTTTGGATTTTCAAACTAGATTTTTGGAGCCGGGAAAAAGTAGGAATGATAGTCTGGTTTATTATTTTATAGATAATAACCATGTCTATGTCATGCTTTATCATACCACGGACTCAAGCGTAGTAAACTATCGTTCAGTTATGGTAATGATGGCCAGAAGCTTTAAGTCGGCTCAATTTGTTGTTCCTGACAATATTTCTGTTCCCGCTAGCAGTACTTTTCCGGTCGATATGCCAACCTCTACTGGTAATCAGAATGTCACTACATCCGATAAATAACCCAAGAATTATTCAGTTATGATAAAATTAGATTTTAATAAAACCGTAGATTGTCCTTGGAGTTTGGTAAAGATACAAAAAGTATTTAGCCAAATAGAAAAAGTGACAAAAGCGAAAGGTAGCGTGGAAGTAAGCATTGTCGGTGACAAAGAGATTAGAGACCTTAATTTTAGGTACAGGGGCTTAAAAAAAGTGACAGATGTTTTGTCGTTTGCTTGGCAAGAAGATAAAGTTATCAAGACAGATTCATTGGGTCAAATATATATCTGCTATCCCCAGATTGTGCGTCAAGCCAAAACTTTTGGTGTTAAGCCGGAAGAAGAATTTGTTAGAATGTTGGCGCATGGCTTTTTGCATATTACTGGTCATGATCATGGCAAGAAAAAAGAAGCCGAAATTATGTTTGGTTTGCAAGAAGATGTAGTAGATAAATTTTTTAAGAAATAAAATTATGTTGTGGAGTAGGTTCTTAAAAAGTTTTGTAGATGCTGGCAAGGGTTTGGCTCATGTTTTTAAATCAGAGCAAAATTTTAGGGTACAGGTAATAGTGGGGACTTTAGTTTTAATTGCCTCCTTTTTATTCCCTTTATTCATTTGGGAAAGAATTTTGATAATTCTTTTGGTATTATTAGTTTTGCTTATAGAAATTCTTAATACTGTTTTTGAATATTTTAGCGATTTGCTCAAACCCAGGCTCAATCACTATATTGGCATTATCAAAGACGTTATGGCAGGGGCGGTATTACTGACTTCAGTAGTGGCCACGGTAGTGGGCGCAATGATTTTCTATCCGCATTTGGCAAGTCTGTTTAAATAATGGTATAATTAGTAACTACCGAGCCAAAAAAGCCAACTTTTCTAACTGTCATTCTGAGCAGTGCGAAGAATCCCTGTCCAATTATTAAAAAAACAGACAGAGATCCTTCATTGCATTCAGGATGACAATAAATAGTACGTAATTTCGTAGTTGTATGAAAAATAATCAAGGTAATTTAATCAGCGGGCTTGATATTGGCTCAAATTTTGTCCGAATGGTTGTCGGCCAGCTAGTTGAAAAAGACAGCCAAGGTGAGGAGTTGCAAATTTTGGGAGCCGCTGAATGTCCTTCCGAAGGTGTTCAAAAAGGTGTTATTAGTAGTATAGAAGATGTAGTATCTTCTGTTTCAGCATGTCTTGAGAGAGTAGAGCGAATGGTGGGTGTGCCGATAGATAGTGCTTGGGTAGGAATTTCTGGTTTACACATCTTATCTCAGACTAGTAAAGGTGTAATTGCAGTCTCAAAAGCCAATAACGAAATAACTGAAGAAGATGTGGCGAGAGCCATAGAGGCAGCTAGATCTATCGCCACACCTCTTAACTATGAAGTGCTTCATGTCTTACCAAAGAGCTATACTGTAGATGGTCAGACAGGCATTAAAGACCCAACTTCAATGACTGGCGTGCGATTAGAGGTAGACACCCAGATTATTTTAGGCTCATCTTCTCAAATTAAAAATTTAACCAAAGCTGTCTATAGAGCAGGTCTCGATATCGAAGATTTAGTTTTGTCAGTAGCGGCTACAGCCGAAACAGTTGTGACCAAACGTCAGAAAGAACTGGGTGTTATGGTAGTAAATCTTGGTGGTGCTACCACGAGTATTGCGGTCTTTGAAGAAGGGCAGTTGATTCATACTTCTATTATTCCAATCGGTTCTCAACTTATTACTAACGACATTGCGGTTGGTTTGCGTACCTCGGTAGATATTGCGGAACGAGTAAAGATAGAATATGGCGATTGTCGCGTTGATCTCACTTCCAAAAAAGACGAAATCGATCTCTTCGATCTTGGTTCTGGAGAGCATGAACTTGCCAAGAAAAAATATTTGTCTGAAATTATTTCCGCAAGAGTAGAAGAAATTTTACAAAAAGTAGATAATGAATTACGTAAGATTCAGCGCTCAGGATTACTACCAGCAGGTGTGATGCTTACCGGTGGTGGCGCCAAATTGCCTGGTATGGTAGAGATGGCCAAGAAGGTCCTGCGCTTACCAGCCAATTTGGGATATCCTATTAATGTAATAAGTGTAACCGACAAAGTAAATGATCTTGGATTTTCTACAGCTGTAGGGTTGGTAAAATGGGGGAGCCAGATGCAAAGTAGTGGCGGGTATGGCAAATCGGGAGGGGGCAATGTCTTCAAAGGTGGTGGTAAAGCGTTTGATTTTTTAAAAAAGACTTTTAAGAGTTTAATACCTTAATTTAATAATTAATTTAAATTCTATGGCTATAAATAAAAACGACGGGACGGACTATGATGACTATTGGGGTATAGCTAAAGGACCATCTGCGGACAGTAGGATAAAAGTAGAAGGACGAGTGTGCAGCACTCCTTAAGCGGTGTGAAAAATTAAGGAGTAGATTACCAGATACAGCCCCCTCCCTTAATCAAGATCCGTTACCTTTTACTCAGGAAGAAGAACAGCAAGTTAAAGATGTAGAGAGAATGTATAAAGATAGTGGTTTCAATATAAGTAGAGAAGAAGCAATAGAGAAATCTAATATTCAGAGAAGATATACAATGACACCAATAAAAAGACAAAATGATTATGAGCATGCGGCGTGCGGATTGAAGGGTGCTAACTATGAGAAGGGATTGGTCAATGCACTTCGGGGATTTAGCAGTCCAGAATTTGGGGGTCGTTTTGATAGTATGGTAAAAATGTATACTGTTGAAAAATTTTGTGTCCCTGATAAATATGGACTTACCGAGTATGTTGCTGCTTTAAAAGAATTACACGACAAGTTACTTAAGGGTATGAAGCGAGGGTCTGATTCGACTTACAGATAAGAGCTTGATGCTTAGATTAAACTTTATTAATTTGTTTAATAAAATGAATATATGAGTGCAGACAGATCTAGATCGCCAGAGCAAGTGAGGGAAGCTTGGGAAGGTGTCATAGTAAGTACGGTTAATAGTTTGAATGGAAAGTTCTTAAGTCGAGCTGAATATCATAATAACATGCAGAAACTTAATAGTAGTATCAGAGAATATAATGAAAGATTTGGCAATCAAACCCCCGTAATTATAGGACAAGAAGTTGATTTAGATATTATCTCAGATCAGGTATCTTTTACTATAAGTGGAATAGAACCAAAAGACGATAGGTTAGTAGGGCCAATTGGTTTAATTAAAGATAAACGAACCGGTCATTTAACATATTTTGATATAGAACCATAAAAGTATCAAGCTAGTTAATTTTCTTGACACACTGATTATAAAACTATAAACTATATAACGGAGTCCGCTCCGTTATTTTGTTTAAGGACGTTTTGAATACAAAATGTATACATCATTTTTTTAGAATTTAGGATTTAATATTTAGAGCTTAATTTGATTCTTATGCCTCAAGTAAAACCTGATATAGAAACATTTGCCAAAATCAAAGTTATTGGAGTTGGTGGATCTGGTGGTTCGGCTGTTAATCGCATGGTTGCCAGTCGTATTCGTGGTGTTGATTTTATTGCGATGAATACCGATGTGCAAGCTCTTCACCATAGCTCCGCTCCGCAAAAACTTCATATTGGTAAGACTGTCACTCGTGGTTTGGGTGCTGGTATGGATCCGGAAATTGGTCGCAAAGCTGCTGAAGAAAGTCAGAACGAAATTCGTGACATGGTAAAAGACGCAGACATGGTTTTTATTACTTGTGGTTTGGGTGGTGGTACTGGATCAGGCGCTGCGCCAGTTGTGGCCTCTGTTGCCAAAGAAGGTGGATCTCTGACTGTGGCAGTAGTCACAAAACCATTTGCTTTTGAAGGTCCGCAGAGAAGAGACATTGCCGAAAAAGCTTGGGAGCAATTGGCTCGCAGTGTTGATGCAATTATTACCATTCCTAATGATCGTATCTTGCAAATTATTGATAAAAAAACCACACTTCTAGAATCATTTAAAATTGTAGATGATGTCCTCAAACAAGGTGTGCAGGGTATTGCCGAGCTTATCACTATTCCTGGTCTTATCAATGTTGACTTTGCAGACGTTAAAACTATTATGCGGGATACTGGCTCTGCGCTTATGGGCATAGGCACTGGAACCGGCGAAAATAGAGCCGTAGAAGCAGCCAAGTCCGCCATCTCTAGCCCACTGCTTGAGCTTTCTATAGACGGCGCTCGAGGCATATTATTTACCATTACCGGTGGTCCCGACATGACCATGAATGAAGTTAGTGATGCTGCCAAAATTATTACCAGCTCTGCTTCTGATGATGCTAAAGTAATCTTTGGTGCCAATATAGATGAAACCATGACAGGTCAAATGCGTATTGCTGTAATTGCTACAGGGTTTGATGATCGTCGTCAGGGGTATTCGGCTATAGAAGAAGAGCAACCGGCTCAATCATTTTTTTCAGGCAGTAAATATTCACCAAGCAATTTTATGAGAAAAGTCCAAAAGGACGAAGAAGAGGAAGAAAAGAAATTTAAGCAGATTATCCATAACCCAAATACAATTCCCAATATTTCCAAACCTCAGCCAGCACCTGTTAAAGATAAAAATGCCGGTGATGAAGATCTGGAAATCCCAGCCTTTATCCGCAAGAAGATGGGAATATAACTTTTAAATTTAACGAACAACTCGGTAAAACGGGTTGTTCTTTTATTAGAGAAATGGTAAACTTAGAACGTAGCAAATAGCTAGTGGCATATAGCCATAAGCCATTCGCCTTAAGCTATAAGCCATCAGTATGCGTTGTCCTATCTGTAATAATAAAGAAACGAGCGTCGTAGATACCCGTCCAGCTGAGGATGATTTGTCTATTCGTCGCCGTCGGGAATGTGATAAATGCGAATATCGTTTTTCGACTGTTGAAGAAATGGAGCTTTTGGATATTATTGTAGTTAAAGGTGATGGGCATCGAGAAATTTATATGCGCGACAAGATAGAAAATGGGGTTCGTATGGCTCTGACCAAACGAGCTTATACTCGTGACGGTTTCCACAAGCTGATTCATTCTATTGAGCGAGATATTCAAAAAAAGAAAGCTAAAGAAATATCAAGCAAAGAAATTGGCGAAGTCGTCATTAAGCATCTGCGTGGGTTTGATAAGGTTGCCTATATTCGGTTTGCCAGCATCTATCATGATTTTAGAGATGTGCGCACTTTTGAAAAAGAATTAAAAAAATTATCATCCAAGTAATTTTTATTATGTTTAGACATAAAGAAAATCCTAACAACCAGACAAAACAAGAAAGCGTTGTTTCTCCACAAGAAGCCTCGCCGGTTGTTAGTGGTAAAGATTCATTTCAACCGCCGGAAAATGAAACCAGTCTAAAAGAATTGATTGAGAAGAATTTGAAATGGTCTCAGATTATTTATGAACAAAATCGTAAGCTTAACAGTAAACTTCTTTGGTTGGCTGCTAGCAGTTGGCTAAAAATTTTAATTTTAATTATACCTCTTGTTGCTGCCGGCATTTTCTTGCCACCACTGTTTAAAGATGTTTGGCCACAGTATAGTGAATTATTAGGTATTTCAAATAGTAGTGAGCAACAAACAAAATCGTCTAATTCCTTAGATGGGATTATAAAAATTTTAAATTTAGATCCAGCCAAACAGGAACAGCTTAAAGCATTATTAAAATAAAGATTTTCCCGGATATACAGATAACCCAGATTTACAGATGGTGATGGTAGGGTTTCTCCGTATATCTGGATTATCTGTATATCAGGATTTATCCTATGACAAAGAAAACAAAAATTTGCGCCACTCTTGGTCCGGCTTGTGAAGATTTAGATACAATTGTGTCTTTGGTAAAAGCGGGGGTAAATATTGCCAGATTAAATTTTTCCCATGGAGATTATGATACCCACGCTAGTTTGATAAAAAATATTAGAAAAGCCGAAGAAGTGACTGGTGAGCCGATTGCTATTATGCAGGACTTGCAAGGGCCAAAAATTCGAGTGGGTGCTTTGCCTGAAAAAGGAGTTGCTATCAAAGTAGGGCAAGAAATAGTTTTTGATACATCTTTGATAAAGTATCAACCAGGCCTTATCCCTCTTGATTATCCGAATTTGCACGAGTTTGTTGAGCTTGGTCATAGGATTTTAGTTGACGATGGCCATATTGAAGTAAAGGTAAAGAGTGTAGTTGGCACCAAAATAACTGGTGAAGTGATAGAAGGCGCTTTAATTTTATCGCATAAGGGCTTAAATTTTCCAGATAGCGAATTAGACGTAGGAGCTTTAGATGAAAAAGATAAAAGTGATTTAAAATTTGGTTTGGAGCAGGGGGTAGATCTGGTAGCAATGTCTTTTGTGCGCAGTGCTAAAGATATTATTGACCTTAGATTTTTGATTAAACAATTTGAAAATGAGTTAGGTATTAAAAATCAACCACCTGTTCATATTATCGCCAAGATAGAAAGACGAATAGCAGTTGATAATCTAAAAGAAATTTTGGATGTCTGCGACGGCGTGATGGTGGCGCGAGGTGATTTGGGATTGGAAGTGCCGGCTGAAGAAGTGCCGTTAGTGCAAAAAAGAATAATCGATGCTGCTAACAGTTTGGCCAAACCGGTAATTGTCGCTACCCAAATGTTAGACTCTATGAGAGAGGCTCGTCGTCCTACCAGAGCCGAAGTTAGCGATGTGGCCAATGCGGTGATAGACCATGCTGACTGTCTAATGCTTTCAAATGAAACTGCGGTAGGCCTACATCCAGTGCTAGTAGTAGAAACAATGGCTGATATTATTGTTAGTACCGAAAAATCTCATTACGATGATACTAGTTTGCCAGCTATCCATAAAAGTGGAGCCACAACCGATGTGGCTATTACCGAACTCTCTCGTATTTTGGCAGAGGAGGTAAAAGCCAAAATTATCTTGGCCGCATCTCTATCTGGAGAAACAGGCAGGCTTATCAGTCATGTCCGTCCGCAGTTATCAATTCTTGTTGGTACCAGTAGTATCAGAGTACAAAGACAACTCAATTTGTCTTGGGGAGTGGTGCCATTTATTTTGGAGCCATGCCAGTCAATAGAAGAACTAGTAGAAAGATCAATTGCCTATATCAAAAAACACAAACTAGCCAAAGTGGGGGATCAGATGGTAGTGGTAGCGGGTGAGCCGGTTGGGCAGGCGGGGAATGTAAATTTGGTTGAGGTGCGAGAGATAAAATAAATTAAAATTATATAATTATTCATTATGTCAGAAAAATCGAATTTAAGCCCAGAGCAAATCGCTCTTTCAGGTTCACGATCAAGAGTAGAAAGAACGGGTGAGATAATGGCTAAAAGGGAAAAGAGGTTCTATGGTAGGGATTATGCGCCGGTTCATTTAGTTCATGAACGCGCTAATAATGAAGCTATTATTGAAAAATTAAGCCCATACTCTGGGTTAGAAGTTGCGCATAGGGACACAGATACCGCTCGACAAGTAGTGGTAACAGGAGATTTCAAGGGCATTAAAATTAAGGTTGTCGAAACTGTATACAAGCCTGATTTTTATAGGTATAAGTATGAGGCAAAGATTGGTGCCAAGAATTGTGATCCTAAAATATCAGAAAAAATATTTAAGGCTCTATCTAAAAAAATTAATGATTTAAGAAGCGCAAAAGAGCATATTAAAGAAGCTGAGGCTTTGGATGATGAGCCTGACCCCAGCCCATCTTATGCTATTGAAGACATCCTTTCTGCGGAGTGATGAGTAACTAGACTGGTTGTTTAATCTAATGTTTGATACAGCGGGAACCGTTTTGTCAGTTCAATCACCCGTTGTTTAATCTCAGCTAACTTCGTTTCGTCCTGCCAATTCATAATTGCTTCATCAATCCAACCTGCAATCGTTTTCATTTCTTCTTCCTTCATGCCACGAGTAGTAATGGCCGGTGTGCCCAGACGAATACCAGAGGGATCCATTGGTGAGCGAGGGTCATCGGGAATCATATTTTTGTTTACCGTAATCCCAGCTTTGTCTAAGGCAATCTGCGCTTCTTTGCCTGATACGCCTTTGCCAGTAACATCTATTAGTAATAGGTGATTATCTGTACCGCCAAAACAAAGTTTATAACCCATATGGTTAAATTCGGCTTCTAATACTTTGGCATTTGTTTTTATTTGTTTGGCGTATTCTTTGAATTCTGGCTCGAGCGCTTCTTTGAAAGCAATGGCCTTGGCGGCGATATTATTTTCATGAGGCCCGCCTTGAAAACCTGGGAAAACAGACTTGTCTATATCTTTAGCAAATTTTTCTTTACACATAATCATGCCACCTCTTGGTCCGCGTAAGGTTTTGTGGGTAGTGGTAGTCACAATATCAAAAATTGGCACGGGGTTATTCATCTGTCCGCCAGCAATGAGCCCGGCGATGTGAGCTATGTCAGCCATTGTGATGGCGCCTACTTCATCGGCGATATCTTTTATTTTTTGGTATTCAATTTCTCGGGAATAGGCAGAGTAGCCAACCAAAATTATTTTTGGTTTGTGTTCGTGCGCCATCTGGCGGAGATTATCCAAATCAATCAAACCTTCGGCGTTAGTCTTATAGCGGACAAAGTTATAAATTTTGGCCATATAGGTGACCGGATGGCCGTGGGTAAGATGTCCGCCATGAGATAGGTCCATGCCAAGCACAGTATCGCCAGGTTTGAGCAAAGCAAAATACACAGCCACGTTAGCAGGCGCGCCTGATAGTGGCTGGACATTGATGTGTTCCGCGCCAAAGATTTGTTTGGCTCGATTTATAGCAAGCTGTTCAACTTCGTCTATAAATTCACAACCACCATAGTAGCGTTTGCCAACATAACCTTCTGAGTATTTGTTTGTGAGAATAGATCCCAAAGCTTCAAGCACTGCCGGTGAAACAAAATTTTCTGATGGAATCATTTCTAGCCCTTCTTCTTGGCGTTTTTGTTCTCGATTGATACTTTGATAAATATCTTGGTCAAAGTCTTTTAATTGTTGAGTATGCATATGTTTTTTGTCATTGTGAGGAGAGAAGCGACGAAGCAATCCCTTAGAATTACTATTAAACCACAGGATCGCCAGGCTCCTTACAGTCGCTCGCGATGACAATTATTAATTATTTAAAATTTTCTGTAACACATCATTTACGTATTCAAATGTACCGTCATTTGTAATTGTTATATCATAGTATTTTTGAAAATCATCAAGGCGCTTCTGAGCGTCTTTATTTAAGAATCCGATTTTTATTAAATTATCATACGGAAATCCGACAGCCATGCCAACATCTCCCAATGTATCGCCCAAAAGTATTACATTTGGTCTGTGTTTTATTTCTTCGTAAATTGGAAAATTATTAATTATAGTTTCTTCTTTACTCATGGCGTGAAGGTGTGGTTCGTGTGTCCCCACAGCCCTTCCTTTCTCATCCCAGATAAATGTATTACTAATTATAGTAATATTATCAAAGTAGTGACCTTCTTTTTTTAAACAGCTCTCAATGGCATCTCCTCCTAAAGCACTTGAAGACATTATAATGATAGGTACGTTGTTGCCTTTTAGGGCTTCTAAAAATTGTAAAACTCCATCTCTGAATTTAATTTTTCCAGAATCAATAGCTTTTTTTACCACTTCTTTTGTTAGCCCACTATCAATTAATAGTTTAAAATGAGTGCCCCACCATTGGGCCATTGCCTTCTTGCGATCTTCTTTAGGAATACTAAGGTCGTGTTCCATTGGAGCGTAGCGGTTATAAAGATCATGGGCTTTGGCTGCATAATCGGGAGTTAAATAATCACCGTCACGTAGTATTGAAACCATTGAAGGTACAGGTTTGTCATCAACATGCGCCAAAGTCAGAGTGTTATCAAAATCAGCCAAGACATGGAGTTTGTCAGCGCCATCCTTTTTCATTCTTTCTATCACTGCTTTAATTTCTTGTTCATTAGTAAAGTGAATTTCTGGGTTGTGTGTATTTTCTATTTCCATATTACATTATTTTACTACCTTTTAAACCGTTTTACCATATAGGTATTTTCTAGCCTATAGCCAATATGGCGATAATAATCACGCACGCCCACACCGGAAATAACGGCAACCTTGGATATGCCTTTTTCTTTGGTTATTTTTTCAGCCATAACAATTAGTTTTTTACCCAGGCCTTTGTGTTGGCTAGACTCTTTTTCTTGCATGCCGATTTTGACAAGCTGTCCATAAGTATGAAGTTCGCGAATGTAAGCTGGGAAAGGGGAGAGTTTTCTATCTTTTTTGTAAGTTGCTTGATCAACAATGCGTAATCTACAAAAAGCAAAAACTACTTGCCTATCCTTATTTTCAAAACTCAAAAAATATTCAGTTCCACCTTGAGTTTCATATTCATCTATAAACAAATGTGGGGTTAAATCTTTTATCTCAGTAATATCCACGTGAGATATTTCACGGCAACGCAAGCAGACACATTTCTTGCCTTCTTTTTTCATTTGCTCTTGGATAACTTGGCGCAGGTTGGTAATTTTGTTTCCATCTTCAATATATTGGCCAGGAATATCTCGAATGAGGCGAGAGATGCGACAATATCTTGGTACGTGCGGTTTGAATTCTTTAAGTATACGTAAAAGGTCGTCTGTTGGGTAAGCTTTGTATTTTCCTTCTTTGAACCAATCGTAAAGTTCGGAGTTTTTGATGACCGAACAAGGATAGACCTTGATCATATCTGGTCGCAGTCCTGGATCTTCAAAAACATTTATCATCATGGCTAAGTCAGTTTCAGGGGTAGCGCCAGGTAGTTGGGGCATGAGGTGGAAGTCAGTTTTGTAGCCATAATTTTTTAAGAATTGGGTAGCTAGTTTTGATCTGGCGTTATCGTGTCCGCGTTTAATAAGTTTTAGGATTTCGTCGTTAGTGTGTTGGATACCAAGCTCAATACGAGTACAGCCCATCTCACGCATCTGCCAGACAGTACGAAGATTGACACAATCAGGTCTAGTTTCCAAAGTTAAGCCAATAATTCTATGCTTGGCTTTTTCGTTTAATTTTTGTTGTTTGGCAAGTTCGGCTCTTAGTTTTTTTAGAGATGAGTTTTCGTTTAGTTTTGTAGCTCTAGTTTTATTTTTCACACTAGTGCGGTTGGCCGCTTCAAAGGATTTAAGGATAAACCAATATTGATAAGGCAGGGGGTAAGAGTTCCAGGTTCCACCTTTAATAATTAGCTCTATTTTATCGGTTGGGTGACCGTTGTTTTCTAAAGCCTCAATTCTTTTGGACATTTGGTCGTATGGGCTAAATTCCAAAGTTAGCGCTCGGGCAGCGGCTGGTTCGTCTGAGAGGTAACTCTTCGGCATACGAGCATCTAGAGGGCAATAGACGCATTTGCCTGGGCATGGGTAGGGTTTGACTAGCGATGTCACAATAGTCACACCAGATAGGGTGCGGACAGCTCGTCGGCGCAGGATTCTTTCTAGTTGAATACTTTTTTTGACCTTGCCCGTCCGGACCAATTTATGGTATGATTTTAGCAATACTTGCTTGTTCGGAATAGAGATTTTTGGGTCATTTTCTTGGCGCAACATCTTGCGCAAGGATTCGCTAAAATCAATCTCGCTTTTGGGAGGGTTTTCAGAGAGGTATTTAATTATTGTTTCGTTGATACTCATATATTATGTCTCAGGATGACGTACGGATTATACATAAAACCCGGGAAGATTACAACCGTATTGCCAAGTTTTTTTCAGATACCCGTCAGTATATTTGGACTGAATTAAAAGAGCTCGGAGGGTACGTAAAAAATGGAGATAACGTCCTTGATTGGGGATGTGGAAGTGGAAGAATTATTTTGATGTTAAAAGATAAAAATATAAATTATTTTGGTATTGACCAAAGTGACGAACTATTGAAAATAGCAGAAAAAACATTTAGTAAAGAAATAAAGGATGGCTGGGTTCATTTTTCTTCAAATGCGACAAAAGAAAAAGAATTTTCCGATGATTTTTTTGATGTGGTGTTTATGGTAGCGTCTTTTCATCATTTGCCTAATAGAAAAACCAGACTTGGTCTTTTTAAGAAAGTATTTAGAGAAATTAAAACAGGCGGTAGTTTGATCATAACTGTTTGGAACCTAGAGAGTGACTGGGCAAAAGAAAAAATAAACAAAGGTTGGAAAGTTGTAGGTGAAAATGATTTTTTAATACCATGGAAAAACCCTCAAGGGGAAGTATTAGTTGAAAGGTATTATCATCATTTTTCAAAACAAGAGTTACAAGGTCTGCTGAAAGAAGCTGGTTTTAAGATTGAAAGGCTTGAGTTTGGGGAAAGATCTGGCAGGCCGGACAAAAAAGGTGGAAGAAATTTGATAGCTATAGCTACTAAGTAATTTTATGCGTGTTCTGCAAATCAACAAATTTTTTTATCGTCGGGGTGGAGCTGAAGTGGTTTTTTTTGATACCATTAATGGTTTGCGAGATCGTGGGTATGAAGTAAGCGAATTTTCCATGACTCACCCTAAGAATTTAGCATCGGATTACTCTGCCTATTTTGCAACTGAGATCCCTGAACTTTTAGGTAATCAAGATTTAAAAACCAAATGGAAAATTTTTAGTCGTTTATTTTGTTCTAGAGAAATAGAAAAAAAGCTCGGGGCGTTGGTGATGGCTACCGAACCGGAAGTGGCGCATCTGCATAATATATATCACCATTTATCTGCCAGCACTTTTACCAAATTATATAAATTAAAAGTGCCGACGGTTTTGACTGTCCATGATGTCTTTCCCCTTTGTCCTAACCATAGTTTGCTTTACGACGAACGTTTGGCTGAGGATTTATTTAAAAATAAATTATATAATTGTACTCGTTATAAATGTATAAATAATAAATTTTTACCAAGTCTGGCGGGAACGCTTGAAGCCTATTATTATAAGTATAAAAAAATTTGGGACAGAATTGATCTCTATATTTGCCCAAGTCAATTTATGGCCGATAAGTTGGTGGAGTATGGTTTTCCAGCTGATAAAATGAGAGTTCTAAGAAATCCTTTTGATACCCAGACAGCTGTCCCGCCCCTTGGTAATAAAGTTGTTTATCTCGGTCGCGTGCATTATGAAAAGGGGATTAAGCTTTTTATGGAAGCGGCCAAAGAATTACGAGACTATAAATTAATGGTTGTGGGGAGTGGTCCGGAAGATAATTGGGTGCAAGAATTTACGAGAAAAAATATTCTTTCTAATATTGAAAGAATAGCTTGGGTAGGTGGGGAAGATTGGCAGAGGGTGATGAGGGAAGCAAAAGTCATTGTGGTACCATCTGTATGTTATGAAAATTGCCCCTTGGCAATTTTAGAAGCCCTAAGTTATGGTCGGATAGTGGTGACGGTTGATAGGGGCGGAAATCCAGAGCTTATTAAAAACGGCATTAGTGGGTTCTTGGCCAAGCCTGAAGATGCAAAAGATTTAGCTAGGGCTATTAGGCAAGCAATGCAAACCACTGAAGTTGAATCTGCGTCTATCATTGAGCACGGAATAGAAACCCTAAAAAATAATCATAGGTCAGAGGATTATTTCAGTGGGCTTGAAACTATATATCAAGAAGCAGTTAATTTAAAAAAATAAATAAAAAATCTCTCATTTATGAGAGATTTTTTAGACTTCTGCAGTCCGTAGTTTTTTGAAGGCTGGCTTTTTTAGAGAAGAATAGAGTTTATTTGTTTGCTTAGCGATATCTTCCCAGTTGTAATTTTTTTCTACCAGTACTTTATTTTGTTCGCCGTTGTTTTTTAGTAATTCTGGTTTTTGGATTAATTCGGAAATTTTTTCAGCCAGAGAGTATATGTTTGTATTGGTAAACCAAAATTTACTATCAGCCACAATTTCTTTATGCTCCGAAATATCAGATACGAGCGCTGGTCTGGCATAAGACATGGCTTGTAAAACTGTAATTGGCAGGCCTTCATTTTCGGAAGGATTTACAAATAAAGCGGTATTAGCATAGAGTTCAGCGACGGCTTGGCCTTTCTGCCAACCGGTAAACACAATACTGTTATCGCCACGAGCGATTTGGCGGAGTTGGTTTACATAGTCATCGGTAAAAACAGAATCACCGGTAATAACCATTTTATAATCTTTGAGAAGTTCAGGATTTTGTTGACGAGCGATTTGCCAAGCCTCCAGTAAATAGTGGGCGCCTTTATGTTTTACTAGTCTTGATACCATCAAAATATATTTTTCTGGTTTTAAACTCCATTGATCAATAAGGGAGTAATTTTGGTGGGCTGTAGTTCTGACGCCATTTGGGATGTAAGTTGTTTGTTTTTGATATTCATTGAGACAGTAATTTTGAATAGTTCTAGAAACTGAGATAGTTTGATGCGCAAAAACACAACCAGCTTTTTCACCAATACGAAGCATGAGGCGGGCAAACATTCCCCACTTTTGGTGGTATCTGTCCAAACAGTGCATAGTTACCACTACTTTGGTTTTTGGAGACAGAATTCTTGGTATCCAAGAAAGTAGGGCTGGGCCTACGCCGTGGTAGTGGATAATATCAGGTTTTTGGAAAACAGCATGAATAGAAGAAATAAAAGTATGGATAATTGCATCTAGATTTTTGGTGTGTAGAGTTGGAATATGTTGGATTTTTATGCCATGGTAATTTTTGATGTTTTTATCGGTAAACCACTTGCGCGCATATACCAAAACATCATGACCTTGTTTAGTCAGTTCTAAAGATAGCTCTTCTACGTGGCGTTCAATACCGCCATAGGCTGCCGGAATCCCTTTTTGTCCAATCATGATTATCTTCATATATATTGCTGGTTTTACGAGGTTCTCACCATTTATCTATATGCATGGAGAGAACGTGCCACATTATCATATTTTTGGGGTTTTGTCAACCCCCTTGCCCGCCAATATTTATTAATTGTTTTTTAGCTTTTTTAATGGTAAAATATTGGCATATTTAATCATATCTCTATGTGGCTCCCGATAGCTCTCTTAGGAAATGGCCTTTTAGCCTTAGTTGGACTACTTGATAAATTCATCCTTTCCAAATCAGTCCCTAAACCCGTGGTATTTGTTTTTTATTCCACTATTTTTGTTTTGCCTCTTTTTTTACTTTTACCGCTCGGTCTGACAACTGTCCCTAAAACAAATTTTGATTATTTGGTTTTTGCTATTTCTGGAGGTTGTTTTGCTCTAGGTCTATGGGCAATGTATAAAGCTTTAGAAAAAATCGAAGTCAGTCGTGTGGGGCCCTTTATTGGCGCCGTTATTCCTTTTTTTATTTTATTTCTCAGTCGTATTTTTTTGGGAGAGATGTTAAGTTATTATGCTTTGCTTGGGGCACTATTTTTGATGGTTGGTTGTTTGGTAATTTCACTTAATAAAAAAGATCAGTCAGGTGTTGAGCGAGGCGGGTTATGGTGGGCACTAGGAGCGGGACTTTTATTCGCTATTTCTCACGTTTCGGCAAAATACGTTTATGGTGTGTATGGTTTTTTTGATGGCTTTGTTTTTACAAAACTACCAGTGGGTATTTTTGGAGCTGCTTTGTTACTTGATCCTGATGTTCGAGCAATTTTTAACAAAAAACAAAAACCAGTTCCAGGTCAAGCGCCCAAAAAAAGTCAGATATTGTTAGTGGCTGGGGACATGCTATTGGGTGTGGTCGCCACCATATTATTGCAATACGCTATGTCGCTCGGTAGTGTGACGCTAGTTAATGCGATGGCTGGTGTGCAGTATGCGCTCTTAATAGTTTTTACCGCCCTTATTTCCAAATTTTTTCCAAACAATGTTTTAAAAGAAAAATTTACCCTGCCTTCTATTATCCGTAAGAGTGTAGCAGTATCAGTCATTGCTTTTGGTTTAGTTTTATTAATAATCAAATAACATGCGTGTACTTAAAATTTTATTAATAATTCTGCTTGTTATTGGTTTTGGTATTTTGTTTTTGAGTTTAAGGTTGAGAAATTTTAAACGTCAACAAAAAAATATGATTTATGGAGTTAGTTTCAACAGTGAGTATGCTGGGTATCTTGGGTTAGACGCAAAAAAAGTTTTTACTAAGATTTTAGATGAATGGAACTTTCGTCATATTCGTCTGTCGGCTCAGTGGGATTTGATAGAAAAAACCAAAGGTCAATACGATTGGCAAGATCTGGATTGGCAAATAAATACTGCGAAGAATAGGAATGCCAAGGTAATGTTGGCAGTTGGTCAAAAGACGCCACGTTGGCCTGAATGCCATAATCCAAAATGGTTTGATGCGGTGGATCAAAATATTAGCAGGGGCAATGTTGATATAGAAAATTTTATCAAAGTGGTGGTGGAGCGCTATAAAAATAATCCGGCGCTTGAGATTTGGCAGGTTGAGAACGAGCCTTTCTTGCAGTTTGGCACCTGCACCAAAGTTTCTTTAGCAGACTTGCGTAGTGAAATTAATCTAGTAAAAAAAATAGACCCAACTCACCCAGTAATTACCAGTGATAGTGGGGAACTGAGTTTGTGGCGTCAGGCAGCCAATGTTACGGATTTATTTGGCACCACTTTGTATCGGGTTGTGTGGAATAAATATATCGGCTACTGGAGCTATGATTGGTTAATGCCGGCATTTGTCTACCGCGCCAAATTATGGTTCAATAACCGTGATATTAATACAGCCTATATTACTGAACTTCAGGCCGAGCCGTGGATTCCAAATAAAAGTTTAATGGAAAATTCTTTGACAGAGCAATACAAATCCATGGGTTTGGAAAGATTAAAGAAAAATATTGAGTTTGCCGATAAGACAGGTATGCCAAGGGCTTATTTATGGGGCGCCGAGTGGTGGTATTGGTTGGAAGCCAAAGGAGAGAAAGGAATCCCTGATTTTATTAAAGATTTAAAAAAAGAATAATTCACCCTGTTAAATAATTTTAAATTCTTTATAGGAATGTATTATACTTACATATTATATAGTTTAAAGGATAAAAAATTGTATACTGGGTATACAAAGAATTTAAAATTAAGATTTAAGCAACACTAGGAAGGTTTAGTAGAATCAACTAAGGACAGAAGGCCTTTGAGGTTAATATATTATGAAGCTTGTTTAAATCAGCAGGATGCAACACATAGGGAAAAGTACCTGAAAACTTATCATGGTAAAATGTTTTTAAAAAAAAGTCTTAAATCTTATTTAACAGGGTAAATATGTTAGACAAAAAATATTTTGAGCAAGTTCGCCAAGAATTATTAGGTTATGCAGTCAAACGCCGAGGAGTAATAAAAGACGCAGGCGATGCTCAGCATATGTCCAAGAAAGCTATTTTTGCAATGCAAAGAGATGGTGCGAAAGAAGCTAGCGAACTATTGGTGCAAGCGGAAAAAATTCTTATAGAATTAAATGATAAAAATAAAAAAGAACCGGGAATTTTTGAAGAAGGATCGTACAAAGCAGCTTTGGAAGAATATATTGAAGCTTTTCTTTTTCATCAATATTTGGAAAAGAAAACAATTGGTAAATTGTCCAAGATAAAAGTTGATCCTGATATTTTTATCAGTGGTTTGTGCGATGTGCCAGGCGAGCTGTTACGTTATGCGATCAAATCCGCAACTGAAAAAAACTTTGTGGAAGTAAAAAGATGCCGAGAAGCTGCTGATGAGATTATTGGTGAGTTGGTAGATATGAATTTGACTGGCTACAATCGTCAGAAGTTTGATCAAGCCAAACAGGCTCTGCATAAGTTGGAGCAGGTTTTGTATGAAGTAAGTATCAGAAGTTAAATTATGCCTAAAATTAAAAAAATAATTCATTTTCTTCTAGCTGTTATAGCCTACTGGTGGTATGGCCGCCCTGCCCGAAAATTAATTGTGGTAGGTGTTACTGGTACCAAAGGTAAAACTACTGCCTCTCGGTTGGTAGCTTCAGTTTTAGAATCCGGAGGAAATAAAGTAGGACTACTTAGCACTGTGGAGTTTCAGATTGCAGATAAGCGCTGGCTCAATGATAAAAAAATGACTATGCTTGGGCGTGGTCAAATTCAAATCATGCTTCGAGATATGGTCCGAGCCGGATGTAAGTATGTGGTTGTAGAAACTTCCTCAGAAGGAATTTTGCAATATCGTCACGTGGGTTTGTTATATGATATTGTTGTATTTACCAATCTAGGCACAGAGCACCACGAACGTCATGGTGGTTTTGAAAATTTGAGAAGAGATAAGGGTAAAATCTTTGCACAATTAATGGATACAAAAAATAAAATTTTTAATGGTGTTAAAGCTCCAAAAATTATTATTGCCAATACAGATGATAAAAATGCCGATTATTATTTGCAGTTTAAAGCGGATGAGAAATTAGTGTACGGTTTAGTTCGCAGTTCCCAGTTCGCAGTTCCCTCTATAATCGGTAGTAATGTCTCCTCAGATAATGGGGGAGTTAATTTTGAAGCTAATGATTATAAATTTAGATTAAATATTATTGGTGAGTTTAATGTCTATAATGCTTTGGCCGCTATTGCGGTCGGCCAGTCTCAAAATATTTCAATTGAAAATATTGCCAACGGGCTTGCTAGTGTAAAATTGGTAGAAGGTAGAATGGAGTCAGTTGAGGCAGGTCAGGATTTCAAAGTAATTGTAGATTATGCTCATGAACCAATGAGTTTTACCGAACTTTTTCATAGTCTTCGCAAGATGGTGGGAGCGGACCATAAAATTATAGCGGTAGTTGGGTCCGATGGTGGTGGTCGAGATAAAGGTAAACGTGAGAAGATGGGTGAGATTACGGGTCGGTTGGCCGATATTGCAGTTATTTCAGATGTAAATTGTTATGATGAAGATCCTGCAGAAATTGCCGAAATGCTCGCCAAAGGCGCGCGCTTTGCGGGGAGAAAAGATAATACAGATTTGTTTGTGGTTGTTGATAGGCGAGAGGGAATTAAAAAGGCAATTTCTTTGGCTAGAACAGGCGATGTGGTAGTAATAACTGCCAAAGGCACAGAACCGTTTATTGGTGTCGCTAATGGTCAAAAAATTCCTTGGGATGATAGGCGAGTAGCCAAAGAAATATTAGAAGAAACAATATGAACTTAGCTAAAAAAATAAATCTCAAAGATGACGAAAAAATAGTTAGTATTTTGCGTCCATATACTCTGACTTATGCTTGGAAGTATTTCTTTGGTCTGGCTTTTTTGTTAGTGTTTTCGTTTTTTATGTTTCGGTTATTTTTCTATGGTTGGTGGGGTGATATTGTTTATGGAATCGGAATGTTTGTTGGTTTTTATTTAATTCTCCAAGCCTTGATTATAAATCGCGCAAATATTTTGGTGGTGAGTAACGCTAGGGTAGTAGATATTCACCGGGTTGGTTGGTTTGATGAAATTATTTCTTCTGCTGGATATACGGAAATTAAAGATGTGGCTGTTAGAAAAAAAGGGATTATGCAAAGCTTGTTCAATTATGGTGGTTTGGCCATTCAAACTAAGGCTCAAAATTTTATTTTAGAAGTGTTGGGTATTCATAATCCAACTCATATTCAAGGTTTAATTTTAGATCTTAGTCAGCAGTATAAACAAGATATCAAAGTGGCTAACAGCCAAGCTATTTATAATAATTTTATAAAAATTTTACCAAACTTGCCGGACGGTGATTTGCAAAGAGTTCAAAAACTCATAGCCGAACAGCTCGGCCCTGATTTGGGCAGTACGGATAGTAGATGATATAATAGGAAAAAATTATGCCTGCAAAAGGTAATGGTTGGAAAAACTTTTTTAGTTCGCAGATATTTGTAGTTATAGTTGCCATTGTTGCTGTAATGGTTATTTTTGAATACGCCCGTGCTTATTACCAAGACTATCAAGTGCGTCAGGAAATAGCTTATTTAGAAGATCAAGCCAAAAAAATGGAGTCAAAGAAGGTTGAACTTTTGGAAGTTTTGAAATATGTTAAATCTGACAATTTTGTGGAAGAAAAAGCCAGAACAGAGTTGAATTTAATCAAACCTGGAGAGCAGGTGATGGTTGTTCCTCAAGTTAATAAAGCGACCGATAGACAAGAAAATGAGGCTGTGGTAAGATTAAAAAATATTCCAAATTATCAAAAATGGCTTAATTATTTTTCACTTAATTCTAAGTAATATCTATATATGAGTGAGGTAAATCAACCAGTAGAACAGCAGCCTGTCCAAGAAAATAAAGCCGTCGTTAGCACCAGCAAGGGTAATCCAAAGATTTTTATGGCGTTAGGTTTTGTAGTTTTGGTTATTTTGGCAGTGGTGGGAACTGGCATTTATCGGGCTTATGCCAAGCTGGCTTCAGATAAATTTACAATGAAAGTAGCAGAGGTTTTAAATTTGCCAGTTGTTAAAGTTGGTGGTGAATCAGTGCCATATCTCGATTTTATTGAAGACCTAAAAGCTATTCGTACTGTGCGTGATTTTGATAAAGCTCAAGAAGCGACTACCGGACAGGCTGGCCCAAATGCTGGTTTGACTGATGAGCAAATGCCTATAGAAGTCGTAAGGCGTTTAGTAAGTAATTTGTTGGCAGATCAGGCTGCAAGAAAATATAACATTACAGTTGCGGACGAGGATATTAAAGAAGTAAAGGATAAATTACTAGTTACTTTCAAAGATGATGCTGGTCTTGATGCTGAACTTATGAAACATTATGGTTGGAATTATGCTAACTTTGAAAATAAGGTTATTGGTCCTTTTCTTTTACAAAGAAAGTTGCTTGATAAATTACAAGAACCTGTAAAAGCTTCCGCAGAAAAAGCTCTGGAAGATGTCAAAAGTGGCGCTGATTTTGCCAATTTAGCCAAACAAAATAATCCTGATAGTACAGCTGAAACCGGTGGAGATTTAGGTTGGTTTGGTAAAGGAGAAATGTTGCCTGAATTTGAAAAAGCCGCTTTCTCTCTCAAGAAAGGTGAAGTTTATCCAACGCTAGTAGAAACTAGATTTGGTTATCATATCATTAGACTTGATGATCGTAGAGTTGAAAAAGTAAAAAATTCTCAAGGAAAAATGGTAAATGAAAGTCAGGTTCGGGCAAGTCACATCCTTTTTGCTTTTGAGAAATTAGAGAATTTTTTTGCTAAAGCGGTTAAGGGTAATAAACCAAAAGTCTACTTGAGAATTCAGGACCCTTTTGAAGTAAAGGCAGAAATCACGACGGAAACGGTAGAAAAATAAAATCGGAGACTCTGGTAAATTTTTAAACAAGGCTCTCCAAACAAACGGAGAGCCTTTGTAAAATGCGGGCGTAGTATAATGGTAATATACGACCTTCCCAAGGTTGAGCCGTGGGTTCGATTCCCATCGCCCGCTCTAGGTTCTTAAATCATTTTAGTTAAATTTTAAGATATGTCTACAGAAGGAGAAAATCCTATTTTAGAACCACCAAAAAAGGAGGCTGTTTTAACAGTAGAAGAAATGAAAAAACGGGGAGATTTATTAAAACAAAAAATAAATTTACAAAGATTAGTTATGGCTAAAATGCACTATACTTTACCCGAATACGAACCAAATCCAAGAAATAAAAAAAGAGCAGAATCAAGAGGGCTAGCAATCTCTGAAAAATGGTCACAAGAAACTATTGGAAAAAAAGGTTTAACTCGCGCAGATATTTTTGCTCATATATTTCAAAGAATGATTAGTAATGATAGTGAGCGCGAGTTAATAAAAACAAATCCAAATCAAGCAGTGCAACAAATTGCCGAAGAGATAAATAAAGAAATAAGCTAAAAAATATTTATTTTGTATATTTATTCATGCCCCCTTAGTTCAGTGGCAGAACGGCGGTATCGTAAACCGTAGACGTCAGTCCGATTCTGACAGGGGGCTCAAGTTATTTTTTAAATTTAAAAATATGAGGAATGGAGAAAGTAGAGATGTTAGCGAACAAATTGCTATTCTGGAGGGTCTGCTTATGAAATTTTTGAAAAATCTCGCGCAAGTCTATAAAGCAGGAGGGATGAAACGGTATACGGATGATTTTAAAAGATTATTTTTAGAAGCTGTAAGAAAACTACCATCAGATCGAGGAAGTGCGATGAGGAGTTTATATTTAAGAGCAAAAGATGCAGCGGATGCCTTTTATAAGGAGGTAAACGATGAGGCGCTTATTGAAGATGAGTACACTGAAGTTTTAGATGAGGAAACAGTTTCGTCTATTATGGTAGAAAGGCAAATCGAGGCCTCTAAACGAAAATTTGACGATGGTTTGTACCCGGAGACATTTACCTGGCTTTCAGACGAGCAGATGGATGAGTGGAGGATGCTATTAGAAGAACAAGGAATTTTAATTATAAATTAATATGTTATTGGAGCAAACCCCAGCCCCAGATTTTACTCTCCCAGATCAAAATGCGGTTGATCATAAATTGTCCGGTTATCTTGGTCAATGGGTCCTGTTATATTTTTATCCAAAGGATGATACGCCAGGTTGTACAATCGAAGCTTGTTCTATTCAAGACAACTTGCCAAAATTTCAAGATTTAAAAATAAAGGTACTAGGTATCAGTGCTGATTCTACTAGTAGTCATCAGAAATTCGTTCAGAAGTATGGATTAAATTTCACATTATTATCTGATGATAAAAAAGAAGTTATAAATAAATATGAGGCCGGTGGAATTTTTACCAAGCGCATTTCTTACCTTATAGATCCGCAAGGACAAATTTTTAAAGCCTACGAAAGCGTAAACCCGGAGACACATGTTGCTGAAGTTTTTGAGGATTTAAAACAGGTTTAATTATCCCCAATAAAAATTCACAAGTTAAAAATTATTTGTTATACTTACTACTAATATCAAGAGTGCAGCTCGCCCCGCTTAGCGGGGCTAGGGACCTAGCCCAAAAACTGCCGACAACCTGCCATAAAAAAGGTAAGGTGCCACCTCTAGCCTTCGGCCTGTTTTTTAATATCAGGTCAAGGAAAGATAAAGGCCTGCCCGCAATGCATGAGCAAAGCGAAGGCAGGCGGGTCGAATTTCTTTCCTGAAAGGGAAATTTTTTTTGTTAACGACGATCCCGCTTAGCGGGACGTCTGGTTAACAATCCGCCGAGCTTACCGTTTTTTATCCGAATGGGTGCGCGGTGGGAGGAGAGGCGGATAGCTTAATTTATTTTAATTTATATTACAAATTTATATGTTAAAAACAGCTGAATCAGTCACGCTTGCGCACCCAGACAAAGTCTGTGATCAAATATCAGACGCCATTCTTGATGCTTGTCTCGCTCAAGATCCATATTCACGCGTGGCCATTGAAACTCTAGGTGGACACGGTGTTATTACTGTCTGCGGAGAACTCACTACCAAAGCCTATGTAAATATTCGTGAAATTGCCAAAAATGTTTACAAAGATTGTGGATATAACGAAGACATTGGTGTGGTGGTAAATGTTGTAGAACAAAGTCCAGAAATTGGCCATGGTGTTGACCAGGACGGTGCCGGAGACCAGGGGATAATGGTTGGTTATGCCACAAGCGAAACTCCAGAAATGTTACCGCTCGAAGTTGTGCTTTCACGCAAACTTTGTAAGGCTATGGGACGCCATGATGGTAAAGCGCAAGTGACCGTAAATAATGGAAAAATTGAAAAGATTTTGACTTCGCTTTGCACAAGCGGAGATATGCGAGACGTAAAACTTGAAAAAACAGTTTTAAGCTTCAAAAAATATTTGCCAAAACATGTTAAAAACATAAAAGATATTTGGCTAAGAAACCCAAATGGCAAATGGACTATCGGAGGATTTCATGCCGACACAGGTCTTACTGGTCGTAAACTCGCCGTGGATAACTACGGCCCAAACATTCCCGTTGGTGGAGGAGCATTTTCAGGAAAAGATTCAACCAAAGTTGATAGAAGCGCCGCTTATATGGCGCGTCGAATCGCGGTAGATTATCTTAAAAAACATCATGCCAAAGAAGTATTCGTTCATATTGCCTACGCTATTGGTGTTTCCAAGCCTCTGATGGCCGTGGTTGATATTGATGGCAAGCAAGAAGAAGTAAAAGGATATGATTTGCGCCCATCTGCTATAATTAAATTTCTCAACCTTCGTCAGCCACAATTTCGCAAGACAGCAGAGTATGGACATTTCGGAAATGGATTTAAATGGGACGCTTAGCGTCCTGATCATAACGCTAAGCGTTATGGGGTATATAGACTAAAATAAATAATAAGTGAAACCCTATGCCGTTCTGGTATAGGGTTTTTGCTTGCCAATATTGCAGAAAGATTATAGAATATAAGTATATGTTAAATTTAATTTTTAATACATTTCAATATGCAAAATGATGACGACCAAAAACCAGAAGATAAGCAAAATGATGATATAGAAGCTGCGGTAGAAGAACTGATGCAGGATTTTGATTTAGATCCTGAACAGGCACAAAAATTAAAACAGTTAGAGGACGAAGGATATGACGAAGAGGATGCCTTAGGAAAAGCAATGGATGCGTAATAATTCACCCTGTTAAATAACTTTAAATTCTCTGAGTATGTACTATACCTATATTTTGTATAGTCTCAAGGATAAAAAGTTTTACACTGGATATACAAAGAATTTAAAGTTAAGATTTGAGCAACACCAGAAAGGTCTAGTTGAATCAACTAAGAATAGAAGACCTTTAAAGTTAATATACTATGAAGCTTGTTTAAACCAGCAAGACGCAACTCATAGAGAAAAATATTTAAAAACATATTATGGTAAAATGTTCTTAAGAAATCGACTCAAATCTTATTTAACAGGGTAAATATGCCAGACAAATTCACAGCCACTTGGGTATCGCACACTTCCATCAGCGATTTTTTGCGTTGTCCGCGCGCCTACTATCTCAAAAATGTTTATCGCGATCCCAAGACAAATCATAAAATAAAACTCATGGCTCCGTCGCTGGCTTTGGGGCAGGCGGTGCACGAAGTCTTGGAGTCATTATCGGTAATGCCAAAACATTCTCGTTTTTCTGATTCGCTCATGGATAAATTTGAAAAATCATGGAGTAATGTTACGGGTAAAAAAGGTGGGTTTACTTCTCCAGAATCAGAATATAAATACAAAACCCGCGGTCAAGAAATGATTCGTCGAGTAATGAATAATCCGGGACCGATTTCTGGGTTGGCAATCAAAATCCAGATGGACTTGCCGTATTTTTGGTTGTCAGAAGAAGATAATATTATTTTGTGTGGCAAGGTAGACTGGCTTGAATATTTACCAGATACTGACAGCGTTCATATTATAGATTTCAAAACTGGCAAGGCCGAAGAAGATCCAGAGTCTTTGCAATTACCTATCTACCGGTTGTTAGTAGAACGTTGTCAAAAGCGTCAGGCTAGTCGCGCTAGTTATTGGTATTTGGATAGTAGCGATAATTTAACGCCAAAAGAATTACCGGATATAGAAACAGCTCAAAAAAAGATTTTGGATATAGCCAGGAAAGTAAAATTAGCGCGTCAACTTCAAAGATTCAAATGTCCGCAAGGAGAAGGTTGTAATACTTGTTCGCCGATGGAAGCGATTATAGACAAGAAAGCAGAGTTTGTCGGCAATGATGAGTATAATGCTGATGTTTATATTTTACAAAAACAAGAACAGGAAAATCGGGATGGGCTTATATTATAGTACACTTACTGTCATTCTGAGCAAAGCGAAGAATCTCTGTCCAACCAAACAGCTGTCATTCCCGCAACAGCGGGAATCCAGACAATTTAATTGTACGCTGGATCCCCGATCAAGTCGGGGATGACAACAAACAAACCTGACAGAGATCCTTCACTACGTTCAGGATGACAAACGAAAATTATAATTTAGTTTTTAGTATTTGGTACTTTCAACTGAAAGGAGGTGACAAAATATTATGCAAAATTCAAAATTACATATGGTAGCTTTATTGCTACTTGTTATTGGTGGTTTAAATTGGCTACTCGTTGGTTTATTTCAATGGGACATCGGTGCTATCTTTGGAGGTCAAGGCGCAATGCTCTCTAGAGTTGTCTACGTGCTCGTAGGTCTTTCTGCTTTAGTTATTTTAGCTACACACAAAAAAGATTGTAAAATGTGTGAGAAAAAACCGATGATGTAAACGCTATTTGTCATCCTGAGGGGTTAACGCCCCGAAGGATCTCTGTCAGGTTGGAATCGTTTTAAAAAACAACGGGACAGAGATTCTTCACTTTGTTCAGAATGACAAAAGTATTTTTAAAAATAGCCCTTCTTAGTAATTTTTGAAGGGTTATTTTGTTTTAAAAATATAAAAGGGGATAAGTTTTGTCTTGACAAATAGGCCTTTTATGCCTATAATTTTGCAGTTCTTTAAATAAATCTTAGCTAGAGCCTTTTCACAATCGTACTGGTTTGCATATTTTTTATCTAAAATATTTTAGGTAGGAAGTATGCAGGCCAGTGACAAAGTGTGGGGGTTGTATTGCTGCGTCGCAGTCGTACAAGGCCATCTCGGCCCTTATTCTAAAAGCTTGCCACACACTGGTTGCGTTGCTGGGGGATACCATGCCCGTCGGGTTCGAAAAGAATCGTGACACGAAGCTCTTCGTCGTGACCGGTGATGATGGCGCGGGTGCTCAGCCCAATGATGAGCGCCACGGGGGCGGTGACTTCCACCGGCCCGGCCCGCCCCAGACGGCCGCCACCCAGGGACGGCTCTCCCAGCCCTTCTTGATGGGCCCGGGACAGAGCCGCGGCCGGCGCTAGTTCGGCGCCAAGAGCCTGTCCTCGGAAGGGACGGGCGCCAGCAGTAGGGCAGGAGGGCTCGGCTGTTCCAACAGACCGCCTTCATGCTCATTATTTTTTACTTATTGTAGAAACTAGTGAGCAGGCGGTCTTTTGTTTTCGGTAAATTTTTGCTAGAATATACGCACAATATGAATTTAACCCCCCTAAAATTCAACAATCAAAACTGGCAAGTAAATCTCCGCGATGAAGTCGACGAGAGTGTTTTTAATGAAATTTTTAAGTTTAAAGAATATCGAACGGCGGACGAGGTTATACAAAATGCCAAGAATCCGATAGTTGACGTGGGCGCTCACGCCGGTTTTTTTAGTATGTATGCTCGGGCGTTAAACGAAAAAGTAAAAATCTTTGCGATAGAGCCGGAACCAAATAATTTAGAAGCGCTCAAAAAACATTTGAAAATAAATAAAATCTCAGGGGTAGAAGTTGTGCCTGGGGCTTTGGCTCGAGAGAGTGGCGCTAGGCAACTTGTGGTGGCTGAAGATAGTCATAATCATGCTTTAGCAGAACAAGAGCTCAATGTCATCCTGAACCCCCTAAAGGGGATAAATTCCGTGAAGGATCCCTCCCGTATAAAAATCAAAGCCTTTAGTTTTGCTGATTTTTGTAAACAAAATAAAATCAAGAAAATATCTTTGTTAAAGTTTGATATTGAAGGAGGGGAGTATGAAGTATTTGAAGGTATGTCGGAGAAAGAATTATCCGTGGTTAATTATGTGATTTTGGAGTATCATATGGGTAGAGACAAAAGTCTAGATATTGAGGAAAAATTAAGAACGAGCGGATTTGCAGTCCAGGTTTTTCCTTCAAAGTTTGATAAAACAATGGGTTTCATTTTTGCGCACAATAAGAGGTTTTAGAATACATTAATTTGTCATCCCGAGCGACCCCGCTCTTCGCGAAGGGCGGGGGACGAGGGATCTTTCCGAGAAAAAGTTTTGCAAACGGAAAGATTCTTCACTCTGTTCAGAATGACAGCTCTAAGAATATTTTATGGACAACAAAGCATGGGTTGTAGCAGTAGATATGGGATACGGCCATCAGCGTGCTGCTTATCCTTTGCGTCATTTATCGCCAACCGGCAAAGTTATTATTGCCAACAACTATCAAGGTATACCACCGTCGGATTATCATGTTTGGCATAATTCCGAAGTTTTTTATACTTTTGTTTCTCGTTTGATAAATATTCCTTTGATTGGGACTAAACTTTTTAATTTATACGACAAAGTACAAAGTATTAAAGCTTTTTACCCACGCCGAGATTTATCTCGTCCTAGTTTGCAGCTTCGAGGAATGTATAATCTTATCAAAAAAGATTGGGGCAAGGATTTGGTAAATTATTTAAACTCTCAAGACATCCCGCTTATTACCACCTTTTTTTCGGTGGCTTTTATGGCTGAGGAGCATAAGTTCAAAAACGATATCTATTTGGTAATCTGTGATACTGACATTAGTCGCGCCTGGGTGGCGCTTCATCCATCCACTAGTCGAATCAAGTACTTGGCGCCTTGTCGACGTGTAGTAGACAGGTTGAAACTTTATGGAGTAAAAGAAGAAAATATATTTTTGACTGGGTTTCCATTGCCTGAAGAAAATTTGGGTGGAGCTGATTTGGATGTATTGAAATCAGACTTATTATCTAGAATTCACAGCCTTGATCCGCAAAGAAGGTATAGGCAAAAATATGCCGAGACAGTTTCTAAGTTTTTGAAACATGACGGTGAGGATGGGGTGCCGCACTCGCATCATCCTTTGACTCTTACCTTTGCGGTGGGAGGAGCTGGCGCGCAAAAGATTATGGCCAGAGATATTTTATCTAGTCTTAAGAAAAAATTGCTCAAAGAAGAAATGATTTTAAATTTGGTGGCTGGCACGCGCAACGATGTTTATTTATATTTTCAAGAGCAAATTGCCGAGCTTGGCTTGAAAAAAATATTGGGCAAAAGTTTAAATATTTTGTTTGAGCTAGATAAAGAAGATTATTTTACCCAGTTTAATCTGTTGCTCAAAACTACCGATATTTTATGGACTAAGCCAAGTGAATTGGTGTTTTATAGTGGTTTGGGCATTCCGCTCATTATGGCACCGTCTGTGGGCGCACAGGAGGTCTACAATCGAACTTGGCTTAAGACTGTCAATGCTGGCATCTCTCAAAATAATCCGAAGTATGTGCATGAATGGCTGTTTGATTGGGTAGAGAGTGGTTGGTTGGCCGAGGCGGCGATGGCAGGCTTTCTTGACGGCCGTCAGTTTGGAGTAAAAAATATTACAGATGTTGTATTTAAAGGTGTCAAAGAACCAGCTAAAAATTATCAATTGATGTAAAATTATATGAATGAAAGAGGCATTCGTGACTCAAGAATTCTCGGTATAGATCATAAAAACCCAGATTCTCAAGAAGAAGAGGGTTTTGATAACGATCTTATTGATAGATCATATCGTGAGATAGGAGCTGTTGTGGCTCTCGATAATTTTGTGCTAAGTAATAAAATTGATGATAAAGATAAGACTAAATTGGTTGGCATGTCTGAAAGAAGACAATGGGGTAAGGTTTTTAAAAAATTGGAAAAAGGGGATAGGGTGGTAAGTTTTATTAGTCCGGGCGCAAATTTTTTAGCTATTAAATATTTAAATGATGAGGTTTTTGGCACAACCAAAACTAATGAAATAATTCAGAAAAGAAGAGAAGTGTTGCGCGCTAGTATTGCGCAAATTAATCAGCCTAGGGAAGAGAAGCAAAAAATTGAACTTTTGCAGTCTGATTATAAAACAGAAAGTTGTAGAATCCCAAATGATTCAAGTATAAGTCTTGAAGAAATAGATTCTATGATGGCGGAGGCCGATCGGCAAATGGCAGCTTTTGTCTTAGGTATGGTTAATAATTTAATTGAGAGCAATGCGCCTGGAATTAATCTTGAAAAACTGCAAAATTTTCGAAGAGCAATAAATGGGCAGCTACCTGAGAATCATGGTAAGGGAGGTTTTAGAATTAATTATGGCGTAGCCACTGTGAATGGAAATTCTGCTAAAGAAAAAATATTAGCATTAGGGAGTTCTTTGCAAGCAGGGCTTTTATCTAGGAGAAGCGAGGAAGAAGGAAAATATGGCGCTGAATTTAATCGGGATAAGGTCTTAGAAGAATTAGTAGAAATAAATAGATTAAGAAAAGATATTATTGAGGAGGGTAATATTTTAGTTGATAAGGGTGGAAATAGTTGGCATGTTTTTTTACCAAACCCCAAGGAAGGAGCCGAGCAGGCATATATTTTTAATAGAGATTTACTAAGGGATGCCCGTAAAGGAAAAATTAAAGTTAATTCAAGCCAACAGCCTCTTTTGGATAAGATAATAGTCTATACCAAGAAATTGAATATTTTAGATGTTATTAAGCCTTTTGTGGCCGAAGAGATTGATGAGGCTGAACAAAGAGCTATAGAATCAAAAAAGCTGGGTGATAAAATAAGGGCCGGGAGTGAGTTGGAAGATTCAGAAAGAAAGAGTTTGGCAAAAGAGCTGTATGCAGACGAACGGGCTAAGAACTTTACGTCTAAAATGGAGTTTGACAGGCGCGCGATTGCGATGAAAAATGCCGTCTATATAAGTATGGATGTAAAAGACCTTGGCGTAGATTTGCTGTTGGAATACGAAACAATCTTACAAAATATTTCTGGAGTAGAAGGCGTTGATGAAAAATTTAAGAAATTCAAAGAGGCTTCTTTGTCTGCGGGAGATGAGACCACGAAAAAATTAAGAGCTTTTTGGGAGAGTGTGCAGTTAGTTTGTGGGAAGTTTGGATTGCAAGGGAAGGATGATTTATTCACCGCCCATGTTGGTGGCGACGAGCTTACTCTGGCTTTTGAAATTGGAGATCAACCGGGTAAAATTAAAGCCGAACAGTTGCAAAGTCTTTTGCTTGATTTAAAAAGAGCCACTAATTCTCGTGTGATTGAAACAAGAATTTCTGAAAGTGAAAAGTACGTTATGGAAGGTAGTAATGATCGTCAAAAAATAGAAGCCCATTTGCGTGCTATCAAAAAGGCGGAAGCGGGTACAGATATAATCAAAAAAATAGAGGCAATCGCCAGAAAACTAAGCAATTTATTGAAACAAGGCAAGCAGCAGGAGGTCAGTGAAAAATTATCCAGATTGCCCGCAATCTTTGAAGTAAGAGACGGTGAAGTTCTTGTTGATGTGGTAGTAATGGAAAAAAATGATTTTTCTACATCTGGAGATGATTTTAATCTGGTAAATGAAGGTAGGAAATCTTTTAGATATGATGATATCAAAAATTTACTTGATAATTTTGCTCTCGATTAGTCCGGTTGAAAATATGAGTAGGTATGGGGTGTGACTAGTTTTTATTGACAAAATCTGGAAAAAATATTATATTATTGTAGCTTTATTCCCAAGTACCTGCCTGCTGGTAGGCAGGGCGCAGAGTAAAATAAACATTCCCAGGTAGCGCAGCGGTAGCGCAGCTCGCTGTTAACGAGTTGGTCGTCGGTTCGAATCCGACCCTGGGAGC
>CAZBWU010000010.1:0-30018 GCA_964496095.1 uncultured Gammaproteobacteria bacterium
CCGCCATTTATAAAAAATGAGCTTTAATGCTCGTTTTTTATTTTTTTGAGGTTATTTACCTAGTTAGTATGGATAAGCCTAAAAAATTATACACAACAATTTATAGACCTAAACCCCACCTAAAAAATGGGGTATGGTCGAAAAACTAAACGAATATAGAGATGGCTACGCCGTCTCTATGTTCGTTTAGTCAGCAGTCGAAAGGCTGTTGGATTCCGCAAGGGATCACCAGAAGACACGTAGCCTTTTGTGTTTGTAAAAACTAACTAAATAAGCTATCATAAACATAGGTTAATTATAAATATTTATGAAGAAAATCTTAAATTTAATTTTAGTTCGTCGTGATGGTATCGAAAAAAAATGGTGGCACCGCCTCGCAAATGTTTTAATTTTTGGTAGTACCATTCTTTTGTTTATCGGTACTTTTTTGTATCTTTGGGATAGTTTAGATTCTTTTAAAAATTATTCATACACAGCTTATAATTTTGAAAATGGATATACAGAAGCAAAAGGTAATGAAATTGAATGCCGTTTTCATTTAGGTGACTCACCAATAACCAGCAATGTTGGCGACAAACCATATGTTGTATGTGGAGAGGATTACAGCACAGATATTGGTCAATTTTTAAAAAAATACAACGATGCTTTCAGGCAAAAGTTTTCTATAAATGATGATTATTGTGACATTAAAGGTAGAGATTTATTTGGCAAGCTAACAAATGAAGCTATAAAATGTTTTAGAGAAAAAAATGACATATCCCCATTAAGTATGGGTTCTAGTAATGACAAACAAAAACAGTGGGAGGAATTTGATTTCTCTACAAATATAAAAGTTAAGAGAGAATCTAAAATTAATTTTGGAGCAATTTCTGTATTTGTAGGAACATTATTGCTTGTTACAATCGGGTGGTTTATTGTTTGGGAAGCTATTATTTACCGTGCTTTGGTTTATATTATTTTTGGAAGTAAAAAATATGAAGTATCTAAATAGTGGTATAATATTTTTAATTATTTTGGTAGGTTCGTTTTATGTATTGATTGGTGGGTTACATCGCGAAACTGCCGACGGTGAACATACTGGTTATATAGGTGCTGTCGAACGCAATGGCCTATTTTTTAAAACTTTTAGAGCATATATAAAAACAGACCCCCAATCATCACAAGAGAATGAGTATTGTGTTGTAGATCCTAAAATATACTCTCAGCTTGAAGAGATGGCACAGCAAAAAACTCAAGTAACAGTCTCATATTTTTCTTGGTTGGTGTCTGGATTAAAAAGTTGTTCGGGGGAAGATGCGGTTATTTTTAATGTTATACCAACAGCAGATATCGCCAATAGGGAAGCTGACGCCAAAAAATTCGTTGATAAATATACTCAAAATGATCCTGAAAAGTTAAAACAAATTTCCGATATAAAGCAGGCAATATTAAAAGTGAAAGGTAGAGAGGCTACTTATTCTGAGGTAAAAGAACTGCTTGATTCTTTGAAATGATAAAGATTAAGATTTGATAATTATGGTTGGGAAAAATGAGTTATTCTTTTTAGAAGAATGGGTTGTTATTGATTTTTTAAGGAGTAAGGAAAATAAATTTTCATCAAACTCAAAATACATTGAATTGTTAGTTTCTCTTGTCTTAAATAAATTCTGCGAAAGACAATTTGCTAGTAAGTGTTGGATAGGTCTTGAAATTCAAGAAAAATATAAGAAAGAAATTCCTGAAAAAGGTTTTGCCACTTTGGAAGAGATTGATAAAATAGTTACTAAAAAAGTAGAAGAGAACACCCCTGTTGATGTGTACATATGTAAAATGCCAACTAATGGTGATGTTGTAAGTCGTGGAATGGCTTTTCAACTAAAAAGGTTTGGAAAAGATTTATACAAACAAGATACTGATAGTTTGATAAATTTTATAAATTGTGATTGTAAAGAGTATGGGAAAACACAGGCTAGTTTAATTATATTAATTGAAAGCTCTGAGGAAATTGACTTGCAACTACTACAAAGATCCATCAAAACTGATGGTTATCCATTTATTAAGATAATATTGATTGGATTATCAAATCAGAAATATATTGATTTTTATGGTATTTGGCCTGAATCAGGCTCTGCTAGATATAATTTAACTACATTTAATTTTGATTATTAAAAGCTGTCTCAGTTCTAATACCGTCAATCACACACCGCCATTTATAAAAAAATGAGCTTTAACGCTCATTTTTTATTTTTTTGGGCTTACTTGCCTAGTTAATGAGGCTAAACTGATTTATGTCCGTGAAATTCCCATTCCTAACACACCCTTTTGGAACTTATGAAATCGTTTTGCGTTTTTCCTTCCATTCCTTCGCTGCTAGAGTATAACCTCCTTCGGAGCCGTCCAGAAAATGGTGGTGGCCCTCGTCGTGACGCTGTACATAACAGGTCATAACCGACGACGGACAGGAGGCGAGACCGTAAAAGATTTTTCCGCTTTTCTCCAGCGTATCGAAAGCTTCACGAAGCGCCGTTCGCTGTTTCTTTGTGCCGGAAATAATCGTGTACATGGTGTTGCCGCTGACGTGCAATGTATCGGTCGCAAGGACAAGATCGTGTAGGTATTTTTTCGGATCAAAACGTCCGATCTTTTGTCCGAGTGCGAAGACGACGATGTTGACAAACGAACGGATGATTTCGTCTATTATAGCAAAGGCTTGATGTGCGTCCTGTGAAAGTAAGATGCGGCGGCGCATGTTGGCAAGACGCAAACTCGGAGATAGGGAACGCTCCGCGACTGGATGGCGGTCGTGATATTCCCCATAGATGTAGTCAAAGGCTTCCAAAACTTCCGCATAGACCTCACCCTGTAATTCTGTTTTGCGTGATTCGATGATCGCGCAGACCACCTCTTCTTTTGGTTGAAGCGGTGCGATCGGATTCCATCGGCACTTGAGTCCGCCGAGATCCACCTCCCGTGCCATTTCCGTTTCGGGAATATGGCCCGTGGCCGGATCCTCTTTGATGATTTTGTCGGCAACGGCCAACCCGTTTCCTAAAAAGATCGCCTGATTGTATTTGGGAGATACTGCCCATTTGGCGATGCGGAGTTGTTCTCCTTTTTCATAAATTTTGGCAATCGCCACGAAGCCGACCCGCAGTCGCAGGCCGTATGTTTTGTGTGCGTTTGCTCGCAAGGATTTGAGCGATTCGATCATTTCGTCGCACAGACGTTCTGGTGCTAAGATTGTTGCACCGTCGCCGCCGTACAGAAACGGAATTTCCACGCCGTATTTTTTGGCCACGTTTAAGCAGGCAATCACACAGCTTGCCGCAAGGGTATTGATATCCCGGCCGCGCCCTTCAAATGTGGCCTTTGTTGAACCCTGAATATCCGAGACGATGACGCGCCAATCGTCCGGAACGGTAACGAATGCATCAGGCGTTCGTAGAATGGGTTTGAGCGATCCTTCCAAACAGGGTAGGTTTTTGTAGAAATGGTCATTCATAGGAAAAATTAACAATGTCTCGGAAGAAATAATACCAAAAATAAAGGCTTTGCGCCAATGTTCGGGTACGATCCTTTCTTCTTTCGAAGAAAGAGACTATGCCCCAGCAATTCTTAGGTGAGCGCTATTCAACCATGTGAAAAAATTCTTTGATCAAGATAATGACCTAAGGTGTAGATTTTAGTCAACAAATGAAAGGGTTTTTACTGAAAACTATAATCTAGAATATGAAGAAATATATTATTTGCCTCATTTTAAAATTTGAACCACGACCTGAGTGCCTCAAATTTAGATATAGACACTAGGCTTAGAAAGCCTTATAATGATTGTATATTGCGGGCACTTAACCCGGGTGGCCCGCTAATTTATTTTATTTTTATGAAAGATAAAGGGCTTTGGGCAGAGTGGAAACATCCCCATGAAAGACCTGAAAAGTATATTGAGGCTCGTAATAAAGTTTTAGCAGAAGTTAGACAATATACTGATGGAATGAATATTAGTAAATGTTATGATTTTGTTCGTTCTTTAGGTCTTAGCACAACAGATTGTGTCGTAGTAAGAAAAAATTCTGAAAGCTATCTTAAATTAATTGAAATATTTAATTCCGTTGGATTTTTGAGCAGTTTTAAGAACCCTGATTCGACGGATTCAACAGGAGAGACAAAGTTACATGTTAATGGATTCTTTAACACACAACTTAATTTAATTGTAATTTTTAGAGATGAGGATGATGCAGATAGTCTGCAACGGACATTAAGATCCGAAGCAGACCTGGTCCATGAATTGGTTCATGGGTCATCAGAATATAAGGAATTTTATGGTCACGAAAATTTACCGATAAATCAACGTGTTGGGTTTATTATCTCTAAATCTTCTGTAGAGCCACTCGAAAGTCCAGGTTATGAGGGGAAATTTAAAGTTAATATTGAACGTTTAGGAGGAAGTTTTCTTGAAGAGGGAACAGCTGAAATGTTTGCTGTTGAATATCTCGAGGCAAATTTGCCTAATTCGGAACGGATAAAGAGATGGAAGGCTCGAGGTTTGGATCAAAGTATGGAAATTGGTTCAGATCAATATAATGAAAAATTACAAAAAATAACACTGCTTAATTCAAATAATGGAGTTGAATATATACTTTCAATCCCCATTAAGTATTGTTTTTTTGATTTTGATGGTCAAGTAGGCTTCAATCCTCATAGGTTTTTTCAGGCGTATGCATTAGAGCTTTTATGTGCTCGTTTGCCAGAGTTACGGGGCGCGTTAATTAAATCACGGGATGACGTTAATGGCGTTAGGGAAGTTATAAAACTATTAAATTCTTTGGACAGCAATCTTTATGTTGACTTAAGAGAGTTGAGTGAAAATGTAGCAGATTCAGTAGAAGGATTTTTTAGAATTACTAAACTGGTGGGGGGGAGTATATTGGCGGAAAAGAAATAAAATATTTTGCACTTTTGTTGTGCTTAATTTAGTCAGGGTGTTAATTGGTAATTAAAACATATTTTTAGTTTCTTCCCAAATCCCCTCAACCTGCTATAATAAAAAATAGCTTTTTTATTCATTAATTCAAACCATATGCAGAACAAAAAAGTTTTACCTATACTACTTGCAGTATTAGTAGTAGCTGTTTTAGTCTTTGTATTTGTGCGAAATCAACCAGTTGAGGAAAATCCTAAAACTGACAACATTACCGCCGATGAAAATGGTAGGCGAATGGAACCGACCACTACCGCAGAACAGCCAACAGGAAAATTAAAAGTAGCAAATTTTAGTGGAAAATTGGAAGAGGTTAATACTGGTTGTTTTAGCGATGGTGAATGTTATGTGGTGGTCGGAGGCAAACATATTACCACCATAATGGGTTGGAGCCAGGCGATAGTGGGGAGCGTTCAGGGTGTAGAAGGTTTTGGTGATTTAGAAAAAAATATTGGACAAGAGATTGAGGTGTATGCCCAAGACAAGGGTGATGGTACATATACGTTGTATGGAAGTGAAGGGTTTTACGTTAAGTTGAAATAATCTAATATTTATGCCCCACATCCATGAAAAAGTAGATTTTTGTGCAGAGGTCCTAATTGTTTTTAAAAATAAAGTTTTGTTGCGTAAACATGATAAATATAAAATCTGGCTTAGTGTCGGCGGTCATATTGAGCTTGATGGCGATCCAAATGAAACAGCTGTGCGTGAGGCCAAGGAAGAGGTTGGTCTTGATATTGTGTTGTACAAAGAAGAAGGCAAGCAACCTGATTTTAAAGATGGAAAACATAAATCTCTTATTCCACCGCAATTTATTTTTACGCACCAAGTGAATGAAACTCATTCCCATATTGTTTTTGTATACTTTGCCAAGTCAGACACAGATCAATTAAAATTATCAGAGACAGAGATAAGCGAGGATTGTCGTTGGTTTACAAAAGAAGAGATTGTCAAAAATGATGTGGGCATGTTGTCGATGATGCAGTTTTACGCGCTAAAGGCTTTAGAGGCGTTATCAGAATAGCCGTTTTTACTCTATGGAATTTTATAGCAGAAAGTGGTAGAGTTGTTCTAGATAATTTGTAAAGTACTTCTATGGAAAAAGTCCGTGATCCGTTAACACATACAGAAATGGACGAAGCAGCGACAACTGGGTCAAAATTAAATTGGCTTCGGGCTGCTGTTTTGGGTGCTAATGACGGCATTGTCTCTATATCATCTTTGATTGTTGGTGTGGCTGGGGCTACTCAAGATACAAAAGTGATTCTTACAGCTGGTGTGGCATCTCTTGTTGCTGGCGCATTATCAATGTCAGTGGGTGAATATGTGTCTGTGAGCGCGCAACGTGATACCGAGCGAGCGCTACTAGCAAAAGAAAAATTGGAACTTGAAACCGTTCCAGACCAAGAGCTAGAGGAGCTGATTGTTATTTATCAAAAAAAAGGTTTGTCTAGACCGACAGCCGAGCTTGTAGGGCGAGAATTGACCGATCATGACGCTTTTGGCGCGCATGCTGAGGCTGAGCTTCATATTGATCCAAATAATCTGACTGAGCCACTTCATGCAGCCTATGCTTCTGGGTTGGCTTTTTTGTGTGGGGCTATTATTCCTATTTTGGCAATTATTCTTGCTCCTGCAAAATATGATATCCCAGCCACGTTTGTTTCTGTTGTTATTGCCCTAGTAATTACCGGCGGAGTAAGTGCCAAGATTGGTGGCGCTCACAAACGAACAGCCATTGTGCGGGTGGTGGTAGGTGGTATTATTGCCATGCTTGTCACCTATGGAGTGGGGAAACTTTTTGGTGTGGTTGGTTTGTAATTAAAAATTTTATTAATTTAATAATTTAAATTCTATGTTTAAAGAATTTAAACAGTTTTTATTAAGAGGGAACGTAGTTGATTTGGCGGTCGGTGTGGTAGTGGGTGCAGCTTTTGGAACAGTTGTGACTGCTTTAGTTTCAGATCTTTTGACTCCGCTTATCGCCGCAGTTGCCAAAGTGCCGGATTTTTCAGGACTAGTATTTAGTTTGAATGGAAGTAAGTTTATGTATGGTCATTTCATTAATTCCCTTATTTCATTTGTGCTTGTTGCAGGAGCGGTGTTTTTCTTTGTCGTAAAACCAATGAATATTCTTATTTCTAGATCTCGTAAGGAAGCGCCAGCAGATCCAACTACAAAAAAATGCAAGGAGTGTTTAAGTGAAATTCCTTTAGAAGCAAAACGCTGTTCATATTGCGCCCAAGTAGTATTATAATTTGATTTTATGGTTCCAGCTGAAGTTGTGGGAGGTATTGTCGTCAGTGTTAGTGGAGATATTTTGGTTGTTAGTCAACATGGTACTATCTGGTCTTTGCCAAAGGGTCATGTTGAGCCGGGAGAGGATTTTTTGACGACTGCCAAAAGAGAGATTTATGAGGAGTCTGGGGTCGTCGATCTTGAGTATATAGATGATCTCGGTTCTTATGAAAGAATGGGTGGAAAAAATCTAGACGAACTAAAACATATTACTATCTTTTTATTTAAGACCAAGCAGTTTAGTTTAAAACCAATTGATCCTCATAACCCGGAAGCTAGGTGGGTGCCAAAAGAAGAGGTGGTAAATCTACTCACCCATGAAAAGGATAAAGAGTTTTGGTTAAGTGTAAAAGATATCATAGTTTAGCTATTGCAGTTAAAAAGTGGTATAATATTATAAATTATTTTTAACCTTAAATCATATGTCGAAATTGCAAAGTTTTTCTTTGTGGTTTTTGCGGGTAATTATGGGTTGGTTTTATTTTTACGCAGGTATTAGCAAGGTGTTGGATCCGAAATTTACTTCCATTGGATATATAAAAAGCGCTCAATCAGCTAGTTGGTTATTTCAATGGCTTTCAAATCCGCAAGTGTTATCAGTTGTGGATTTTTTAGTTAAGTGGGGTCTGACATTGCTTGGTTTGTCTTTATTGTTGGGAATCTTTGTTCGTTTGAGCGCCTATCTTGGAATTTTACTTATGTTTTTATTATATTTACCAATTTTGCATTTTCCAATGGTGGGGGAGCATTCTTATATAGTAGATGAACATATTATCTACATTGCCGTTCTATTTTTGTTGGTCCAGCTTAGGGCTGGGCATGTAGGAGGAATGGAGAAGTGGTTTTCTAATACGCAAATTTGTAATAAATATCCAAAATTAAGGTCTTTGCTTAGTTAGGTAAATTACAAATTATTTCTCTTTCGCTTGAGTTTTCTAGCTGTTTTATCTCAACAGAGATGAAGTTTTTTGTATCATATTTTTGCAATAAGCCTTCGATTTTATCAGGCCATTCTATAAGACATATTGTGTTTGGTTTTCCTAAATAATCTTCTGCACCAATTTCAGCAAGCTCAGTTTCTTCTTTGAGGCGGTAGGTATCGATGTGTACCATTTGACTTATGGCAGATTGCTTGTGACTTATAGGATACAGGTTCATGAGAGTGAAGGTGGGGCTCGTTATAGTATTTTTTATACCAAAGCCTTTGGCAATGCCTTTGACCAAAGCAGTTTTACCTGCACCAAGGTTGCCAGATAGTAAAACAATATCTCCGCCTTTAAGTTTTGTGGAAAGTTCTATGCCGAACTTTTCGGTTTCTTCGGTTGAGTTTGTGAATGTATTCATAAAGATACCAGGGTTATGAGTAAAATGTTAGTGTGAGTAGTTTACCAGATTTTTTTCGCTAGTCAATGTATTTGTTAGTTAGTTTTAGATATAAAAAAATGTTTTAAAATTTAAAAAATTATGCTATACTTAAAGCTATTAATTATTAATAATTTTTATGTCTAAAAAATCTCTTTTTTTTCTGAGTGTCGCAACAGTGTTTATCCTTGCGGGAGTTGGATGTTCGACAAGTTTCTCAACTGAGAAAAGTGGCGATGGAGCGACGACGCCCGTAGTCACCGCAAATGCCAGTGTACGAGCCGGGCATCTTCAGTTTACACTTCCCGAGACGTGGAAGGTGATAGAGATAAAAGGTGATAATGAAATCAATGTGACATCTGATGAGGCTGAGGTACAACTTACTATCGTCACATCTACCGCTGTTAACCCTAGTATGGTGACACGTACGTATCCTTTACCAGATGGTAAAATATTACGAACATTTAACGGAACCTATATGGTTGTGAAAGATACTACATATTATATCGACTATGCTGTAAGTGGTTCAAATCTCCACAACTTCGATATTGACCTTATGGATTTCGAGCGTAGTGTACGCTGGGTAAAATAAAACCAAATTAAACAAAAAATAAACCTTTATTTTTAGGAAACAAAAAACCGGCTTGAGACCGGTCTTTTGTTTTATTTTTCAGTTATTGCTGTATTTATTTCTTCATCAGTATAACCGTGTTTTTTTAATATTGCTCTGAGTCGCAGTATTAATACATTAGTTGAATTTGTTATTCCAGCTTCTATTCCTTCTAGTTCAGGATCTTCTTCGGTAGCCTGTGCCCTATCAGATTCTATTTGTTTTTCCAATTTATTTTCAATATCAACTAATTTTTTTAATGATATAAAGTTTAGGTCTTTTTTTAAGTCGGGTTTTATTTTTGATTCTGATCTGTCCGGCATATCCAAAAAATTTACGCCATGTTTTTTACCAAGGTGCGTCGGCATGAAGAGCAAGTCTTTACGCTTTGGCCATTTACCATTGATAATTGTAAATTTGGTTTTTGGCGACGTGGGACTTTGACGTTGGAATGGCTTACATGGTTGGCACGAACTGCGGATTTATCACAGACTGAGCAAACTCTAGACATATAGTTGAAAGTTTAAGCGTATTTAAGTATAATTAAGTTAATGCGTTAAGTCTACTCTAATTTTGATTATTTGTCAATATTATGGATTTTATTTTTTATTTTCTTGTTATTATCCCTTCGGCCATTATCCACGAATATGCCCATGGATTAGTGGCAGATATGCTAGGAGACCCTACAGCGCGCTATGCAGGGCGTTTGACAGTTAACCCTATGGCTCATATAGACTTGTGGGGTACTATTTTGATGCCTATCATGCTCTCTATAGCCACTGGTGGAGCTTTTATGTTTGCTTATGCCAAACCAGTGCCTTATAACCCTTATAATCTCAAAAATCAGAAGTGGGGACCGGTAATGGTTGCTCTAGCTGGGCCAGGGGCAAATTTATTGCTTGCCATAGCTTTTGCGGTAGTAGTAAGAGTTTTGCCAGTCTCAGAATTTAGTTCAATTTTAGTGACTATAGTATATGCCAATGTGATGTTGACAGTATTTAACTTAGTACCAATTCCACCGCTTGATGGATCCAAACTTCTCTATGCTTTACTGCCAAGCTCTGCTTTTAAAATTAAGAATTTTTTGGACAGATATGGCTTTATGATTTTGTTGTTTTTTGTATTCTTTTTATTTGAATTGATTTCTCCGATAATAAAATTTATATTTAGATTATTAGTAGGTTAATTTACTCGCCCCGCTTAGCGGGGTCTAATTCATTTCGAATATGAAACTAATCCTTCGTTGGCTCATCAGTGCGTTGGCTTTAATGCTCGTTGCCTATTTTGTTCCAGGTATTGTGGTGAATAGTTTTTATTCAGCGCTTATCGCGGCCTTAATTTTGGGTCTTATCAATGCTCTTATTCGACCCCTACTTATACTATTTACTTTGCCGATAAATATTCTCACTTTGGGCTTGTTTACGTTAGTTATCAATGCTTTGATGTTTTGGTTGGCATCTTCAATTGTTAAGGGTTTTTATGTAATGGGTTTTTGGCCAGCTTTTTGGGGCGCACTCATCATGTGGCTCGTCAGCTGGATGGTTAGTTCACTATTTGCAAAGGAGTAAAAAAGGCTTCTGTGAAAAATTATTCTTCCAATCGAGCCCAGAAAGGAAAGACTGCCTATAGAACGCCAAGCCTTTTTAAGGCAAATAAAGCCATTTTTGTTGCCAAGGTAAAAGGGAGAAACACAGGCAAAGATTTAACTGTTAATAAGAATTATTATGAGCAAGGTTAAAATTATTTCTATTGGCGGTTCTATTATTATTCCTCCGACTGGTTTTGATATTGAATTCCTCAAAAAATTACGCGCCTTAATTATCGCTCGAGTAAAAAAAGGTGATAAGTTTATTTTGGTAGTTGGTGGTGGGTCTACTTGTAGACAATATCAAACTGCTGCTAAGGGCGTAGTGCCTATGATCGATACCGATCTTGATTGGTTGGGAATTAAAGCTACTATTTTTAATGCTGAATTTGTTAAATTTTTATTTCAAGATTTTGCCCATTCGGAGATTGTAACCAATCCGACTAAAAAAATAAAAACAAATAAACCGATTATTATAGCTGCGGGCTGGAAGCCTGGTTGTTCTACTGATAATCAGGCTGTATTGTTGGCTAAAACGTATGGCGCTAAAGAGGTAATTAATGCGTCCAATATTAGTTATGTATATACTGCTGATCCAAAAAAAGATCCAAATGCCAAGCCTTTGCCTAGTTTGACATGGAAAGAAATGCGAAATATAATAGGGGACAAGTGGATACCAGGAGGAAATTTTCCTTTTGATCCAACCGCGGCCAAAACCGCTCAAAAACTTAGGCTGACAGTTAAATTTGTGAAAGGCACAGATTTGGGTTTGTTGGATAAGGCTTTGGGGGGTGGGGAATTTGAGGGGAGTGTTATTAAATAGAAATTTTTATATGCCAGGAATTGGAAATAAAGGGCAAGGTGATTTAAAAAGAATGGGGGTTGATCATAGTGAATTAGATACTTCACGCCGGGAAAACCAGGAAAAAGTCGTCAAGAAAACTGGTGTTGTGGATAAAAAAGATGTGCAGGATAGACCTATTAAAAAAGATGATAGTATTTTAGGTGGGCTTAAGGAAAAATTAGATAAATTAACCCGTGAGAGGCAAAATATTACAAAAAAAGAGGGGGAGTCAGATGTAGATTTTAAAGCTAGGATTGAAAAATTAGAAATAGATAAAAGATTTTTTGAAAGTAGAATTCAAGAAGAGATAGCAAGAGCTTTAGAAAGGAAGATTTTATCTGATTTTAGATCTCAGGTTGTTACTTTTTTAAATAGAAAAGTAGCTCCTAAAAAAGTACAAGAAGCTAGGCAGGCTATTGAAGAAATGATTAAAAAACATCCATATCTTTTTCCATACCCCGCAGTAAATCTAAGAACAGCGGCTGGTGTAGTAGAATTTAAATTAAGAATAGCGCAAGAAAAAATAGATCAATATTTAAAAGTTGCGACCCAGCTAGCCTCAATAGAAAAAGAGTTGAGTAGTTCTTTTGGTATAGAAAAAGCAGAAATCTCTCAAGCTATAATTGGTATTGCTGAATTGAAGAAAAAAGGTGGATTACATTTAAGAGGTGACCTGGAAACTGAGGAGAGTTAATTAGCCCTTGACTTTATAAGGAAAAAGTATATAATGTATTAATCCTGTTAAATCCTCGCTAAGCGAGGTCTGCTATGGGCAGAATTTAACAGGATAAACCATAGACAGTAGGTGTTGTGCTTTAAGCGTGACTTAATTTCCTACCGAGGTGCAAATATTAGCTGGAAACAGCTAGAACTAGGTCGATTTGTGCTATTGAGGTCTGTGGAGAACACAGATTTTTTTTGTTAAAAAATATGCCAAAAACAAAACTACAAAAACAAGAAACCGTTAAATCTTTAGAAGAAGGTCTAAAAGCAGCTAAAGCTGTAGTTTTTGCCAACTTTCAAGGACTTAAGGTTACTGAGGCAGAAGAATTGCGCCGTGAATGTCGCAAAAATAACATTAAAGTAATCGCTGCCAAAAAGACTTTGGTAAAACGCGCTTGTGAAGTTTTGGGATTAAATAATATTGATCCTAAGGTTTTTGCTGGTGGTGTTGCTACTTTTATGGCTTTGGGAGATGAAGTATCAGCCGCTAGGGTTGTGAATACTTTTTCCAAAACTCATGAAGTTGTGCAATTATTCGGTGGTATTTTGGAAGGCAAATTCATCGATGTTACTATGGTAAAAAATCTAGCCAACTTACCAAGCAAACAAGAATTGTTGGGAAGATTGGTTGGTTCTATCAACGCTCCAGTTTCCGGCTTTGTTAATGTCTTAGCAGGTAACTTACGCGGTTTGGTAGGGGTACTTAATAATATCGCTAAAGCAAAAGCTTAATCAATAATTTAATTTAACTATTATGTCAGAAGAAACAAAGGTAGTTGAGGTCCCTGCCAAATTCAAGGATCTTGTCGCAGAAATCGAAAAGATGTCAGTTTTAGACCTTTCCGAATTGGTAAAGGTTTTAGAAGAGAAGTTTGGTGTTTCCGCTGCTGCTCCAGCTATGATGATGGCTGCTGCTCCAGCTGCTGGTGGCGCTGCCGCCGCTGAGGAAAAGACTGAATTTAACGTTGAGCTTACAGATGCTGGTGCAAGTAAAATCAATGTGATCAAGGCTGTAAAAGAATTGACTGGTCTTGGTCTTGCTGATGCTAAAGCTCTTGTTGACGGAGCTCCTAAAATGATTAAGGAGTCTGTAAAGAAAGAGGAAGCTGAAACAATGAAAAAGAAAATCGAAGAAGCTGGTGGTAAGGTAACTTTGAAATAATTACCAAAAACCAATTTAAAAAGTCGCTCCAGTATTTGGAGCGACTTTTTGTTTTACTGTCATTCTGAGTAGGCAATTGTCATCCCGAGCGAGGCCTTTAGGCCGACGAGGGATCTATTCAGATTTTAAAATAAAGTATAGATTCCTCACCCCACAAGGGGGATTCGGAATGACAATCTTGTGATTGATTATAGGGAAACCTGATAAAGTTTATTATCATCAAGGATATACATGACGTTTTTTGGTTCATCCACGAGTATGGCGGTTGGCTTGGAGAATTCGTCAGCTGTAATCTGATTTTTTACTTGACCCATTTTATCTATAACTAAAATTCTCTTTTCAAGAGTATCTAGAACGTAAATATAATTTAGGTCATTATATGTCCAGATTTTATCAGCGGAAGCAAGGGGCGGTTCGATTTTAGAAAGATTAAAGTTTTGCAGTTGGCCTTTGGTGAATTTGTTTATAACTCCATTTTGACTTAAGACAAAGACATCGCCATCAACAGCTAAATCTACACCGGCTTTCAAATCAGTCAAATTGTCTTGGAGCCAAGGTTTGCCCAAAGAGAATCCGTTGGTAATGACGTCGTGTTTATAGATTTGATTATTGGCTGTATCGAGAGAGTATACGCGTCTGTTATAGACAATAGCGCTTGATATTTTGGCATTTGGATTAGGGAAGCTTATGTCTATTTTTTTCCAAGAATTATCTTGAGGGTTGAATTGGGCGATATTTTTGTCTTCATAAAGAAGGATTGCATAGTCGTTTTCTTTTGGCACAGATACACCTCTGAAGTTTTTGACGGCAATTGGTGGCGTAGTTAGGTTTGATTCTTTGGTAAGCAAATCGTAGGATACAATATTTGCATTATCTGAGCCAAAGCCGTAGATTTTATTATTTAAGATAAAAGCATGGTCGGCATTGGTGGTAGGAGTAAGTTTTGACCAGTCAGCTAGAAGCTGTGGTTGGGCGATAGTCACTTTACGGGCTTTCATTAGCAGATCATTTATTTCTTTTTCATTATTTTGACAGGCGGTTTTTTCAGAGTTAGATTCACAGGTCAATGTTTTGAGAATGTCTTTGGCTTCGTTTAATTTGCCCAGAGCGCCTTCGGTATCGCCATATACTAGGAAACCTGAGGCTGTATCTTGTTTGGTTTTTATTGTATCCATAGCCTGATTGAATGCTTGGGTGCGAGCCTGATTTTTTTGTTTGGCTTTGACGTACCAAACGCCGTTGCTAAAAACAACAACTAGAACGATGACTGAAATTAGTAAAATTTTTGTAATTAGGGGTAGGTGTTTGATGTTGTCTTTTAGGTTGTTCCACCATCTTGCCCAAGCATTGAGAATATTGCGTCGACGGTTTTGATAGTTGGTGATAACAAAAAATAATAGCATAATATTTCGGCCGATTCCAGAAAAGATAGTACCGATCATTAGGACGAAAATGAACAGGCCTTTGCCAATATATTTTAGTATCTTCCAGATAAATTCTAAAAATCCCTTAGTTTTTTCTTGCCAATCCAGAGAAGGAGTGGATTTAATTTTTTCATGTCGTGCGCGCAAGTGTGATGAGGTTATCTCGGTATTGGCCCGCAGTCCTGGGCGATTTGCGGACATCATCTCTGGTTCCTCCTGGTCTTCAAGAGCGCTATTTATTTTTTCTTGAAATTTAGGTAGAAAGGAGGGCGAGAGAATATCGGCAGTATTTCTTTCTGCGCCAAAGAGATTCTTGAGAGAGCGGGCAGAACTGCCTTTTTTTATTGGTGAAATTCTGGTGGTGGATATAGGATCATCACCCTTTTGCAAATTAACGATAATACCGCCAAATGAGAGGTTGCTTCTTAACTCCGATAAGACTTTTTGAAGATGTTCGGAGCTTAGACGTGGTAGGCGAGTGGTAATAATTTTTTGGAGGCGATCATGGTTGAAGTAACTGATAATGTTTGGTGTGCCGGCAAAGAAGTAGTCATTAGGACCGATTTTACCTTGGACAATTTGCGAGAATAGCTGGCTATCTTCAGAACCTTCGCTAGGCTTGTTCTCTTCTACCAAATCCATTTTCTTGTAGGTACCGTCTTTTGTCTTATAAAAAAGAACCATTTGAGGGTGGCCGTAAAAACTAAAGATAATTTCATTTTCTCGAATAACCCCGATAATACAATTTAAGGTAATATCGGGTTGGATCATGGAGATGTTTTCTTGGTTGATTTTATTAAGAACAATCTCCAAAGCTGTCTGGTTGGCTTCATCCGGTATTTCGTAGTAGCTGTTTTCTATTTCATCTACTATGCTTTGCATCTTGGCAATATACTTTGTCTCGGCATTATTTATCTCGCAAATGACAAAAAAATAGCCCTTATCCTTCTCGGCTAGGGTAGATGGTTCGGTGATATTTAACAAAACATGTGATTCTTCCGGATTGTTTCCTTCCACAAAGAACTCATGCAGATGAAGCGTTTGGTCCATAGGTCATTTCTTTGACTTTTTAGCTATAAATTATTATACTATAAGCGCATCTAATAGTCTATAAAGATGCAAGCCTGGCAATGCTGTTAAAGCCTGATTCAGAAGAACAAAGATTTTAAACTATCTACTACCTTAACCTCTTAATTATGATTGAACAACTTTTTGGTTCAAAGACCAGAGTTAAGCTTTTGCATATTTTTTTTCATTCTCCCGACAGACCTTTTTATGTTAGAGAGCTTGCTCGTTTAGCTGAGTCTCAACTTAACGCTATAAGGCGGGAATTAAGCAATCTGGAGAAGGTTGGGATAATCGCGCCAGTAGTGGTAGCTGAAGGAGAGATTCAAGACGGCTCTGGCACTGGTCGTTCTAAGTATTACAAACTCAATGCCGGCTGTTTGCTATATGCCGAATTGAAAGCTTTGCTTTTTAAGGCACAGATTTTGTATGAAAGAGAGTTGATTGAAATGCTCAAAGACAAAGCAGGCAAGCTAAAAGTCCTTTTGTTTACGGGTTGTTTTACTGATGCCAAAAATGCCGAAACGGATATCTTGTTAGTTGGTGAGATTCGCCCGGTTGTGGTCTCCAAACTAGTGGCTGATTTTGAGAAAAAATTAGGCAAGAGTTTACGTTATACCATTATGACCGAAAAGGAATTTAAAGACCGCCGTGAGATTGGCGACAAATTCTTATATAGTATTTTTGAAGAAAAACATGTGATTGTGATTGATGAATCCGGTCAGATTTCTTAAAGATTTTAGATCAACTATGTTTTTAGCTCTCAACAATTATGAAGAAGATAAGTTATCCATTAGCGCTTGGATGGATAATAAACTTGTTCAAAGAAATTATGTTGTTAAAAAGAACAATGATTTTTTGTTGTGCTTGGAAAAGTTTCTTTCAGGTAAAAAATTTACTGTGAAGGATTTAACAGCTTTAGGAGTGGTGATGGGGGTGGGTAGGTTTACTGCCACCAGACTACTAGTGACTATGGCCAACACTTTGGCCTATAGTTTGAAAATACCGGTTTTAAGACTGGAACATGATTTTGATATGCAGTCAGCGCTTGCGCAAGTCAAAAACTTAAAAGTAGGGGAGTATATCCTGCCAATCTATAGTAGTGAGCCTCATATAAATTCAAAATCAAAATAATTATGTTGTCTGACTATTACCGTTATCGGTTGTACGAAATTTTACCAGGCCTAAGTATTTGGCTTTCCCTTATTTTAGGCATTGGGTTGTCTTTTTTGAAACCATTATGGATGATTTATTTTATTTTGATCTTTGATATTTATTGGGTACTGCGAGTCGCGTATTTTTCTTTTTATTTATTTTTGTCATGGCGTCGTTTTCGCAAGGCAATAAAGGTAGATTGGTTTGAAAGATTGACCAGCCGTATTCCTGATTGGGAAAAAAGAAAAAATGTGGTTTTTTTACCTTTATATAATGAAAGCTGGGAAGTTGTGAAACCAACCCTTAATAGTTTTTTGGAATCTAGTTATCCCGCCAATAAGACGTATGTAGTTATTTCTGGAGAGGAAAGAAAAAAAGAGCATTGGCAAGAAATGCAAAAACTGATTGCTGAAAATTATGCTGGGAAATTTGCTGATATTATTTTTTGCACTCATCCCCTTGGTTTGCCGGGCGAGATTCCGGGCAAAGGTTCTAATATTCATTACGCCGAATACGAATTCAAAAAATATGCTGATGCCAAAGACTGGGACTATATTGATATAATTGTCTCGGTTTTTGATATTGATACAATTGTTCATGAGGAGTATTTTGCGCATTTGGCCTATATTTATAACAAACATCCTCGGCCCGATCATAGCTCTTTTCAGCCTTTAACTTTGTATAATAATAATCTGTGGCAATCGCCAGCTATTATTCGAATCATGGCTTTTGGGACTAGTTTTTGGATGTTGTTTAGTTTGGCAAGATTAGATAATCTTGTGACTTTTTCTTCGCACAGTATGAGTTTTAAAGCAATTATGGATTGTGGTGGCCATAGTAAAGACATTGTTAGTGAAGATTCTCGGATTTTTTTTCAGTGTTGGTTGAGGTATAATGGAGACTACGAGGTGACGCCTCTTTATATTCCCGTTTCAATGGACACTGTGCGAGACGACAGTCTCTGGCAAAGCTTGAAGAATCTATATTTGCAACAGCGTCGTTGGGCTTGGGGCACCGAGCAGATACCTTATCTATTGTGGCATTTTCGTTTAAATAAAAATATTTCTTGGTATAAAAAAATATCCGTCTTGTTTCATGAGTGGGAGGGAAAGTGGAGTTGGGCTGTTATTGCTATTCTTATAACCCTGCTGGGTCGCCTGCCTTTGTGGGTGGCCGGAAACGAAATCAGGCAAAGCGCGTTATTTTTTAATGCCCCAAATATTTTAGAGATTCTGATGCAGATGGCGATGCTGGGACTGTTTGTTTCAATGATAATGAGTTTGCTAATTTTGCCTAGACGTCCAGGGGATCAGCCAAAGCATGGGTATTTATTTATGATTTTGCAGTGGCTGTTATTACCAATATCGTTAATTCTTTTTTCATCACTTCCTTGTATAGACGCAGTCACTCGTCTGATGTTTGGAAAATATTTAGGTTTTAATGTGTCAGTTAAAAAAAGATCATAAATAATATGAGTGTATCTAAAAAAATATTTTTGGGAGCGCTGGTTCTGGTAGTTGCCGGGAGCTTAAGTTTTTATTTATGGTCTCTCTCTAAAGGCGGCTTGCGAAAAGTGGTGGTAGAAAAAGTGGTAGAACAAGTTATCTCCGATCTGGAGGAGCAAAGCTTAGTTCCCAAGGTGCTTGGTTTCGAAAAGCCTCAAACTTACTTGGTTTTGTTTTTAAATAATACCGAAATTCGTCCAGGTGGGGGTTTTATCGGCGCTTATGGTGTGGTTAAGATAGACAAAGGCGTACCTGAGATTTTAAAAGTTGAAGGTACGGAAATTTTGGATAACTACGCCAATCAAAGCGTCTTGCTAACTCCGCCAAAGGCTCTAGAAGAATATCTGGGTATAAAAAAATGGGCATTTCGCGACAGTAATTGGTCTCCTGACTTTGCTTTGTCCTCTATCCAGTCTTTGGATTTATTTAAAAAAGAAAATGGTATTTCAGCTAATGATATAAATGGTGTTATTGGTATTACCCCTACATTAATGGAAGAGATTTTAAAAATTAGCGGTCCGATTGTAATTGATGGTCAGGAATTTAATACCAATAATTTTACTGAAAAATTGGAATACGAAGTGGAATATGGTTTTAATAATAAGGGTTTAGAATTTAACGATCGCAAAAAGATTTTAGGAGATTTGAGTCATGCAGTTTTGTCTAAAATGAAATTGGATGTTTTTAAACAATGGCCTAAGTATTTTGCCTTAAGCCAGAAAATGTTTTCCGAAAAACATATTTTAGCTTATTCAACAAACCCGGAAATGCAGAAAGTTTTATTGGCCAGAGGTTGGGCCGGGGAGGTTAAAAGTTCGGTAGGCGATTATCTTTTGTGGGTAGATGCCAATGTGGGTGCTCTCAAAACTGATAAAGTGATGGATAAAGAAATAGTTTATTCTTTTTCGCCTACTGGTACTGATAAGTATGTTGGTACTATAAAAATGAAATATAATAATACCGGCAGTTTTACTAAGTTTACTACTAGATATCGAACTTATGCCCGAGTATTTTTGCCATTAGGAAGTCAATTTATTTCAGTGGTAGGAAGTATGAAAGCCGATAAATCTGCAGAGCCAGCGCCAGTAGACCAAGGTGTGGAAAAAGAAAAACAATGGTTTGGTACTTTTATTTCTATTGAACCTGGCAAGACAAAAGAATTAGTTTGGCAATTTTATCTATCTCCAGCTATAGTTAGTCAGATAAAAAATGGTTCATATAATCTATTAGCGCAAAAAGAATTGGGTACTGTTGCTGACAGATTGACTCTGGACTTTAATTTTGGTAAAAATATTACATTTGCCAGTCCTAGTGAAGAAGTAAAATATATTGGCGATCAAAAATATAATTATAGTACGTATCTAAGATTGGATAGGAATTTTCAAGTTAATTTAAAATAGATTATATTAGTATGTTTATAGGGGCTTTGTCGCATATAAACATACTTCACTCGGAAATATCTGAGTAAATTCATCTATTTCACTCATTCAGTATGTTTATCAAAAAAATTGGCATTGATCTTGGTACCACTAATGTTTTGGTCTATGTTCCCAAAAAAGGCATTGTTATTAATGAGCCTAGCGTGGTAGCAATTTCTAAGGCGGATGGAAAGGTGCTGGCCGTTGGTCTAGATGCCAAAGATATGATCGGTCGCGCTCCAGATGCTATTTTAGCGGAGCGGCCTCTGAAAGATGGTGTGATTGCTAACTACTATACCACCGAAGCCATGCTTAGGTATTTTATCAATAAAGCTCTTGGTGGAGTGCGTCTTTTTCGTCCGGAAGTTATGGTGGCAGTGCCAGCAGGTATTACTTCTACTGAGCGACGGGCTGTGATTGACGCTACTATCGCTGCGGGCGCGCGCGCGGCTTATATTATCAAAGAGCCCGTAGTGGCTGCTATTGGCGCAGATATTCCCATTGGTTCGGCTTCAGGTCATATGATTATAGATATTGGCGGAGGTACAGCGGAGATTGCAGTTATATCTCTTGGGGGAATTGTTTCTTGGGGGTCAGCTAGAATTGGAGGGAATAAATTTGATCAAGCGATTATTGAATACACTCGTCACAAATATAATTTGGCGATTGGTGAAAGATCGGCTGAAGAAATAAAAATAAAAGTTGGTTCAGCCATGTATATGGAAAAGCCATTGACTATGGAAGTAAAAGGCAGAGATATGGTAACTGGTCTTCCAAAAACAATTATTGTAAATTCTGACGATACGACCGAAGCTTTGCAACATGAATTAGGAAATTTAGTCGAAGCGATCAAAGAAGTTTTGCATAAGACTCCACCGGAACTCTCGGCTGATGTGATTGATAAGGGTATTATTTTATCAGGTGGTTCAGCTATGCTACGCAATCTCGATGAACTTATTGCTCAGGCAACTGGAGTAGCTACTTATGTAGCTGAAGAACCTCTTCTTTGTGTGGCCAAAGGTACAGGTATTGCTTTGGATAATTTGGAAAATTATAAACGTAGTATTTTGGCTACCAAATAAATTTAGTATTCTTGTGGTATAATAAATACGTATGCCAATCATCGGTCACAGTAAAATTATTTCTTTTTTCGAAAAGTTAATTGCGAATAATACTTTGTCTCAATCTTATTGCTTTGTTGGCAGAGATAAAGTTGGTAAACGCACCGTGGCTAGGTATCTGTCAGCCAAGATGCTAAAAATTGAAGAAAGCAAATTGGACTCATATCCTGATTTTTATTATCTTACCCGTCAAGTAGATGAAAAAACAAGTAAATTAAAAAAAGAAATATCTATTGCCCAGTCACGTAAAGTCAAAGAACGTTTGGGTAATAAATCTTGGTTTGGTAATTATCAGATAGTTATTATAGACGAAGCTGAGCTTCTCAATGAAGAATCTGGGAATGCGTTACTCAAAATGCTAGAAGAAGCAGGGGAGAAACGGGTATTTTTTCTTTTAACAGATGATGATAGTAAATTGTTGGCAACAATTCGGTCGCGTTGTCAGATGGTATTTTTTCCATTAGTTAGTGAGAGTGAAATTGAAAATGGCCTGGTTGCTTTGGGTTATGATAAAGATATGGCGAAAGAATCTGCAAATTTATCTTGGGGTAAGCCTGGCCGAGCCATAGATTTATGTATAGATACTGATTTGAAAAATAGTTTTAGCTTTGAGTTAAATCGTTGGGAAAAAATAGTAAATAGTCCTTTTTATAAAAGAGTAAAAGAGATCGAGGATTTGTTCAAAGAATCTACGCCTGAAGCTTTGGCAAAATCAGGAGTAAATACTCGGTCCGCTGAAAAAATATTTGAAACATTAGAGACCTGGTCTGTGATTTGGCGGGATGTTATTTTGGATAAGTTGGCAAAAAAAGAAAATCCAATTACGGCCAAAAGTGATTTGTCTCTCAGACAGATGGTTGGATTGGTAGATAGTTTTAAAAAATCACAAATTTTATTAGCGCAAAATATCAACCCAAAATTGGTAGTTGAACAAATATTATTATCGTTAAATTGATTCATTCCAATTGTCATTCTGAGCAGAGCGAAGAATCCCTGTCCGTCTGTCTAGAAAACCGACAGAGATCCTTCACTGCGTTCAGGATGACAGAAAATAATTTTAGTTTTATGTCAAAGAAAATTTATATTTTAGCCACCATGCTTTTGGCCACAGTCCTGATGGGTGCTAGTTGTGTTAGTTTTACTGGTGGTAGTGCCGCCGGGCCGATGGGGATATTTATGTCTAGTGATGGCGGAGATAGTTGGGTGCAAAAAAATACTTTAGTGACTGCGCAAGGAGCTAAGAGTCTGTCTGGAGCAAAAGTTTATAAAATTTTCACTGATCCAAGCGATCCAAAGGCTTTGTATATGGGTACGCGTGGACAGGGTCTGTACTATAGTTATGATGGAGGGGCTACTTGGAGTGCATCTTCTTTAAATAGTTTGGCTTTAATGACTGAAAAATTTATTTATGCTTTGACAGTTGATCCAAAAGACAAGTGTAATATCTATGTTAGTGACGGTCAGCATATTTTTAAAACTAATGATTGTCAAAGATCTTGGCAATTATTGTTTACTGAAGAAAGACCAACTCAGAGATTTGTCGCTTTGACTGCTGACTATTCAGACCCAAAAGTTATCTACGGGGCTCAGCTTGGCGGGGATATTTTCCGTAGTAAAGATGGTGGCGCTAGTTGGAGGATTGTAAAGAATTTTAATTTTGAATTACGCGATTTGGTTATTGATCGCTTCAATCCAAAGAGACTGTATGCCGCTTCATATTCACAAGGTATATACAGGTCCGATGACGGTGGGGAAATTTGGACAAACATCAGTAATGGTTTTGATAATTTTGCTGGAAGTTATAATTTTTATCGTTTAGTTCTTAATCCGACAGATAGAGATAGTTTATTTTGGGTTTCCAAATATGGTATACTTCGTTCCAATGATGCTGGCACTACCTGGTCTGACCTAAAACTTCTTACTCCTCCGGGCAGTGTTAATATTTATGGTTTTGCAATTAACCCGAAAAATTTATCAGAGATATATTACACAGGCACGATATTAAATGATAGTAATAAAAATGTTCGCTCCACATTGTATAAATCAGTAGATGGGGGAGTAAATTGGGTGACGAGAAAATTGCCAACTAATACTATTCCGACAGACTTGTTAATGAGTAAAGACGGGAGTAAAAATATTTATCTAGGATTTACCACTTTATAATTTCATTTTATGAACAGTAGGCTGAAAATAATGGGCATAAGCTTGTTTGCGATAGTTGTTATGGGTGCAGGTTGTCAGAAAGTTTCTAATAATAATTTGGTTGAACCTGCAAGTTCAACTTCTGCGCAAGGCGATATAAATCAAGAATATTCTTGGAAAGAAGAAGGGATTTATTTTAAATATCCAAAAAACATGACCGTTATCAATTTAGAAAAGGTTTTATTTTTGAATGCGGGTAATAATAAGTATATACCTCAAGGGGACGCTTCTATTTATTACACCAGAATTGAAGTGGTAAAAAATAAAACTATTGATCAGGTTCTTAAACCTTATTATGATAATGACAAAATATTAAAGGGGAAAACAATGAAGAAAATTGGTGATTATAATTTTACCAGATTGCAGTATGAGGATTATAAGTACGATTATATAGTCGATCAGTATTTTCTGCAGGTAGGCAATAATGTACTTGACTACAAGGCCGGTTATAAGGATAATAAGGGTGATGTGGAGTTAACTCTTTCATCTCTTAAATTTAATCAATAATTTAGATTTTTAAAAAATACCCTATGAACATATCCGATTTTAAATCAGATTTTGACAAAGCCATAGAATTCTTTAAAGAAGATATTTCCGGTCTTCGCACTGGTCGCGCTAGTTCGGCCATTGTTGAGGATATTATGGTTGAAGCCTATGGCACATACCAAACCCTCAAATCTGTCGCTTCTATTAATATCCCAGATGCCAAGACAGTAAGTATTGAAGCCTGGGACAAAAGTATTCTTGCAGCCATAGAAAAAGCCGTGCGTGATTCTGGTTTGGGTATTAATCCGGTTAATACTGGTAGTAAAATCCAGATATTTTTGCCAGATCTGACTAGTGAACGTCGAGGAGAGTTGATTAAGGTTTTGCATCAAAAAGAAGAGGGTGCGAGAATCGCGGTGCGTAAAATTCGCGAAGATGTTAAGGAGATGATTAAAGAAGCAGAAAGTAGTGATGAGGTGACTGAGGACGAAAAATATCGTTTGGAAGAAGAGTTGGATAAAATGGTTAAAGAGTATAATGATAGGGTAAAAGAAGTGACTGAAAAGAAAGAAGGGGAGATAAATACTATCTAGATATCATTTAAAAATGCGAAGACCGGGGCGTGAGCCTCGGTCTTATCGTGTCAGCGACCCGCCCCGCAGGACGGGGTTGGTGGCAATTTGTCAGGGCTTGCAGCGATCCAAGCCCTTCATGAGCCGGTCATACCGTTGCCCCTCCAGCTCTCGGTGCTTGAAGGTCAGCAAGTCTCGGCGGTAGTCGAGATACATCATGACCAGCATCATGATGGCCAGTGTGATGGTCAGGACTTGCAGCACGTTGGTGCTGCTGCGAACGGACTTCTTCCAGTCGTAGTCCTGGCTCCAGGACTGTCTCTCTTGCTCAGTCATAGCCACTCCTGGCATCGTTCCGACCTCCATGGTCGGAGAACCGAGAAGTGTCTCATAAAATTGCATTTCTGTCAATCAGGTTGACTTTTCCACCCAAAATAGGTTATAATTAAGGCCATCCAAGGCCTTAATTTTGTTATAATTTTAGATGTAGATATGTCAGAAAATAACGATAAAATGGACAAAATAATCTCATTAGCCAAAAGGCGCGGTTTTGTGTTTCCTGGCAGTGAAATCTATGGCGGTTTGGCCAATAGCTGGGATTACGGTCCTCTAGGCCACCTGCTCAAACAAAACATCAAGAAAGCCTGGTGGAAGTTTTTTGTCCAAGAAAGAGGGGATATGGTCCCGCTTGATACCGCTATTATTATGAACCCAAAGGTTTGGGAAGCCTCTGGTCATTTACAGAATTTTAGCGACGAGTTGGTAGAATGCAAAAAGTGCCACCACCGTTTCCGTGCAGATCATTTACTCGAAGCGGCCAGCGCTGAACCTGGTTATAACAAAGATGATGTAAAAACAATTGCCGAAGTAAAGTGTCCTGATTGCGAAGGGTCGCTCACCGAACCAAAGAGTTTTAATTTGATGTTTAAAACATACTTGGGCGTAAATGAAGATACTTCTACAACCGCCTACTTGCGTCCTGAAACTGCAGCGGGCATGTTTGTTAATTTTAAAAATATTTTAAATGTGACTCGCCGACGTTTGCCATTTGGTTTGGCTCAAATCGGTAAGAATTTTAGAAATGAAATCACTCCTGGTAATTTTATTTTCCGAACTAGAGAGTTTGAAATCGGTGAATTTGAATACTTTATTAATCCAAAAGATTGGGAAAGTATTTTTGAAATGTGGTTGGGTGAGATCAAGCGCTGGTGGAAAGATATCATGCAGGTGAATATGGATAATCTCGTCTGGCATGAAATTCCAGACGGTGAACGCGCTCATTATAGTAAGCGTACAGTAGATATTGAGTATAAATATCCGTTTGGTGTGAAGGAACTTCATGGCATCGCTTATCGTACTGATTTTGATCTTTCAAGACATGAAACTGTAAGTGGTCAGGATCTGCATTATACTGATCCGGAAACAAATGAAAAATTTCTTCCGCATGTAATAGAGCCAACTTTTGGTATAGACCGTATGTTACTTGTTTGTTTGCTTGAGGCCTACCACGAAGAAGAAGCTCCAACTTCAGAAAAAGGAGAAACAGAAAATAGGATAGTAATGAAATTTCCAAAATATTTAGCGCCAATCCAAGTTGCTGTTTTGCCTTTATCAAAAAAAGAAGAATTGTCCAGTGTGGCCAAAGGTTTGGCAGACAAATTGCGTAAAGATTTTTCTGTGGAATATGATGAGACGCAAAGTATTGGTAAACGCTATCGTCGTCAAGATGAAATCGGTACGCCATATTGCGTGACCGTTGATTTTGAATCTTTAGAAGATAAAAAGGTGACGGTGCGAGATAGAGATACGATGGTGCAGGAGAGGATTAATATTGAAGAATTAAAAGGTTATTTACTTACTAAGTTTGAAAATTAAATTTAATTCCACAAATGCCCTACGGGGCCACGAATAATACGAATTAATTTGCAGGATTCGTGGGGCTTCAGCCCATTCGCATTTATTATTATATTATGTACAAAATCTCTAAATTAAAAAATGGCCTGACACTCATCAAAGCCCCGGTTAAAGGCACAAAGGCCCTGACTATTATGGCTATGTTTCCGGTTGGCTCTCGCTACGAAGAAAAAGAAATTTCCGGCGCTTCTCATTTTGTGGAGCATATGCTTTTCAAAGGCACACAAAAACGTCCGACTCATTTGGAAATTACACGTGAGCTTGATGGGTTTGGCGCTGAGTATAATGCATTCACTTCCAAAGATTATACTGGTTATTATGTAAAAACCGGCGAAGTAAACATGGAAAAGGCCTTTGATTGGCTCTCTGATATAATTTTTAATTCAAAAATCGAAGCTGATGAAGTAGAAAAAGAAAAAGGGGCGATTGTGGAAGAATTGCGCATGTACGAAGATAATCCACTCATGGCTGTAGAAAATTTGTTTGAACGAGTAATGTTTGGGGATAATCATCCATTGGGTTGGGATGTTGGCGGTACGCCGGAAAGTGTTCGTGGTATTAGTCGTGAACAATTATGGCATTATTATCAGAATTATTATTTCCCAAAAAATATGGTGCTAGTGGTAGCGGGAAATATTAATGAAGTTAAATTAAAAAAATGTTTGAGATCTTTTGAAGCGGGAGAAAACAGATCTGTTCTTGTTAAAGCAAGCGCTGAGTCTAAATTAAAAGATAAATTCCAGAAATTTGTTTGGGATAAGAAAGTTTTACCTTTGGAAAACAGGCTAATGGTCTCAGAAAGAAAAGTAGACCAAGCTCAAGTTATCCTGGGCTTTCCAGGTTTGCATTACAATGATAAAGACAGGCCTGCTTTGAATGTTCTGCTTAATATTTTGGGTGGAGGTATGAGTTCGAGATTGTTTGTGGAAGTGCGTGAAAAAAAGGGCATGGCTTATATGGTTAGCGCCAGCACAAGCATCTTCCGAGATGTGGGAGTAGCTACTATTTCTGCTGGGCTTGATCCTTCTCGACTCCCTGATGCTATCAAAGTTATCAAGAGTGAGCTTGTAAAAATTCAGCAAGAAAAAGTTTCCCCAAAAGAATTGTTTGATTCTAAAAATAATATTGCCGGACGCACAGAATTGTCTATGGAAAATTCTAGCGCCCAAGCGCAATGGTTTGCGAAACAATTTTGGTTTGCCGATAAAGTTCAAACTTACGAACAGATTACTAAAAAAATAAAAGCAGTGACCATTGGCGATCTGCAAAGGCTAGCTAAGAAAATATTTGATTTTGATCAAATGAGAGTAGCGGTTGTCGGTCCGATGAGTAAAGAAAAGATTTTAGGATTATTAAAATAATTCCTTATTATATGAAGTATCTATTTGCCAACTGGAAGATGTATCTAGGCAATGAGGAAAGCGTGGCTTTGGCTTCGGCTATTGCTAGCAGTTCAGATATTTCTGAAAATATTAAAATGGTAGTTTTCCCAAGCGCATTAAGTTTTGTTGAGACAACAGGCATTTTGGCAAAAGCTGGCATAGCTACCGGCGCGCAAAATGTGCATTGGCTGGATAAAGGGGGATATACCGGAGAAGTCTCGGCGCATATGTATAAGGCAGTAGGCAGTCAGTATGCGTTAGTTGGTCATTCCGAACGCCGTCATTTGTTTCATGAAACCAATCACGAAGTTCGTCAAAAGGTAGAAGCAATTATTTCAGCTGGTATGACGCCGGTGATTTGTGTGGGAGAAACTGAAAAAGAAAAAGAAGAAAACAAAGCCGAAGAAGTAATTGAAGCTCAAGTTAGATCTGTTTTTCATAACATTGACTGGTCAGAGGATTTGGAAATAATCATTGCTTATGAACCTGTTTGGGCAGTTGGCACAGGGTTAGCTTGTGATCCTCTAGAAGCAGAACGAGTGCATGAATTGATTAAAAAACAAGTTATGTCTTTGGTAGGTAAGGCGCCAGTTATTCTCTACGGTGGAAGTGTAAGCGCGACTAATGTAGCTGATTACCTGAAGAACCCAAATATAAATGGTGTGTTGGTCGGCGGGTCTTCAGCTAAACAGGAAAGCTGGATGGAAATTGTAAAAGCGGCTGAATAATTTTTATGTTTGATATTTTATTTTTATCTATCATTGTTATTTCTTTGGGAGTAGTCTTGTTTATTGTAATACGTAAATTCCCCCAGATGGCAAATTTGGATATTGATAATTTACCGGAAGAAAAAATTTATCAAAAGAAAAAAGAAATTATTAATAAAAGAATTGATGAGAGTAGTAATTTGCTTAAGAAAAAAATCTTCGCTTTTTTGGTGCCACTTCGAAGAAAAATTTGGGGTAAATTACAATTGCAGTTTAGAATTTATGTTGGTAAGATAGAAAGACTTTTGCACCATGAAGAAATATTAAAAATAAAAATTGAAAATCAAAATGCCACCCCGGAAGACCGCGAACAAAAATTAGTTCAGCTTATTTCTGATGGCGAACAATATTTAAAAAATGGAAATTACGAAGAGGCCGAGGAGCGTTTTATTGCCGCTATAAAAAATGACGCCAAATCAACCGGCGCTTACCGAGGTTTGGCCGACACTTATTTTGCCAAAAATGCCATTGAAGAAGCTAAGCAAACTTATCAATTCTTGGTAAAGATAAAGCCGGATGATGATTATGCCCTTGTAAAATTGGCAGAAATAGAAGAAAGTCAGGGTAATTTGGAAGATGCAATTAGTTATTATCAACAGACAGTTTTGCTTAATGATTCATTTTCTCCTCGCTTTTACCACCTTGCCGAACTGCTTTTAAAGGTGGGGCAACCTCAGGTAGCGAAGGAAGCTATCTTGCAAGCGGTAGAGCTAGAACCCCAAAATCCAAAATATCTTGACTTCTTGATAGAAATTGCTATAATATGCGTCGACAAGACTTTAGCTCTTAAGGGTTATAACGAGCTACGTTTAGTTAATGCCGACAATCATAAGTTAAATATATTTAAGGACAGAATTCATAAAATTAAGTCCTAAGTATAGGATAAAAATACCATTACGCCGTCTTAGTTGATATTTGGTAGACCTGCCTGTCGGTAGGCAGGGCAACAGTTTTGCCACCGCCACAGCGGGGTGCCGCCTCGGGGCGGCATAAACTGTAGATTTGAAAATTTAGTAGATACCATTACGCCGTCTTAGCTCAGCTGGTAGAGCAACAGTTTTGTAAACTGTAGGTCTAGGGTTCGAATCCCTAAGACGGCTCCAGAATATAAATAATAAGTAATAAATCCTAAATTTTTTTAGGATTTAAAATTTATAATTTAGTATTTGAAAATGTAGGGCAGATACTCCCGCATCAGAACAAGTTCGCTGCGGGATAAACTCCGCTCCGCTTCTAGTAAGAAGTAGGGAGAAGAAAAAATAAATTGCTTAGTACAAATTAAGTTAAGGATTAATGGGCAGATACTCCCGCATCAGAACAAGTTCGCTGCGGGATAAACTCCGCTCCGCTTCTAGTAAGAAGTAGGGAGAAGAAAAAATAAATTGCTTAGTACAAATTAAGTTAAGGATTAATGGGCAGATACCGAAGCGGTCAAACGGGGCTGACTGTAAATCAGCTGGCTACGC
>CAZBWU010000011.1:0-17733 GCA_964496095.1 uncultured Gammaproteobacteria bacterium
TAGAAGAGTTAGTAAAGTTGACTGATCCATTTTGGACAGAGAGATTAGTTGAGGTGATAGAGGTGCCAGAAGCAGTGGTAAATACCAACGAACCATCTATCGTTGTGGTGGCTAAGATTGTATCAGTAGTGATTGTAATTGCTCCATTAACAAACCGTACTAATGGCGTCCCCGTAACTGACAAGGAACTAGAATAAAATGCAAAATAATTGGCGCTAGAAGTGTTTACCCCGCCCGCAGCTCCCGCTCCACCCTCATCTACCAAACACATAAACTTACCAGTTGAGGCATTATAATTCAAAGTCTGACCTTCCCCACTACAGTCAATCATTCCATTTTGGAAGAAACCGCCAACGATAGTTGAAGTTTGAAAAGTAGAGGTAGCAGTGATATTTAACGTAACAGCGGATAAATTGGTAGAGGTAGCATTAACAAAAATAGCATTTGTAGAAGTAATGGCTGTGCCAGAAGCTGTAGTAAATGTCAGGCCAGAAGTTAACAAAGACCCAGACAAGACTAAATTGCCACTAGAATTAAGAACTGGAATTTGATTAGCCACCGGAGCCTGACTAGCTTCAAACCCACCTACCGTACTAGCGTTAATTGCATAGCCGGAAGCAGTAATTCTTTGTCTTGGACTCAAAGTTTCAAAACTAGCGCTCGCACAAGAGTTTGCTACTTGAGCAGCCACCTCAACATTTAAATAAACAGAGTCGTTATCCTGGAAATTAAAATCTAAAACATCACTTCCAGCAGAAGTATCCCCTATCCCAAAGTTAAATACCCCGCTTTTTACTGAGACAGTGGTAGTTGCAGGATCTACTGCTGGCCAAACTTTTACACCCGCGCCAACAGTTGAGGTAGAGTAAAAAGAAAATTTAAAACAATAATTCGTTCCGGAACTTCCACCCAATAAATTTCCACTTGAGTCTAAAAGTCTACCTTGGTAATTTATTATTTTTGGAACACCAACGACCGCATCAGAAAAATTTGGCTTAAACAATAGAGAAAACGCAAAAAATAATACGAAAAATAATATCTTTCGCGAATTTTTTGATCCGGATTTCTTCTGTTGCCTCCTTAAGGGCATACCGATTAATTTATGAATGAATTATAGCACAAAAACACACTTCTTAAAATAAGAAAACCCCTGTGGATAAATAAAAAAACGATTTTTTTAAAAAATTTTTTGCACTAATTATTTTTAACAAAAAAAATTAACTATTTTCTAAAAATGAGATAACGAGTATAATGAAATTTATTATGTCTATCACTAAATCAATCGCCAAAAATACAACTGTCCAAATTTTAGGCAAAAGCATCAGTACTGCTCTTGGTCTTGTGGCAGTCGGGGTCATGACTCGCACTTTGGGTATCGAACAATTCGGCTGGTACGTCACAGCCACTGGTTTTTTGCAATTTATTGGTATATTTAGCGATTTTGGCTTTACCGCCATCACTGCCAAAATGCTTTCTGAGCCTGATTTTGATAAAACCAAGCTCCTCAACAACCTTTTTACCTGGCGATTTCTGACGGCTCTCGTCTTTCAAGGACTGGCACCTTTTATTATTTTGTTATTCCCCTACCCTGCGCCTATCAAAATGGCGGTGGCCATCATGGCTTTATCGTTTTTTGCAATTTCGGTCAATCAAATTTTCATTGGCTACTACCAATCCAAACTAAAAATGATAGTCCAAATGACTGGCGAAGTGCTAGGCAGAATCGTTTTAGTAATTGGTTTAATTTTAGTTAGCACTAAAAATTATGGCTTCTTACCGATGATGGGAATTATCACTCTTGCTTCGGTTATTTATACTTTTTATCTTTGGTATAAAAGTGAAGGAGTAAAATTTACAATCGACAAAACTATCTCCAAATCAATCTTTCAAAAAATCTGGCCAACCGCAGTTACGGTTATCTTTAACGCTTTTTATCTACAAGGTGACCGAGTAATTTTACCGCTCTACACAGCCCAAAAAGACGTCGCTCTCTATGGCGCGGCTTATCGTATCCTAGATGTAGTCACCCAAAGCGCTTGGATGATTATGGGCATTATGATGCCTCTAGTTGCTTTTGCTTGGTCTAGAAATCTGATGGAAGAATTTAAGAAAAAATACCAAATGAGCCTTGACTTAGTGGCTCTGTTTTTAGTGCCAATGATGGCGGGCATTGTCACTCTCGCTACCCCGATAATAATTTTAATTGGTGGCGATGACTTCAAAAGTTTGGATAACCCAGGCCGTATTTTACAATTCCTCTCAATTGCTATTTTTGGCATTGCCTTTGGTAATATTTTTGGCTATATGGCCCTAGCTATAGAACGACAGCGCCAAGCCATGTGGATTTATTTTTCCGATGCAGTACTGACCACTATCGCCTATTTTATTCTTATTCCGAAATACGGCATCAATGGGGCAGCTATTGCAGCTATTTTTTCCGAGTTATATGCTGGTTTTGGCTTAATGTTTTTGGCAAATCACTATGCAAAATTCGTACCTAACTTCAAAAATCTAGCCAAAATTATTTTTGCTAGCGCTGTTATGGCTCTGGTCATTTACCAGATCCAGCCAATTACCCAGAACCCTTCTCTAAACATTATCCTGTCAATCTTAATGGGAACAGCTATCTACGGCATCCTAGTTATTGCCTTAAAAATTGTTTCCAAGCAAACCTTGGCCGAAATCTTGAAACGTGACAAAACTGTGTTATAATAAAGACTAGCAATGCTAATATATTGCGAACGATATATAATCGAAAAAATTACATTATACAGCTCTACACCATATAATAAAATAAACAAAAAACAATTAACAGCTAACGGGCTGGTTGTCAATTGCTGTTTCTTAGTTGTTAATTATTAATTATTTTTATATGAATTTTTCCCGTTTTAAAAACCTTACATTTTTTTCTGCCCTGCTTTTGATTTCAGGTGTTTTTATTTACATCCTACGTCCATTCTTATACCCAATTCTCTGGGCCGCTATCATTGCCGGCATGTTTTATCCAATGTATACCAAAATAAAATCAAAAATAAATAATGCAAATCTTAGCTCTCTCGTTACAATCCTACTAATATTTATTATAATAATTATTCCTGTTACCTTACTCAGCGGTTTGATTGTTAAAGAATCGGTTGATATTTATACATCACTTACCAATAATCAAAGTTCAATTGTAAACACAAGCAAAAATGTAATCAACTGGATTCAAAATAATCCAATTACAGATAAACTAAACCTAGATGAACAAGCTGTCACAAACAAATTAGTCGAGATAGCCAAAACCGTAACAGATTTTATCCTAGTTGGAGCCAAAAACCTGACTCAAAATTCTCTCACATTCCTCATCATGTTTATCATAATGTTTTATACTCTTTTCTTTTTCCTCAAAGATGGAGAAAAAATCCTAAAAAGATTGGCCCACCTTTCTCCTCTTGGAGAAAAACATGAAATCATGATGTATGAAAGATTTACTTCTACCACCCGAGCCGTACTAAAAGGAAGTCTAATAGTAGGCGGGGTTCAGGGATTACTCTCTGGATTACTTTTTTATTTTACAGGCATTGAAGGAGCTCTTATCTGGGGAATAATTACAATGCTCTTCGCAGTTATCCCAGGATTTGGTTCATACGTTATCTGGTTGCCAGCAGCTCTAATTATGTTTGTTTTAGGAAATAATATAGAAGGACTAGTAATATTAATCGTTGGTACCATTGTGATTTCTCAAATAGACAACCTAATCAGACCTGTTTTGGTGGGAAAAGACACTCAAATGCATCCCTTACTAATCCTATTTTCTACTTTAGGGGGGCTGATTCTATTTGGCATATCTGGATTCATTATCGGACCAGTTGTAGCAGCGCTTTTTCTTTCCTTGTGGGAAATGTACGAACAGCATTATCAGCAAGATTTAAATAATGACACAGACGAAGATTAGAATATTTATTAAAATTAAAAAGTATATAGGGACTGAAGCCCATATATACTCATTCATTCGCCCCGCTGAGCGAGGTCTAAACTCATTTCGTATATGAACTTATTTTCTACCGAAGGCAAAGAAATTATGCGCGCACAAGCTGTGATTTCAGGCAAAGAAATTACCGGCAACGCCGTCTTTATCGAATATCAATTCGGCACTCAAACTCTAGTCAAAATTGTTTTGAATATGGAAGGCAACCCAACCAATATCAAACCAGGCCAACACGCTGTCCATATTCATGAAAAAGGCACCTGCGAAGGTGAATTCAAATGCGCGGGTGGACATTTTGACCCAGGACCAGCGGGTAATCCTGACCCAGATGTCAATCACCCATTTCATGCCGGTGACTTGCCAAATATTATCATAGATGAAAATGGAAAAGGTGTTCTTGAAGCCATCACCACTCGTGTGACTTTGTCTGATGGACCACTTTGTATCTTGAGCGGTGAAGGTAGCGCCCTGATGATTCACGCCAACCAAGATCCATACCAAGGCGGAGAGCATATGTCAGGTGTCAGTGGCGGACCACGCATTGCTTGTGGGATTATAAAAGGAGAATAAAATTTAATAAAATAGTAAACCTAAAAAACCAAAAACCACCTAAGTAGGTGGTTTTTGCTTGTTGCGGGACCCGGACTTGAACCGGGAACCTCGTGGTTATGAGCCACGCGAGCTGCCATTGCTCTATCCCGCTATTTTATGAGAAAGCGTTGGAGCAGGTGAGCGGAATCGAACCGCCATTTCATCCTTGGCAAGGACGTATAATAACCATTATATGACACCTGCAGCGAGATCCCGCTAAACGGGACGAGAAAGGCGTTATATACCTGTAGTATATGACACCTGCAGATATAAGGCCTTATAGTTGAATACACAATATACTACCATCTTTATTATAATTTTGTCAAACTAGGGGGCACCAAAAAACCCTCGAAATAATTTGGAGGGTTTCTGTTTGAACTGTTTAGTGCGCAATGTTAGAACCATACTCATTATAAATTTATCTAATTAACCACATTATATAAATCTTCTTAAGAAGCAGCCTTTAATGATCGCAAAGTGACAATGATTCCGCCAAGTAGCTGAGTAAAACCAACAATAAATCCAATGCTAATTAGGATTCTAAAGGCAGTGTTTGGATCCTGTATTGCGCCAGAAATTAATTCTCCGGAGTGCCTGCTCGGATAAATGAGGGCAACTACAGGAAGAAAAAGAATAGCAACTGTAAAACTAATCCATAAAAATATTCCGCCAACCCAACCTCTAAGGCCTAAAGGCAATAATGTTGTATAGGAACCAGCTATCTGCAAAACGGCAAGAGTAAGTAAAAAAATATATGCAAAGGTTCCTTGAACAAGTTTTACCATGACCTCAGAATGAATACTAAATGCAATAATTAAAAGAACTGTCCACGGTATCCCGCATGTCATCATGCCAATAAAAAAATTTACCAAGCTTTTCTTTATTGCTGGTTTGATATACGTAATTAGTTCCTTTAAGGAAAAAAGTCCTGAATTTTGATTTTCCATATTTTTTTAAATCATTCGTATATTTCCTCTATAAGCCTGGACACAGGATGATACACGACTACTAATTCAGTCCCCACAGGGATAAATAACAAATGTTCAGGGAAAACAACATCGTACCCCGCTATCACCGTACGTGGATGCAAATTTTTACCATTAATTCTAAATTTCATACCAGAAACCTTTCCAAAAGACCATTTTTTTACATTTTCTAAATTACCTTGTACTACAGATAGCCCTCGTATTTTATCTACAACATCACTCAAACATTTGTATATAAAAAAAGAAACAACAATTATCGAACTGATAAATACTACTAGTACGCCTACGAGCAACCATTCGGGCTTTTTAAGATTAATAAGGCCAATAAAAAAATTCGAAATGGTATACCCTGACGGCTTGAGTTGTAAAAAAAGCTTAAGAACAAAAAGGTCAACTAAAATACCAAAAATTACTATTACATATCCTAATAAATTTTTTATACCTGAATAATTATATGAAAAATCTTTATAGATCCTCCTCCGGTTAAGGCGACTATCAGCTATGTTAGTTGTAGTCATGTTACAAAAAATTTAGAAAATTAATATATTAAGGTTATCATGAGTTTATTAAAAAATCCAGTTCAACACGACATTATAAGTAAAAAAATAAGGCCCTGGTTCAGCCTTATTTTTATCTGAGCTGGCTAGTACACGATGTTAGAACTAATACTATAGCAAGTCAGTTATAACTGACTTTACTTTTCATCGGCAACCATTCGAAATTTATTAAGAATTCTTTTATCGACATCAGGCAGCATAGCTTTTAATTCCCTATCAAATAGCTCAATTACTTCTTTGTGTAACTGCCTTTGCGTTTCTTCATGACCCGGGCCCTTAATTTCCCTACTATCATATGTTTTTCTAAGACAATGGGTTAACGCTTTCATTTCTTCTCCCCGAAAAATATCTCCCACAGCTGTAACAATTCTGTGTAATTGTTTAACGGCCTCGCAATTTCTCTCGTCTCTAAAAAAAGAATTAAGTGTAGTAACGGGGTCACCTACCAAAACAATTGTAGAGTTTCTGCTGTCCTCAACGTATTGGTTTAATATCTTTAGAACGCGCTCAACAATTTCTCCCCATAGCGCCTGAAGACGATCAGGTCCAATAGTTCGAACCTGAACGTGCTCACCAAATTTATCCACAGTACCATGCATAGCCACAGCTACTCCTCCGCTCCGATGCATTGCTGACATCACGTCACCCACTCTTTTTACCTGGCTATCCGCCAATACTGAATCTTTAAATTCTTGCCAATCATTTGATGGATCCTTGACTACAGCCTCAGTAGTAAGTACGGACATGGCAGTACCATATTGTGGTTGAATCGCATTCCCCTCAATAAAGGCACTGACCCAACTGTCATGAGCTAGAGGGATATGGTTACTAAAATCTACTCCACTCACTTCTGCACCTCGGGGTCTATCTGACATATATTAAATTCCTTAATTAATAATTGATCACCAAACCTTAGATTTTTCATCTAGACACTTTTTAAGTGCAAATCTAGTCTAACTAAAATTTATAACTTTGTCTATTGGTTCTAATCCCCTTTTGGGGATACTAAAAACACCGCTATATTAGCAGTGTTTTTTCAGCGAGCTGTTTGGTGTACGATGTTAGAACTAACTTACTCCACTAATTTTGCTGACTGAAGAATATCCTCAATAACTTGAGTGCTACTTTCACACGGCAAAAGAAATCCATAATTAAATTTTTTACCTATTATAATCAATTGAGCATCAACCCTAACTTTTTGGTCGCAGAAATTATTTTCTGGCTTATTTTCTGTCTGATATGTTATAACAGTTAAACCATTTATTTCTTTACGAACAATATCTTTATATTTAACCATAGTAGCTGTTTTCAGATTATTTATTATGCTTTCAGCTGTTTGTTGGTGGGAAGAGTACATTTCAAAATCACGTCCTAGCCCACAATGTCCTTCACCAAAACCTCCCCTGATATTACCAAACTGGAGCGATGGAGTATCCTCTCCGGGAATTTCATAGTAAGGGGATATAACATATTGTTCATTTCCCCATTTTTCATTAAAAGGTACCTGCAAAGAAATACCACGTTCTTTACTGCTATACAATACAGTCGCATTTGCTGGTTCAGCATTAAAAGAAGCCTGACAAAGTTCTGGCTTGTCATCATAGTTACCAGGTATTAAAATAATTCTGCCATCACTGGCAGTGGAAAGAGGCTGATTTGGCTTGCGAGCACTCGGAACACATCCAGACCCCAATAAAATAACGAGGAGGACAGGTAAAAACAATTTGATTTTCATATTTTTAATTATTTATAACTTACTTTATAATAATCTTTATACAAACTTTTGTCTATTAGTTCTACTTACGGTTACCAGTACAAAAAACAAGGCCTTGGTTCAGCCTTGTTTTTATCTGAGCTGCTTGGTGCAAGAGGTTAGAACTAAATCACCTTTTTCATTAATTTAAATAGGCTACACCTTTAAGTATATCCAAAAATGAATTGTAATTAGACCGTTCAAACTGCGCAATCATTTCAGCAACCTCAGGTGTGGCCACTAATTTTTCATCTAAAACAAAACCTGGATACGCGCAATTGCTGGTTAGATTCATAACAACGTGAGCTATACCATCACTTGTTAACACATGCCCTATAAAAAATCTTTTACTTTCACTTTCATGTCTTTCAATAAGGATTTCTTTATTATTTATTACTGTATAAATTCCATATTGTTTTATCTCTTCCGACACCCCTCCATTTGAGGAGAAACTAGTAAAATAATCTTTAAGGTTTGTATAATTTTTTGTAGAGGCATCCACAGTAACATAAAAATTCGGATAGGCACAAAATTCATTAAGAATATCAGGATTTTTTTCTGCTTGTGCCAATGTTTTTTTATCATCTTTAATAGCTACGGTTGCCCCTAGCCCAGAGCCATTCTTTTCTAATTTTACTTCAAAATTTTTATCTATAATAGGCGGGTAGGCAAATCTAACTTTTGTTCCAGTAATTGTTGCCGTTTGCCAAGTTTTAACTTTAGTAAAATCGTTTGGGAAATCTACACCAACTGACGTATCTTTATTTTCTGTACCCTGAGAACACCCGGCTCCCAGTAATAATACTACAAAAATAAGCGATATAATTTTTTTCATAATATTAATTAGATATTTAACAAAAGTAGTATACAGCAATTAAGCATAATCCGCCATAAGTTCTACTTCCCTTTTGGTTATACCAAAAACACCGCCATTTAAGCGGTGTTTTTATCTGAGCTGTTTGGTGTGTGATGTTAAAACCGCCCGCCTTTACGCTCCAAAATTAAATGACGCGACGAACTCGTGGAAAAGATTCCCTTTTATATCTATTAGGCTTTCTTCAGAAATTCTGTAAACGGCTTTGTTAAAATGAACTAACGCCGCATACTGACCATTTTTATCTACAAATTGCTTGCCCAACAAATTACCAAACTTTTGATCAGATGTTTCTACGCCTATTTTTTTAAGACGTTGTGACTCTGTCTCTATGTATTTGTCTGGCGTAACAGACACTAACTCATCTATGCCCTCACAGATACTTTTAGGGCAAGTCAAAAGCATGGTATCTTCAACAATTTTAAATACTACTTGATTGTTAAATTCTAATAACGTAACTCGACCATAATCTGTATCATGACCACTAACAGCAAATTCAGGCGGTCGCAAAAAAGAAACGTCCTGAGAAAAATTTGCCCCATTTGAACGGTCTGTACGTACCCAAAGACCTGTATCTGTAGTAATCTTTTCTATCTGCTCTACTGTAGCTGAGTTTGTATGTAAAATTTGAAAATTCGGTTGTGGAGAATTCTGAACACACCCTGCCCCCATTATTAGTATTACAGAAAGCAAAAAAATGATTTTTTTCATAAGGCTTAGATAATTAACAAGTATAGTATATAGCAGTTAAGATTAATTTACAAACAACTACACTCCCCTTTTGGGTATACCAAAAACACCGCTATTTGAGCAGTGTTTTATATCTGAGCAGATGACGGGAGTCGAACCCGTGTCACCAGTTTGGAAAACTGGGATAATAGCCGTTATATGACATCTGCGAGGAGTGTAGCAAAAAATAAAGTTTACTTTATTTTTTATTACCGACGAGTAGTGTCATATACCGTAGTATATGACATCTGCAGTGAGTGAAATAGACAGTAAAATTTTACTGGATATTTCCGAACAAAGATGTTATATACCCGTTAAGTATATGACATCTGCAACGAGCGGAAATGGTAAAATGTATATCCACCCAAATATTCTACTAGAATTTACAAAAAAGTCAACTGGCCGTATAGTGCCCACACGCTAATTCTTAACCTTATATATATGCCTAAAAACTCTCTGTTTTGGCTATAACTCTAGCTACTTTAGCCCTACTTGGCGCTGGATGCAGTAAAAACATATTCACAGGCTCAAGAAACAACGAGCCTGCTAACCCAGCCGTATCTGTAGATAGTCAGTCACTACCAGAAAACAACCAAGTGACTATCAAAGAAGCATCTATCGACCAAGATGGTTGGGTCGCTATCTACAATAAAGAGAATGAACATATCGGCCAAATAATTGGCTATACTGCCCTACCTACTGGCACTGATAAAAAAATAAAAATCACAGTTGATAAAAATAAAGTGACACCAACTCTAGTGGCGATGCTTCATTATGATCGTGAACCAAAAGGCGCTTTTGAATCCCCTGGCACTGACGGACCGGTAATCAGAGACCAAAAAGTTATTATGCAAGAATTCACCATTACCAATCAAAGTGAAATCAAAAAAGATGCTCCTGCCGAAGAATCTACTAGGCTCGCAAAGAATTTATTATCAATACCAAACAATGGTCCTTCTCCCCTGGCGAAACTAAAACTGTAGAATTTACCGCTGATAAAGTTGGTACCTTTACCTTCAACTGCAATCTCCCTTGTGGCGCTGGTCACAAAGCCATGACTGGAACACTTATCGTAGAATAAATAAAATACAATCGTCATTCCCGCCAAAGCGGGAATCCAAACAATTTGAACGCTGGATCCCCGATCATATCGGGGATGACAACGAACAGACCTGACAGAGATCCTTCACCCCGTGAAGGGTTCAGGATGACAACAAAAAAACACCCAACTAATTCAGTCGGGTGTTTTTAAATTATTTTATTTTAGGCATTGGCTCTGGCGGAATAATCACCGGTTTCGGTATTAACCAAAATTTCTTCGCCTTCTTTGATAAAGATTGGCGCTTGCACATGCAAACCATTGTCCAAGACAATTTCTTTGGTCACATTGCCTGTGGCACTATCTCCACGCACCGCTGGCGGAGCTTCTACTACCTTATATTTTATTTTCTTTGGCAATTCAATACTTACTGGCCTGTCTTCGTACAAACCAACTACTACATCCAAACCTTCTTTGAGATACTTACCTTCATCGCCAACCAAATCACCATTCATTTCTATCTGCTCATAACTTTCCATATTCATGAAGGCGTAATTTTCACCACTCTTATACAAAAATTGCATGGTACGAAAATCTACCTGCACAATATCTACACTTTCACTAGTCTTGTAAGTGACTTCTAAGACCTTGCCGGTGCCAAGACTTTTCATGCGGGCACGTACAAAAGCCGCACCTTTACCAGGGTTAACATGTTGAAATTCTACTACCACAAATAGATCGCCAGCTTGGCGAATAACTACTCCTTTTTTTACATCTGAAGTTGAGGACATATAAAATATAATTAGCTGTTAATTTGATCCTTAGCCGACTGGAAGATCGTTTCATTGAGATCTTTTGCTCGGGTAAACAATAATACCATACGATCCACGCCCAAGGCAATACCCCCCGCTGAGGATATACCACTCTCTAAGGCGCTGATAAAATCAGGATCAACCAACCAAGTTTCTTTGCCCAAAGCCTTTCTTTTAGCCATATCTTCTTCTAATTTCTCTTTTTGTATCTTAGCATCCGTAAGTTCGCCAAAAGCATTGGCCAATTCCAACCCGCCGATATAGAGCTCAAACCGCTCGGCATATCGACTATCGTTTTCACATAGTCTAGAAAGAGAAGTCATCTGCACCGGAAATTCATAAACAAAAACTGGCCTATCAATACCCAACTTTGGCTCAATTTCATTTAAGAAAATTTTATAGAACAAATCTTCATACGCGTCAGCGCTATCTACATTATAGCCTTTGGTTTTTGCCAGCTCCTGCATCTGACTTAGCTCTAGATAATTATCTAGATTAACTCCAATAAGGTTTTGCCACACTTCTTTCATGCTTTGCCTGTCCCAATTTTCTGAAATATTTATTTCTTTATTTTTATAACCGACTGATTCTTGATTTAATTTTTTCCCTACAAACTTAAATAAATTTTCGGTGTCACTCATTATTTCTTGGTATGTTCCTGGCGACCTGTACCACTCTAGCATGATAAATTCAGTATTATGACTACCACCAAAACTTTCAAAGTCTCGAAAACATTTACCGATCTCAAAAACTTTTTCATATCCAACGGCCAATAATTTTTTCAACGCATATTCTGGAGACGTGCGTAGATAAAACTTTTCTGACTTACCGTTTGGATCATGCACCGAAATTGAAATTGGATTAAGATATGGCTCCTGACTTGCCAGTCGTACTGCCACCGGCGTATCAGTTTCTCTAAAATCTTGTGACCAAAAGAATTCTCGAATTGATTTGATAATCTCAACACGAGTATCATAAATATTTTTCAGACGCGGAGTATTTTTTAATTCTGACCAAGTGCTCATAAACTTTAAAAGCCCCTTTCGGGGCTCTTATTTTTGATTAGGCGGTATAAGGCATCAGTGAAGCTTGTCTTGCTCTCTTCACAGCTCCAGCCACTTGACGCTGATGCTTGGCGCAAAGGCCACTACGTCTGCGAGGGGCAATCTTCTTGTAGGAAGATATGAACTTATTGAGAACATTAATATCTTTATAATCTACGACCAACTTGTTGTTTACACAGTAATAACAAGCTCTATCTTTTGGTGCTAATTCTCTAGCTTGGGCATTGGTATGCATAATTTTTTAAAATTTATTAAAATGGAATATCTTCTACTTTTACCTCTTCTTCAATGACTTCTTGTGGACCACTACTAGCTCCTACTGAATCATCGGCGTTAAATGTTCCGCCAGTGCCAGTACCGGTTTTGGAATCAAGCATAATCATATTTTCACCAACGATTTCGGTGCGATATTTCTTGACGCCATCTTGACCGGTCCATTCTCTAGTTTGCAACCTGCCTTCAACATACATTTTAGCTCCTTTGTGTAAATATTGACTGCAAATTTCGGCAAGCTTGCCCCACATTACTACATTATGAAACTCAGTTTGTTTTTGTTTTTGATTGTTTGAGTCTACCCACATACGGTTGGTAGCGAGTCCAAGAGTAGCTACAGCTTTACCGGTAGGAGTGTTTTTTAATTCCGGATCACGAGTCAAACGACCGATAATCATGACTTTGTTTAAATCCATACAATTATACTTTAGGATTTAGAATATAGAATTTAGGATGTTGATTAAACTCCAGGAATTATATTTTCATTTTCCAAAATAGCATTGAGCTTAGCATCAATATCTGCCAAGTCAACTTTAACTTCTTCTTTTTTTTCTTTTGCAGAAACTTTTTCTTTCACAACAACTTCTTTTTCTTTGACTGGAACAACTGGAGCTACTTTTTCTTCTACTACCACTTCTACACCTTCTTCTTTTTCCATCATCGTGGTTAAACCAACTTCATTAGTGCTATAAACGATTTTTTTAGCAGCTGTAGCGTTGGTATTAAAGTTTGTAATCATACTGCGCAACACATCGGCACGCAATCTTAATTTTTCAGAAATAACTTTAACTGCTTCAGGTTCGGCATTAAAAATAAGAGTATAGTAATAGCCATATCTAATCTGTTTGATAGGATAAGCCAATCTTACTTTACCCAAATTATTTAACTCAACATCCTTGCTATTTTGTGCAACGGATTCTTTTATTTCTTGAACTTGCTTGCCAACCTCTTTTTCATCCAAAGTGCCTGGCAAAACTAACAATAATTCGTACTTTTTCATAATCTAAAAAGACTAAATGGAATAATTAAGTTGACTTGAGTGATAAAAATAATGAAAATGACCATCGATCAGATCATCTTATCTCTTTATCGTAATTACCAAAGGTGCGAGTATATTAGCAATAAATGGGCAGGAAGTCAAGGGTTGGGCGCAAATTAAAAACACCACCCATTTCTAGGTAGTGTTTTTTAAAATATTTCCCTGATCGTTCGTGCACTTATCACAATATTTATAATAAATGCACGCAAAACGACCAGGGCGACGACCGGCCGCTACGGTTTGGTTGTGGGAGATGAGACACCTAACTTTTTGTCGATCCAAGCTTGGGCCATTGCCTTCTTTACGCCCCGTTTACACCACTTGTTGTCGCAGACATATTGGGTATGCCCTTCACAGATGAGCCGAACGGTTGCCCAAGATTTACACATTATGATTCCGCTCAGACCCATCTTCTGATAACTGCACAACTGCTCCTTCTGTCCGAGCACTAGTTGGCAGAAATCAAGTGGGGCCCTAACCTTGACCTCAACCTCTTCCTCGATAATGCTCACAACGGAAATCCTCCCACGCCTTTTAGCGCGTCTGTCGATTGATAAGGAAATATTTTTACCATACTTTTGCAAAAGAATCAACGTCCCGTAAATTGTATTACAAACCAAACCAAAATGTGCTATAATTACTAGGGTTGAATCAAATGAATGCTTGCATACATTTGTGAAACCTGACGTAATTTCAAGTTTTACTTATAATTATCCTATAAATCAAAGCCTTACGTCGAAGTCTTAGAATTTTTATGCTTTTACCAAAAACTCTCAAAATTATTTTGAAAAAATACAAGCTTGGTGATGCGACTGCTTGGAAAACTGCCCAAACTCAGGCTGATAAGACTGGCAAAGAGCTAGAAGAAATTTTGATAAATGAAAATATTATCAACGAAAATACCCTTTATGAAAAAGCGGGAGATTATTTACAAGTTCCCTATATCACACTCAAGGGTAAAGAAATAAAAAAAGAAGTCCTCAACCTCATACCTGGGCCAGTGGCTGGCACGCATCAGGTAGTGGCTTTTGATACAGATAAAAACGAAGTCAAACTAGCCATGACCGACCCGACTGATATCCAGACTATTGAATTTTTACGCCGTAAAACCGGCCTAGAACCAAAAGTTTATATCACTTCCCCAGGCGACCTAAAAGAAGCTATGCGTCGCTACCATGCCGAACTTGAGGCAGATCTTAATATTATTCAAGACACTGGCGGCGATAAAGATGACGGTGATTTGAAAAAAGCAGCCGAAGAAATACCGACAATCAATATTGTTAATACAATTTTAGAACATGCGGTCTATGAAGGCGCTTCCGATATTCATATTGAACCAAATGAAAAAGAACTCGCCGTTCGCTACCGTGTAGATGGCATCCTCAAACCTATCATGACTTTACCAAAAAACGTGCAAAACGGTCTGATTGCTAGAGTTAAGATTCTCTCCAACCTCAAGATTGATGAACATATGGTGCCACAAGATGGCCGTTTTAAGATTCAGATTTCTGATGAAAAAATGGCTTTCCGTGTCTCTATTATCCCTGTCTATGATGGTGAAAAAATTGTTTTACGCTTGCTCCATGAAAGTGTTAAACCTCTAACTTTAGATGAACTGGGACTACTAGACAAACCCCGAGCAATCCTAGAAGAAGCAATCAAAAAACCACACGGCATGATACTGGTTACTGGTCCTACTGGTTCGGGAAAAACTACCACTCTGTACTCAGTCCTTGGCATCCTCAACCAGCCAGGCGTAAATATCTCTACCATTGAGGACCCGATTGAGTATCGCATCCAAGGTGTCAACCAAAGCCAAATAAATACCAAGGCAGGATTTACCTTCGCAATGGGTCTGCGCTCTTTCTTGCGTCAAGATCCAAACATTATCATGGTGGGAGAAATCCGCGATCAAGAAACAGCGGAAATCGCTATCCACGCTGCTATGACTGGACACTTGGTACTATCTACTTTGCATACCAACAATGCTCCCACTACCCTGCCTCGTTTGATAGATATGGGCGTGCCTCCGTTTTTGGTTGCCTATACCACCAATATCGTCATGGCTCAACGCTTGGTGCGTAAAATCTGTCAATTCTGCAAAAAAGAATATAAGTTAGATAAAGCTTCTGGCACCGAACTTGGCCACGTCTTTGATGTCAAAAAAATCTCAACTCTATTCAAAGATAATATCCCAAAAAATTATAAAGACGAAGGCAATGATGTTGAAAAAATCACTTTCTACAAAGGCGAAGGTTGCAATCGTTGTGGACAAACAGGCTATAAAGGCCGTATCGGTATCTATGAAATTATGGAGATGGATGAAGAGTTAATCAAAATGATTAATGCTCACTGCACGGCCGATGACATCAAAAAATATGCCCGTGAAAAAGGTATGATCACCATGCTTGAAGACGGATTAGTAAAAGCCAAAATTGGAACTACTACTATTAGCGAAGTATTAAGAGTCACCAAAGAATAAATATGCCCAAATTTAAAAAAATTAACCAGTCGATGCCAGACGAAGAAAAAATAGTTGAGAAAAAAAACGGTCTGGATAAATGGATTTCTGATCACTTCCAGCATGTACCAATCATGCAAAAAATTCTTTTTATTAGTCATTTGAAAACAATGGTCAAAGCTGGCTTGTCTTTGATTGAAGGCCTGAGAATTCTTAGCGAAGAAATAGAAAACAAAACTCTAAAAGGTGTAATTGTAAAAATAAAAGAAGGTATGGAAAGCGGTCTGCCTCTTAGCGAAATGCTCGGTCGTTATCCAAAAATTTTTCCATCAATTTATGTGAGCATGATTGGCGCCGGTGAAACTGCTGGCCGAATTGAATCTGCCTTGGAACAAGTATCTATCCAGATGAAAAAAAATCACGAACTTACTTCTCGTATCAAGGGCGCTTTGATGTACCCAGCGGTAATTGTGGTGGCTATGATTGGTATTAGTATTGAAGTGGTGGTTTTTATTTTACCAAAATTATTAGTAATGTTTAAAGATTTTAATGCTACCCTACCACTACCTACTCGAATTTTAATTTTTATAACCGAATCTACCCAAAAATACGGTCTATGGATGTTGCTTATTTTGATTATATTAATTATAGCAGCTATTCAACTATTGAAACAATACAAGGTTAGACGGGTCGTACATATGATAAATTTAAAACTGCCGATTCTTGGTACTATTATTAGAAAAATTAACTTAGCGCGGTTTTCGCTTACCCTCTCCTCTCTTCTTGAGAGTACTATCCCTATCATTGACGCTACTCGCATTTCCTCTGAAGTAGTAGGTAATATTGTTTATAAAGAAAGCTTGCTCAGTGTTTCTGAATCACTAAAAAAAGGCGAGCCTCTGTCCGAGATTCTGAGACGCTTTTCAAAAATTTTTCCACCCATTGTGACAGAAATGATAATGGTTGGTGAAAAATCCGGAAAAAGCGAAGGTATGTTAAAAGAGCTGGCCGAATTTTACGGCGGTGAAGTTGATACAACCATGAGAAATTTCACAACTATTATTGAACCGGTAATTATTTTGATAATGGGTCTAGCGGTCGCGGGAATTGCCGTGGCTGTTATTATGCCTATGTATTCTTTGGCGCAAAATATTTAAAACAGTTATGCTTTTACGAAATCCATTTTCCGATGCCTTTGGTCTAAACATCGGAGATCTGTCTATAAAATTAGTCCAACTCGTACCAACGACTTTTTATCAGAGTCGTAGTTTCAAAATCAAAGAATTACGAAGTACTACCCTACCCCCCGGTTTAATTGTTAATGGCGAGATTCAACAACCAGAACCTGTTCGAAAAAAAATATTATACTTACTCGGCAAAGAAGGCGGTGGTTTTCCTTTGATAAAATCACCGTGGGTTGTGGGCAGTTTGCCGGAACCAAAAACTTTTTTAAAATTGATTGATATTGAAAACAATAACGAAGCTCTGAGCTCCGTTGATATTGCCTATCAAGCCAAAAAGCATTTGCCTTATGAGATCGAGGATACCTACTTGGACTGGCAGATAATCAAACCCAATAATGATA
>CAZBWU010000011.1:17833-20719 GCA_964496095.1 uncultured Gammaproteobacteria bacterium
TATGATGAATATCAATCTCAACTTATTATCATCTGAGAAAAAAAATAGGGTTGAATATATCCTAAAAATTTTTTTAATCAAAGATATTGTTGAACTTTTTCTATTAATGGTCGCCATCCTTTCGGCGACCCTTGTTTGGAGCTGGGTTTTCTTGGAAAATGATTTTGCCAAACTTACCGCTAGCGCTGTAAATGTAAACCGCACATTCTATTCCGACAATCAAGAAACAAAATACGTAAACAACCTACTCCGAGAAATAAGTCTAGCAACCAAAAATTTTTCTCCACTTACACCAAAGTTAAAAGATATTATTAGTTCTCTTCCTGAAGATGTTAAGCTCCAGTCTTTGCACATAGACAACAGCTCTCAAACCATTACCATAGATGGCGTCGCACAATCGAGAGCTAGCTTATTAAGCTACCAAGAAAATCTAAATAAAATTTCTTGGCTCACAAACTTAGAAACACCGGTTTCACAACTATTTCAAAAACAAAATATTGATTTTGAATTTAAGGCTAAATTAAAGCTAGATAAAAGTCCCAAAAAATAATTATGATACTTGATCAAACAAAAAAAATGATTGCCCGTGTTTCTATATTTTTTGTTATATTTCTTGGTATAATTTTTGGAGTCCTTATTCCAACTCTGCTCAAAATTAAAAAAACAGCTGATGATAGTTACAAACTAAGATTGCTCTTGGAGCAAAAATACGAACAATCTATCCACTCGCGCGTAACCAAACAAAAATTAAACGAAGTTAAAAAAAACATTACCGATTTTGATAAATATATATTTAAATCTGGAGACGAACTCAAACTAATTACTTTTCTCGAGGCTCTAGCTACCAAACATACCCTAAACCAAACAATCGCCAATTCTAACTTAGACAAAATTGGCTCTGACCAAATGGCGGTGATTAACCTTAGCTTGAACGGTGATTATCAAAACACCCTTGATTATATAGCGGATTTGGAAACTTCAGATTATTATATAACTATTGAACAACTACAAATAAAACCAATCTTTAACAAAAACGGAGAAATTGGTAAGATGGCAAGCACGGATCTAACAACCAAGCTTTATGTTAATAAGTAAAACCAAAACAAAATCACCTACAGCCAAATACGGACTATGGCGTCTGGTTTATATTTTAGTTTTTGGTCTGCTTGCTACCGGCATAGTGCTTACAGCCTATTTTATTTATCAAACTATCTATATTGGCATTGCCAACGCCAATAGTATTATCTCTACAAGCCTATCATCAAATACCTACAGCCTAGACACTGCCTCATATGAAAAAAGCTTGACGGCCACAACTGAAAAAAGTAAGCTAGAGAAATTCCAACCTAACACAAGAAACATGTTTTATTATTTCCAAAACACATCAACCTATGTCAGCACTAGCACCCCACAGTAAGTATTGGTTTATCCTAGGTAGAGAAACTCAAATTTCCGCGGCTGAAATAGTCGCTGTTTTAAATACAAAGAAATACGAAATTATTAATTCAATCCTCAAAACCGAGAGTACGATTTCTAACCCAAAAGACCTAATTAAAAAACTTGGTGGCACTATCAAAATCGCCAAAGAAATGGCCAACCAAACCAAAGAGCAAGATATTGAAAATTTAATTATTGAAGAACTAAAAACCGTGCCGGGAAAAATAAACTTCGGCATTAGCTTGTATACAAACGAAAGAAATGATTTTGCCGACATGAAACTTGCTCAAGAGTTTGGCAAAAAAATTAAAAAGTCCCTCAAGGCCGAAGGCTTATCAGTCAGATATGTTGAGAACCGAGAACCTATCCTATCTTCTGTGACCGTTGAAAAAAATAATCTCACCGGCCGAGGCCGTGAATTTATTATCCAGAAAAATGGTTTGTTTTTTTCTTTAGCCAAAACCGAAGCCGTGCAACCATTTGAAGAGTTTAGTGCCCGAGATTTTGGCCGACCAGGTCGAGATGACTTGAGTGGCATGCTCCCGCCCAAACTAGCCATGATGATGATTAACTTAGCGCAAACTCCTACCACCTCAGTCCTACTTGATCCGTTTTGTGGCTCTGGCACAATTCTTAGCGAAGCGCTGCTCCTCGGCTACACAAACTTAATTGGCACAGATATCTCAGAAAAGGCTACTAGTGACACCAGAGAAAATATGGCTTGGATAGCTGACCAGTTTGGTATTTCAAATAATAATATGAATATAAAAATTCAAACTGAAAGTGTTGAAAACATAAACAGCATCGTCGCTTCAAATTCAATTGACGCAATTGTTGCCGAACCATACATGGGACGTCCGCTAAAAGGAAATGAAAAAAGAGAAGACCTGGTGAAACAAGCTGGCGAATTAAAAAATCTTTACCTCCAAGCATTTTCAAAATTCTCAAAAATTTTAAAACCAAAAGGCAGGATCGTTTTTCTGATTCCTCGTTTTAAATATCAAAACGACTGGATTCAAATTGATTGCCAAAAAGAAATCCAACAGCTTGGTTTTAAATTAATAAACTTCTTTGAAGACAGACCTTCACTACTCTATGCCAGACCTAACCAGCGAGTCGCGCGAGAGATTTGGGGCTTTGAAAAAAAATAAAATAAAAAAACAACTAATTTTTGCAATGTCCATCACCAACCCCCGCAGGGGCGGTCGCCTGTCGCGACCGTTTGGACATAAAAAAATTAGTTGTTTTTTTATTTATAAAATATTATCCGTTGATATGAAAATAACAAACATCCCCGTCCTGCATGACATATTCTTTTCCTTCTAATCTCATCTTGCCTGTTTCTTTTATTTTACTCCACCCGCCAGCACTGACAAAATCTTCCCACCCGACGACATCTGCCTTCACAAAACCTTTGATAAAATCTGTATGAATTACTCCGGCTGCTTC
>CAZBWU010000012.1:0-6104 GCA_964496095.1 uncultured Gammaproteobacteria bacterium
GCGCAGCTCGCTGTTAACGAGTTGGTCGTCGGTTCGAATCCGACCCTGGGAGCAATTAAAACGTGGCTAATCCAAGCCTCGTTTTTTATTACCCTGGGCAGGATTCGAACCAGATAGACAAAGTCAAGGTAAAAATATAGAATATGTAGATCTGGATAAGCTGAAGTTTGGAGATGTTTTTAAATAAAATTTTAAATTCTACCGTTATGAAAAAAGACAAATTGAATATAGACTCCTTTACCGATAATGAAGGCAGAAATTATAGAAAATCTGAGGTATTAGAGAAGGAAGAAGTAGCGGACTTTTTTTCTAAAAAAGGATACGAAGTTATTGAGCTACAGCAAATTTGGCGTCATCTGCATGGAAAATTAAAAAAAGATGATAAAATCTATTTCTTAAAAATGGCATCTACACCTGATATTGGAGAGAGAACGAAAAATGAACCTGCCTGGAATGATCAAATTGGAAACTTAATAAAAAAAGAGGCTGTTGATTATTTTGACGTACCGCATATTTATGATATAGGCGAGTATGAAGGTAAATTCTATTATCTTTCTAGTCACCATAGTGGTGACATGCTTGCTTCTAATAACCCACCCAGCACAGTAAATTTGGAAGGGTGGATAGATAAAATAGTCAGATCAAATCTATTTTTTCATTCCTTACAAAGGCAAGATTTGAATTTTCCTCGCGACCAACAAAGAGAAAGTTTTGAAGATGGATGGAAAGAATATTACCAGAGTGTTCAAAGTTGGCATGAAGAAGTAAAAGAGCATAAGCTGGAAGAAGTTTTTGATGAAGTTAAAAATCTTAAAGATGTATTTGAACCAAGCGTTAATCATGGGGACTTTGTTCCTTGGCACATGATTCAAGAAGGTAAAAAATTTATTCTTATTGATGGTGAACATGGAACCAAGGAATCACCAAAATATTACGATGTTTGCTATTTCTATCACAGACTTTATACGAGCGGACAGAACCCCGAGTTGGCAAAAGTGTATCTTGGTAAATTTAAAGATAAGCTAGCGGAAGAAGAAAAAAATAAATTCCATCTGTTGATAAGACCGATACTAACAGCAAGAATTATCGGTGGATTTTGGGATGCGAAAACTACTGGGGGTGAAGATTTATCATTTCACAGTAGGCTTAGGGAAGATTTTTTAAACAATGATTTATTTTAATGAAACCAGGTTTTGATTATACAGGATTACTTGCAGTATTTATGTGCCATGACGGGAATGGAAAATTTTTGATGTCAAAGAGAGGGTTGAAAGCTCGAGATGAGCAAGGCACGTGGGAGTTTGGCGGTGGAGGTATTGAGTTTGGTGAGTCTCCCGAAGAAGCGGTAAAACGTGAGTTATTGGAAGAGTATAATTGTAAAACAATATACGATATTAAAAGTCTTTCACCTTTTAACTTACTTCGGAATCAAAATAATCAGAAAACACACTGGATAGGTTTTCCTTTTTTGATCCACATTAATCCTGGCGAAGTACAAATTAATGAAACGGAGTCAGTTGATGCAATTGGGTGGTTTGATCTCAATAACTTGCCTCAACCACTTCATCCAGGTGAAAAGTATGTCATGGCCAGCTATAAGGCTTATTTAGATTTATAAACATTAGACTTGTATATCAGTAAATAAAATAATCATTATGGATGACCAGCTATTACAAAAACGAAACCGCTTTGGCTTACTCGCTCAAGATTATGCTAAACATAGACGCGGATACCCGAGTGAGGTATACGAAGAAATTCGCAAACGATTGCCAGACCGTCCTATAGATGCCCTTGATATTGGATGTGGCACTGGAGCGGTCACGTATGAATTAGCAAAATTTTGTCATTCAGTCATAGGCACTGATAAGGAAACAGAAATGATTGAGGTGGCGCAAGTTCATGCACTAGACAATTGTACTTTTCAGGTTGCTCCCGCAGAAAGCTTGCCATTCCCTGATACTTCATTTGACCTCATTACTGTTGCCCAAGCGTTTCACTGGTTTGATCATGATAAAGTCATAACTGAGTTTCGTCGTCTTATCCGTCCTGGCGGTCTGATTGCAGTCTTTAGAAAACAAGGCAAAGAAGGCAATAAAATACTGGCTGATTTTGTCTGGCCAGTGGTGAATAGGTATATTGAGCTCCCGCATTTGCCGCGTGTGCAAAATGACTTTTCAAAACTCAAGTATACTGACTTTGCTTCTTGTGAAGTGGTCAATGTCCCATATGAAGAACTATATACACCCGATGAGTATACAGGATTTCTTCGTTCACACTCTTCCTATAACCTTATACCTGAAGATAAAAGACAAGCATATTTACAGGCTATAAGAGTAGAGATGGCTAAACATCTTGAGAATGAATATGTGGCAATTCGGGGTATTGTTGAGATGTGGTTACTGGTACAAGGAATTAAATAAGTTGCTACTAAATTTATAGTTATGCAAACCAAAAATAGCTATTATCTTCCCATTGATTTAACCAAAGTAACTAAAGTTGCTAAAGAAGGCATTGCTCATGTTGGTGATTTAGTCCATTCAATTGACTATGATGCGCCCGAAGGCACCCCAGTTTTAGCGGCTTTAGAGGGTGAGGTTATATTTGTAAAAGACGATTCTAATATTGGAGGAAACGAACAAAGGTATGAAAATGACGGAAATTTTATTGAAATTCTCCATGATAATAATGAGGTTTCAGAATACGAACATATTAAATTTCAATCGGCTAAGGTAAAAGTTGGAGATAGGGTTGTGATAGGACAGGAGATTGCCGGAGTAGGGAATACGGGCTGGAGTGAGTGTCCGCACTTACATTTTATGGTTTATCTAAAAGGAAGTGAATATAAAACACTTGAGATAAGATTTGAGTAGTCAATTAATTATGAAAAAAATTCTTAAACAATTAAGTCTAATAATACTGTCCTTAATTATAGCGTACGCATCTTCCGGCTATGAAATTTTCTATAAAGTCGGCGATATCTACGCACCCCAGGGTGGTTTTCCGTTTATTTTTCTAAAAGATAGCTGTTATTCATCGGTCGTAGGTGTTTTGGGAATAGAAGATGATTTTTACTTGAATCCGTTTCTTGGCAATGTTCTTTTTTATTTTTTACTTCTAAATCTATTAATTTTCCTTTACATATGGTTAAGAAAGAAAAGAAGTTCGATAATAACTGAAGCAGTCATTGAGGATATTGCTAGTATTATTGAAATTCAAAAAACTGGTTGGCTCGCAACATATATAAGTGAAGAGCATGGTATAACTGCCGATGATATTTTAGCTAAAGATTTTACTAGTCCTGAGCGTATGGCCCGCTGGGGAAAGTTTATTGTGAAACAAAAGGCTTTGGTTGCTAAAGATAATAACAAAGTTATTGCTTTTATTTCTCTAGAAAAGAGTGATAAAGAAAGCAAACTTGGTGCTGTCTATGTGCTTCCAGAGTATCAGGGGCGTGGAATAGGTAAACGACTCATACAGCAAGGTCTAGAATGGCTTGGATCAGACAAAGATATTATCTTGGACGTAGTAACATATAACGACAAAGCGATTGCTATTTATCAGAAGTTGGGATTTGAGAAGATGGGGGAACCTCCAGCTGAGGATTTGGCAAAGTTGCCTTCAGGTAAAACTATGCCTGAGGTAAGAATGGTATTGCGCCGTTCTGGCCGTTCTGAGTAATTGAAAGTGAAAAATCAAATTTTCAAGACAATTCTATTGTAATTGAGTAAATTAACAGACTTAACAGAATAGTAAATTTTGTGATAAGCTTTCTGATGTTAATGGAGGCTTAATAAAAATAATGAGTATATTATATGGACAGTGAAAGAGAAAGGTATGAGGCTATGCATGATGCGCTGAAGAAATTTGGTGCAAAGATTATAAGTGAAGCTACCGCCAAGGTAGAAGAGGATAAAAAGATCATAGGGCAGCGTTTGGAGTTTTGGACTGCAAAAGGATTGGTAAATACACCAATGTTTGAAAGAGATAGTGAGCTAATTGAAATGAGACCACGTGCCTTGCGAGTTTTTACCGAATTATACCAAAAAGCACTAGACGAACTTTTAAAAGATCAGAATCCAAATAAAATAATAGATCTGTATAATACAGCACTGCATATAGCATACGACCCAACGCACGGGGAACACAATTCATTTAATGAAGTTTGGTATACTTTTCATATGATTGGTAGGGACAACCTACCAGAATTTGGAAAGATATTACAGTCGTTTAATTTATTGCCTGTGGAAATGCTAGAACGTCATACTGCCCTTTATCAGAATAACGAAGATGAGTTGGAGAGAGAAGAGGGCGACCTTGAAGAGGATCGTGCGCTGCTTGTTGCAGAGGGACTCCTCGAAGATGAAAAAGATAAAAAGAATTAAACTGTTATAGCCATCGTTTAGGCTGCTGAATAATGTGGACTAAATAACACAATTGATTTGATTTCTTCCAGTAATCGTTCCCAATTTACAGTTCTGAACTTGTCCGATGAGGGGAGCATATATTCAAAACCCGCTAACCATGCGGTTTTTTGATTGCCGAGTATCGGACGTTCGAACCTGCGCGGCTTGAATTAGTAGTTGTTGTGTATAAGTAGCTTGCAATATAAAATATAAATGGCATCATATGATTTGTTGAATCAATATTTATTATTACTAAATTTGTTTATGAATCAAGATTTTTTAGAATATTATACAGAATTTGGTATGTATACATACCCAGGTTGTTATCAGGATTATTTAAAAAACAAGCTTCCCGATAACATTAAAAAAGTAGGTTTTCTGGTTCGAAAAAATTTAATACATAGAACAACATTGTCGGAGGGCAATAAAGGAACAAACAGAGATCTTCGTTTTGGAGACATGAAGTTAGTGCCATGGTGGAGACAGCCCGAAGACGCTGTCTTAGTAACTGCTTCGTCTATGCTGGCCGAGTTATTCAGGAGAGATAAAAAGGGAATTACTTTGGAAAGAAAGGTAGAAAATAAGCTAGTTTTGACTTGTAGGTATACATCAATACTTGTTGCTTCAATATTAAAATCAAAGGCTATTCCTTGTCGAGTTCGGTCTGGACATGCCCCATATTTTTATATGGGAAAGCTAGGAAACGTAGCTACAGATCATTGGGTAAATCAATATTGGAACAATCAAGAGAAACGTTGGATAACAATTGACGTGGATGGCAGTCTTTCTATCTCTAATAAAGAGGTTGATCCGTATAATCTTCAAGAGGCACACTTCAATTTTCCAGCGCAATCATGGTTAGATATACGTTCAGGTAAGATTAACCCGAACTATTTTTATAACGCCGGGCATGTTTTTGGTGCCGTGACCGTACTCTGGGCTTTATTTTACGACTTCCACTCATTAATGAATAACGAGATTCATTATATGCACGGTCACAGATTGGGAGAAGTAGGCGCATTAAATAATGCCCCTGAAAGAGAATTAAAAAAAATTGATGAACTAGCATTATTAATGCTTGAACCTGATAAAAATTTTGAAGAAATTAAGAGTCTGTACTCTACAGATAAAAATTTACGACTTCTTTCAGGAACATTACTTTAATTATAAAAATTTATAATATAATTATATAAACATAAATATGATTGACCATATCACTATTCGCGTAAAAGATTTAGAAAAAAGTCGAACTTTTTATGAAAAGGTTTTGGCTACTCTTGGCTACAAACACAATATTGGCAGTAAAAAGGAGGGCTATTACGGCTTTGGTTTTGGTGAAGATCCGATTTTTGAAATCAGCCAAGCCACCAAAGATTGCCCTTCTCACAAAAAAGTACACATTGCCTTTAAAGCCAAAACCAAGGAGCAGGTCAAAGAGTTCTACAAAGTAGCAATCGCGAACGGTGCGAAAGATAATGGCAAGCCAGGACAAAGAAAAAACTACACGCCTACTTATTACGCCGCATTTTTTATAGATGCAGACAGCAATAATATTGAAGCCTGTTTGTATTAACAGGTTTATCTGGTGTGTTTTGTTATTTTAGGTTAGGAAGGTTCTAACATAAGTGCACAAACGGAGCATATATCAAAACCCTCTAATCACGGTGTTTTTTTGATTACCAATTGTGGGAGGTTCGAATC
>CAZBWU010000013.1:0-3671 GCA_964496095.1 uncultured Gammaproteobacteria bacterium
AATTTGGAACAACTTGTGTATCTGTTTTGACCTCTGAGTCTGTTTTAATATTTGGGACGATATTAGAACAACCTGCGCCAACTAACACCAAACCGGCACTGATAGTGGCCAAGAACAAAAGATGTGACTGTCGCATATATTTATACTAAGAATTAAAAATTTAGATAATGTTTAGTTTAACACTAATCCAGGATGTTTGTCTATGAAAAATGGATATCATACACAGACCCCACTAAATTTAGCTCAGAGATTTGACTGAAAACTGCAAAATCTTTTTAAAGTTGGTTTACTTATTTTAATTTTTTAAATCTCTTATTCAGTATTCCTTGTATTGAAGGGCTTATCGCTTTATCTGCACGATGAATACAGCCTATCCAGCAACAAGGGCGGCGCATGCCGTCTTTGAGCTCACTGACCACCCGCTTAACATGATCCTTTCTTGTTTCTTCTTTCTTGAAGAAAGTAACCCAGCATATCCACTCATTGCGCGCGAGTGGGGTAAGATCCTCCCATAGGGCGAGCGCCACTGTATCGGAAACGAGAGCCTTTTGTAAATCCGAGGGTAATTTATGCGCCGTACCGCTGGAAATACTTTTTTTTAGGTCTGCGGATACTTTGGATTCAGATTCTTTTCGCTTGCTTATTTTCATAATTAAACAGGTTCTATTTATCTTATTCATTATATCAGTCCAGATATTTGAGTCAAACTCATTTTATTATAAAAATACCACATATTTCTACATGGTATTTTTATCAGCTTTATTAAAATTATTACTGCGTACTATTTGCTGACCAATTAACGCTGGTAATACCTGGCAAGCGCAACAAGTTGACTTCTACTTGCGGGCGACAACTACACAGGGCGATGGAAATACCAGCCCAACCATCAAGTGGCGGAATCTGGACAACCCCATTTGTAACTGAAATGTTGGATTCACCTAGGGCAGTTTGACACATACCGGTTGTTGCGGCATTTACCACAAACTTAACCAACTCGGTTTGAGTCAGATTAGCTGGTGCAGTCTTTGTGACTGGAACGGTAATAGTTTGACGATACTGATCGCTTTTCATATCAATGCCATTGCAATATTTAGTAGTATCTTCGGAAGAAATAAGATACGTGACTGATTGCGTAGGGGCGCTAACTTTTTTTAAAACTGTGCCGTCAATAGATAAGTACATACTAACACCAACCGAAGGCGCAGTAGTCATAGGCTCGCCAATTTTACGATCAGCATAATTAACTATCACTTGGCCATTTTTAATTTCCACATTTTGCGGAGCGATACGATCTCCAAGCAAAACAGCGTTCGTACCCAAAGGACCAGCTGACAAATTAACAGCTACCACCACATAAAAAAACTTTCCGCTTCCTCCCCCATCTTGAGTGATAATAAACGCGGCGTCATTTCTGCCATCGCTATTTAAATCACCGACAGTAGGGACACCAAAAACAGTTGTTGCTTTTATCGTAGATTTTCCATCTACCAACGCTACTTGAGAATTTTCTACAGTATATGTCATGTTCAGAGGCTCAAAAACAACAGGCGTTGGAGTAGCCGGGGCTCCCCAAATGACATATACAAAAACAGCTACAAGAACGACAAAAAACGCAACTATCAGGCCGACGGTCATCTTTCTATTCATATTGTTATGTAATTAGTTAATTAACTGTTTATGTATATATAGTACACTCTATATTAAAATATGTATATAGCTAAAAAAAGACGCTGCTTTGCGTCTTTTTTTATATCACCCTGTTTATGTTTAATTATTTAAGTTTAATAACATTGTAGCCACTGAAAATTTTAGGATTTTACTTGTTTTATAAAAGCTTTAATATCTTCCAATTCACCCCGCTTAGTAATACCGCCTAAATACTCTACAACTTTCTCTGGCGTACCAGTAGTATACAACTCAATAATCTCATCAGAAATTCCCGCAACCACTTCAATTGCTTCTAGGTCATCTGTTATGCGGTAGTAATCACCTTCTTTTACCAAGATTTTCTTATCCAAAAGACGACTAATAATTGCCACCCCATCATTATAATAAGGTTTACCCGCTCCCGTATCTTTTGATTTATTCTTAAGATAATCGCACACATCGCCAAGTTTGGCATAAAGTTGAGCTCGGAAATCAACCCCTGCCAAACCATCCTTTTGGAATCGCATTAACACTAATTTAAGAGCAGTGGAATCAGCTTTTAGTTCTTCAATAACCTTAGCATTGCCAACTCGCCTCAAAATTTCTGTATCTTTTTTGGTCGCTACAGTGTGTCCAAGTTCATGTAATGAATTATCAAATAAAGTTGCTTTTTCAAAAGCCTCCTGTCCTATCACATCATTACCAAATATTTTCTGAAGAGAAGGAAAGGCGCCAATCCGAGCAACATCCAAAACCGCATTAGTATGAGCAACCATACTTTTTTCACCCGCTTCGCCACGAGTGTACCAGAAGGTATTTGGCCCACTAGCAGTAAATTGCTGACCCACAAATATTGGTGGAATAGGACGCGACGGGTCATCCAAATAATTTGCAATGTTTCTGTTTATTTCTCCGGCCAATTCACGATACGGCTGTAAATCTTTTTCAAGCTCCTTAGACTTCGCAGTGCGAAAATTAAATCTTATCTCCCAGTCAACTTTATTTGCATCTCCAGCAACTGATTCTGACTTTTGTGGCATAAGCATTATCGGACATCCATTCTCCATTAGTTGGCGAAATGATGCAGATACATCCTCCCATATTTTATAAATTTTTGCTGGCTCCTTTTCATCTGAAATAATAGCATCAGACATTTTTTGCAAATACTCTGGCAGACCTTCATACTCGGTACCTAACCTACCTTCTTCCAAGCCTTTTTTAGTTTTTTCTTTTAAAATTAAAAGACGACTGGCAATCCCGCTTGACTCAAAAGGAAAAACATCGCCATATGTTTTAACGTCTAACCTACCTTCTCCATCTTCTCTATCATAGAGATAATTTACGCCGCGTTTTTTTGATGCATCTCCGCCTTTTTTTGCAAGAGGAGTTTCTGAAGAACCACCTGGAACGTCAGCCAATTCAATTTGCTTAACAAAAGCCTGGTCAATATACTTACCTAGGAAAGCTGCACTATCAAGCGCCAACTCAATCTCAAAAGCATTCTTAAAACCAAATTTTTTTGCCACAACTTGTTTCTCCTCTTCGCTTAGGTTTTGCACCCAGTGACGTGCCAACGTTAATTCGGCAAGTTGCTTCTCTGAAGCTATCAAAACCAACTCCCGCCAAGCATCAGGAATAAACTCCCGCATTACCCCCTCTAACACACCAAATTGATGAATAGTGATTTTATCATTCATCTCTTCTGAATTACGCAATAATTTTACTTTGGATTCATCACAACTAGTTTGTTCAAGAGCATCGGCCCACTGATCAAACCTGTCTTTTAATTTTGGAGAAACCCTTTCATCCCAGGCCCGCACAACTTGTTTTCGCGCCTCCGCAAATAGATCCTCTAGACTACTAATATCAGCTGGAATTTTAGGCCAACCTTCTTTACGGACACTATCTTGTAATAATTTTCTAATTTCCCGAGCATGAATAATATATTCAGGTAAATCAGGATTGCTTGTTAACACATCAAGGCGATTTTCTTTTTTACGATCATAATTTTGTCCGTGTGCACT
>CAZBWU010000013.1:3771-5822 GCA_964496095.1 uncultured Gammaproteobacteria bacterium
TTAACACATCAAGGCGATTTTCTTTTTTACGATCATAATTTTGTCCGTGTGCACTTTCTGAAATCATACAGAATGATTAATATTTATTATCTAGCTGAGATATACCCAGTTAAAAATTACCGAATTTATCTTCCTTATTATATTAGTTAAGCAAATAAAGTCAAACGCATGTAAAGGTACCATTAAATTCCTCTCGCTTCATACACTATTTTAATTGTTTGTAAAAGTATTTTAATATCCTTTAGAACTACTTTCCAGCCGGGATTGGTGGCGATAAAATCTATATACTCCGTATCCATCTGTAGCTGACTTTTTTTATTTAAATGGCCTTTTTGTGATTGAAAAGGACCAGTAAGACCACAAATCATAATTTCTCTAGTGTAATCTCCTGATTTTTTAAAATTTTCTGAATTCTCTAGATTGGTAGGACGAGGGCCGACTAAAGTCATATCACCCTTTAACACATTCCATAACTGGGGCAACTCGTCCATATATATCCTTTTAAGGAGTTTGCCATAGCATGTTATATTTTTTGGATTTTCTTGAAGTTTAGCTGTGTGAATAACTGGACTTTCCCGCAAAGCTTGTTGTATTACCGAGGTTTTAAAAATTCGCCATTTATAAAAATTAAAAATTTTACCTTTAGAAACTCTTTTTTCAATATAAAAGAACGGCCCTCGGGAATCTTTAATAAAAATTTGTTCGATAATAATCGAACCAACAATGAATAAGGAAAGTGGCGCAAATAATATACACAAGAATGATGTAAATAAAATGTCAAAAATACGCTTAGGGCGAGGAAGGTTTACAATCTTTGTTGCAGTGATCATATAGCTAAGCATACCACATAGTCACGTTCTAGACTATAAACCAAAAAAACGCATTAATAGAGGGTTTTGATATATGCTCCGTTTGTGCACTGATGTTAGAACTTGTTTTACTGATCAATTAAATTTTCCTCAATATCCTCCAGAGTTGCATTTTGGGCTAGACTCGGAGACTTATCTTTAAGGTGATCTAAAAAACTCTCCGCTAATTCAACAAAGTTATCATCATCTTCAGATGGCAATCCAAGACTGTAACGATCTTGTTCTGGCAAGAGATTATTCAGATCTTCTAGAACCTCAATAATTGTAGCCCTATCTCCATCTCCCTCTGTTTTTGTTTTGATTTTCTGTATTGTATTAATCAGTCTTTCAAAAATCTCATATAACGCGATGAATTTTTCCTTATACTCAATCCTATCCTCTACACTAGCGCCAATTCTTTCTGGCCGAATATATAGTTGTATATCTTCTGATTTTAAAATTTTTACTGTTGAATAAACCAAATTATCTGATGCTTGTTCGCGCAAAACGTCAATTTCTGCTCGGAACTCATTGCTAATTTCTTCAATTAAAAAATGACCTCTATTTAAAAAAAATTGAGCGGTCTCTGCGTCGTTATGATGACCTGCAAAAAACTTATACCCTAACTGCTCGGCAACCATATATAAATTTTCAAAAAATGCCAGGCCAAAACCTTTGCCTCTTAGAGCAGGATTTGTTTCTGCCATATCGCCGTATAGAATAGTTGGTGAGACTTCTGAAATATGGCCTAAAATCAGAGGTCGGTAGTAAAGATCTTTACCAGCTTTTAATTCTGGATACGCATTGATTTTATCTTCCACTATCTCAACATATTTAAAATCTTGCGCATGTCTGAAAGGCACTTTATTCTCATCAATAATTACAAAATCAATCTGTCCAGGCTCTTTCTTAACTAAAATTTTTGGCTCCCCCTCAATTTCGTCAATCTGTAAATTTGCCGGGATCAATCTTGACGCATCGAGTCCATCAAGTCTTTTTATAGATAGAACTTCTTTTCCTCTACTGTCTGCAAAACTTTCATGCATAAATATGATTTACAATAACTAAATTATTTATAATTTACTTACCACCACTCAGTTTAACTGATTTCCTGTTTTTATTCAATTTAATGGCAACAATCTTTAACGGATTCGAACCTCCCACAATTGGTAATCAAAAAAACACCGTGATTAGAGGGTTTTG
>CAZBWU010000014.1:0-4102 GCA_964496095.1 uncultured Gammaproteobacteria bacterium
CTAGCTGGTGTTTCTGCGGTCGTGCCCTCAGGAACTAATAAATTATTAATAGCTAGTGGCAAAATAACATCCGCATTCATAGCCGAATTAAAAGTCGAACGAAAATTTGTGACCAAAAATTGCGCCAAAAACTTGCTATCCGTAGTTTGATTAAGAATCGCAGTTAGATAAGACATTTTCTCCGCCAATGATAGCTCGGCCGTCAACCGCGGAAACGGATCGGTTGGACTACCGCCAGCATTATGAATCTCAAAATGTAAGTGGGCAGCACCGCCCGAAGCATTACCTGTATTACCAACATAACCAATCAACGCTCCTTGCGTCAGTACCAAACCCGGTACTACGCCTTCACCAATTCTATCTAAGTGCATATACACAAAAGTCTCACCCCCAGGATTAGCCGTATAAACATAATTACCCGCGCTGTCACCAAAACCAGTACGCAAGACTACTGCGGCAGTCGGAGAAATAATCGGCGTGCCTTTTGTAGCCATAATATCTTCGCCTTCATGACTGCGTCCACCCGAACGTGGGTCGCCAAAATTTGGAGAAATGTTTTTTATGCCCACACCAAATAAAATTGGCATAATCACTGCCTTATTAGCTTCGCTTGATAAGGCATTTATCTTGTCCTGAAAGTCACTAGCCCGACCCCAACGTCCGTTTTCTCCACCATAATCATACGTTTGAGCAAAAACTGGAGATAGGCCTAAAACCAACGCGCAAACAAGGCTAACTATTATAAAATATATGTTTTTTTGCATACAAAATCATTAGTGAATTAAAAACAATCAGAAGCTGACGTTTACCTATCTTACCAGAAAAACAAGCTTCATGACACCCCCTTGACTATCACGTTGCGTCATAGTTTATAATATGCTAAGGTGAATCTAGAACTACCTAGATTGGTCGATACCAAAAAATATTAAACCTGAGAATTATGTCTTATTCAGTTCAACAATTAGCCAGCCTAGCAGGTGTGAGCGTGCGCACTCTTCATTATTATGACGAGATGAATCTACTCAAACCCGCGAGAAAAGAAAAAAATGGCTACCGTCAATATGAAGAGACGCAACTGTTGCGCTTACAACAAATTATGTTTTTCCGAGAGCTGGATTTTTCTTTAGAGACAATTCAAAAAATTCTATCCTCCCCGCAATTTGATATGCGCTTGGCGTTGCAAGAACAAAAAAACTTAATCAAGCTCAAACGACACCGCCTTGACCGTCTGATTACTACAATCGACAAGACAATTAAAAAAATTAATAAAGAAATCAATATGCAAGACGAGGAATTATACGGTAATTTTTCCAAAGAAGAGATGGGTAAATACTCCGAAGAAGCCCAAAAAAGATGGGGCCATACCGATGCTTTTAAGCAATCCCAAGAACGAGTAAAGAAAATGGGTAAAGCTGGACTGGCTAAGGTTATTAAAGATGCTAGTGAATTGACCCAGACAATTGCTACTGCAATGAAATCAGGTCAAGACCCAAAAAGTGAGGCCGTACAAAGTCTGATTGCCAAACATTATGAAGGCCTGCGTGCTTTCTATGAACCAAACTTGCAAATGTATCGTGGTATGGCCAAGATGTATACAGACGATCCAAGATTTAAAGCCAACTATGAAAATGTGGCCATTGGATTAGCCAAGTTTATGAGTAATGGCATGCTTTATTTTGCGGAAGACAAATCTCAAACAAAAGCCTAGTTCCAGACTTTGACTATCAATAATAAAACTAGCCCTAGAAAAATAGCAAGAATAGTAAAAAATATTTTTTGCGTTTTTCTTTTTTTCTCAAGCTGGCTTTCAAACTGACCCTCGCTGTTTTTTATACTAAGCGAATTTGATTTACATTGAGGACATCTGTATTTGTAGGTAAAAGTAAAATACAAGAGTGGAAAGATAGGAAAGAAAAATATAGCAAGCAAAGCTGCAATCTGTGTAGTCATTTTTCTCGTAAATTGCCCTTGGCCAGCAAAGCCACAACTCGCGCACTTGATTGGTTTTGGTATTAAGTGCTTGTCAATTAAAATAATAGCTTTTATCTCCGGGCTAGACATACTTATACCGCCTGTCGTCAAAACTGGTGTGCCACAAATCCGGCAAGCTTGCTCCCCTGGGTCAATTTTGGTCTTGCAGATTTGGCAAAACATAACTTAAACCTTTTTTTTTCTATGCTTTTTGAGCCAAAGAAGATTTTTCACTAATTCTTTTTCTAATAATTTTTTCTATTTCAAAAACATTGGGTATACCAGCCATATAGATCATGTCTGCTACATACCTGTCCCGACCGTATCTACTGCTTTCCATTTTTCCCGAACTCATTCGCAAAGAAATATCACCTTTTTGGTCAGCACCTCGAACTTCTATATCACCGGAAAAATTTCCCCAATCCATTGACCTGATATTTCCTTTTTTAAAAAATACCAGTCTAGACGCAGTGCCCACAAAATATCCCCCTTCACGAAAAAGAGAGGCGACTCCCCATAATAAAAATACTAACCCAGCCAAAGTCAAAACACCAATCACTAACCCAGGAAATAATAGTGGAGCCAGGTTGCCAGGACCAACCGCAGTTTGTACACCATTGACTTTAAAGGTTGCTTCTTGTCCCATAAGCACAGGGCCTAATAAAGTCACCCAAAACATACTCATAAAAACAGTCCAAACTAATCCCAAAACAATCAAACTGACGCATTTTCTTACCGGCAAAGCTCTCTCGGCTTTTATGGCAAAATCCTGTGCTTCACTACCTAGGCTACTACTTAACTCTTGAGGTAAGGCGATGTTGGCTGACATATTTTTTATACTTAATTAATAACAATCTAATTATACCATTATAAAAACAACTTTGTTAAGTTATTACTACTTATAACTTATTTTATCCTAAAGGTTTCTGGAATCATAGGCCCAATGTAAAAGGGCTTGTCTTTGTCTTGGGCGACAAAAAATGTCACCCATCCGACAATTATTTTTAATTTGCATTATATGCCTACGCATTGCGTACCATCTTTTTATCTGTCTTTCGTCATCTTCAGTTCTACGTCCTTGATAATACCTACAATACCACTGGAACCACCCTCGCGGATCTTGTGGATTTATCCAACCTTTGGCTTGCCACACAGAAAGAGGTTGGCTAGCATTTACACGAAAAAAATTAAGCTCTTTGTGACGCTTACCATCGGCTGATAATTTGGCTTTAACAAACCAGCTCTTCGGAAATTCTTTTGGCTTGTCTGCAAAATATACTCCACCAAAGACGCCAAGCTCAAGCATCTCTTTTGGAGTTAAGTCAGGTTTAAAAATTTTTATCTTATCGGTTAATTTGACCTGGCGAGTAGCTGTGTGTAGTTCTGCCTTTCTTGCCATACAAAATATAAATTAAGAGCAAATATCATAACGGCAGGAATGGCGCCTGGAGTAAACAAGCCACCATCGAGAAACAAATGAAAACTAATTATATTTACTGTGACAGGCAAAACAAGAACAACTGCCAAAGCCCTGCGTCTTGTCCAAAAAAGAACAAGGGCAAGCGCAAATACAACAGCCATAGTAAAATTTATGTACCATGCCGGCCCCATAATCATGGTTATAAAAGCAAAGGCTTGCGAATTATTATACATACTTGCTGTAGGCGCTGGAAACAAATGAATTGCCCCCATTATTGGCATAAACATTAACAAGCTAAACAAAACTTTTAGAATCACATTTATATATTTTTTCATATTTCTTTTATTCTTGCTTTTAAAAGCTTTTTAATAATACCGACTGGTAACTTCTTGTTCTTAGGAAAATGAACTGAGCCCTTGGTTGTTGTATATTTTATCAATTCCTTTTTCATACTAGAAATAACACTCCCGCTATATGGATAGAACCCCAAATGATCCTTATTCATAGCAAAACAACAAATAATTTTACCATTAAACCTTATAGCAGGCATGTTATAAGCAACAGCCTCATCACACTTAACAGTTGAATGAATTATTTTTCGCAGACTCTCCATCATTTCTTTCTCTTCTGGTGAAAATTTATTTATATATGAATTTATATCTTTAATTTTTTGCATAATCTTATTGTTGATTCTTTTTTCTTCCATTTTTA